>DASRII010000289.1:0-26256 GCA_035650075.1 Micromonosporaceae bacterium | reverse complement strand
CACCGAGTCCAAGGTGGACGATGCCCGGTCGCACCGAGCCCGGCTGGATCAGCGGGCGGGCGGCTACCGGCACCCGGTGCAGGGTGTCCAGGTCGAGGCGGGCAAGATCTGTCATCGCCACGCTGGACCGTCCGGAAAGGCGTACTGCGATACCGACGTTGGCTTCATCGCGATGCTGTACCCGGGCGCGGTCGGCATCCGGTAGCGGCCGGCCTCGACGCGTACCGGATCGACGAAATGCTCGTGCAGGTGGTCGACGTACTCGACCATGCGGCCGTCGAGCGAACAGCCCACCCGCAGGTAGTCGAAGACCGACAGGTGCTGCACGTACTCACACAACCCGACCCCACCCGCGTGCGGGCAGACCGGTACGCCGAACTTGGCCGCCAGCAACAGGATCGACAGCACCTCGTTCAGGCCGCCCACCCGGCAGGCGTCGACCTGACACACGCCGATCGCCTCGGCCTGCAGGAGTTGTTTGAAGATGACCCGGTTCGCGGCCACCTCGCCCGTGGCGACTCTGATCGGCGCTACCGCGCGCGCGATGCGGGCGTGCCCGAGTACGTCGTCGGCGTGCGTCGGCTCCTCGATCCAGTACGGGTCGACCGCGGCCAACGACGACATGTTCGCGATCGCCTCGTCGACGTCCCAAATCTGGTTGGCGTCCATCATCAGCAGCGCGTCCGGGCCGATCTCGGTACGGATCAGGTGAGCCCGCCGGACATCGTCTTCGAGGGGACCGCCGACCTTCATCTTCATCGCGCGCCAGCCGGCGGCGTACGCCTCGCGGGTCAGCGACCGCACCTTCTCGTCCGGGTAGCCGAGCCAGCCCACCGACGTCGTGTACGAGGGGAAACCGGTAGCCGCCAGCTCCCGCTCGCGGTCGGCCATGCCCACCTCGCCCTTGGCGAGGATCGCCACGGCTTCGTCGGGAGTGATGGCATCGCTGATGTGGTGGAAGTCGACGCACCGCACGAGGTCGGCGGCGGGCATCTCGGCGAGCAGGCGCCAGATCGGTACGCCGGCCAGCTTCGCGCGCAGGTCCCACACCGCATTGACCAGCGCGCCGGTCGCCATATGGATGACGCCCTTCTCCGGGCCGAGCCAACGCAGTTGGGGATCTGCCGTCAACGATCGCCAGAACGCCACGGGCTCGTCGAAGATGTCCTCGACGGTACGCCCGGTCACATGGTGGGCTAGAGCGGAAGCCGCCGCGCAGGTGATCTCGTTGCCGCGCCCGTTGGTGAATGTGAGCCCGGCTCCGGTCGGGCCGTCCTCGGTACGCAGCTCCACATAGGTGGCCGAATAGTCGCCGCGGTTCACCGAGTCCGACCCGTCCCCGGCCGCGGCCGTGGGGAACCGGACATCGTGCACATCGACCGCGAGAATCCGACTCATCCGCCCACCTTGAAGATCTTCTTCGGCAGCTCGTACGCGAGGTCCACAATGGTCTCCGCTGCTTCGTCGAGTGGCAACCGGCCCTCGGCGACCAGCCGGGCGAGGAAGCCCGCGTCGATCCGGCGAGCGACGTCGTGCCGTACCGGGATCGAGCAAAAGGCTCGCGTGTCGTCGACGAACCCGGCGGTGTTGTAGAAACCGGCGCTCTCGGTGACGGTTTCGCGGAACCGGCGCAGGCCCTCCGGTGAGTCGAGAAACCACCACGGTGCGCCGAGGTACAGGGCGGGGTACCCGCCGGCCAGCGGGGCCAGTTCGCGGGTGAACGTGGTCTCGTCCAATGTGTACACCACCAGCCGGAGCCGGCTGTCGGCGCCGTACGCCTCGAGCAGCGGGGCGAGGCCGTGTACGTAGTCGGTCGCCTGCGGGATGTCCCCGCCGACGTCCCGACCGTGGGTGGCGTGCAGCCACCGGTTGTGGTTGCGTACCGAGCCGGGGTGCAGCTGCATCACCAGACCGTCCGCAATGGACATCCGGGCGAACTCCACCAGCATGTGCGCGCGGAACGCCTCCGCGTCGTCGGCGCTCGCCTCACCGCGCAGCCCGCGCTCGTACAGTGCGGCGGCGTCCGCCGGGTCGAGAACGAGTGTCCGGGCCGTCGGGTGGCCGTGATCCGAGGAGGTGGCTCCGGCCGCGATGAACGCCTCCCGTCGGGTACGCAGCGCGTCGAGGTAGCCGGCGAAGTCGCCGGTGTCGACCCCGGCGACTTCCCCCAGCCGGCCGACTCGCTCGGCCCAGCCAGGCCAGTCCATGTCCACCACGTCGTCGGGGCGGAAGGTGGTGATGACCCGACCGCCAGGCCCGCTCCAACCGTCGGCGGCGAGCTTTGCGTGTTGCCCGAGGTCGTCCAAAGGGGACTCGGTGGTGGCGAGTACCTCGATATTGAACCGCTCGAACAGGGCCCTCGGTCGGAACTCGGGTTCGGCCAGCCGGGCGGCGAGCGCGTCGTACACCTCGTCGGCGTTGTCGGGCCGCAGCGGCGTACGGAGGCCGAACACGTCGGTGAAGGTCTGCTCCAGCCACAGCCTGGACGGCGTGCCGCGGAACAGGTACCAGTGCCGCGCGAAGGTACGCCAGATGGTCCGGCCGTCCTCCTCGACCGGACTGCCGTCCACTGTGGGCACACCGAGGGCGTCCGGTGGAATGCCTTGGCTGAGCAGCATCCGGGTCACGTAGTGGTCTGGCACGATGATGAGCCGAGCCGGATCGGGGAACGGCAGGTCGTTGGCCAGGATCGCCGGATCGACGTGGCCGTGTGGACAGATGAGCGGGAGGCTACGCGCGTGGGCGTAGAGCTCGCGAGCCAACGCGCGCTGTGTGGGATCGGCGGGGAACAGCAGATCTGACACGGGCTCCCGCTCCTTCATAGCGCCAGTAGGTCGGCGACCGGCACCGGCCGGCCGTTGTCCAGCGAGGCGTTCGCCGCCAAGCCGGTCAGCAGGGACAGGGCGCCGTCCCGCTCGCTCGCGCTCCGCCCGAGCGGATCGGCCGGCTGGTCCGGGCCGCCGAACAGCATGGCGGTCATCCGGGCATCCGCACCGCCATGGCCCTCGCGGGCGTAGCCGGGGACCTCGACGTCGACGGGCGCCTTCCAAAGCTCGCGCACCCGCAGGCTCACTCCATCGAGCGGAGTCCCGTGCACCCGGTCGTTCGAGACGACGTCCAGCTCCAATCGCCCGCGGCTGCCGTTGAACGCGATGCGGTAGCCCTCCCACGGCGCGTACGCCGTGAGGTGGTACGTCATCGTGGCGCCGGTCGAGTAGCGCACGAGTACCGCCATGTCGTCCTCGATGGTCACGCCGGGGGCGAAGACGTTGCGGTCCCGCAAGTACCCGTCCTCGGCCTCGGCATCGAGGTACAGCTCGCGCAGGCGAGGGTCGTCGGCCAGCCGCAGTGCGAACGGGTCGTCCTCGGCCGCGGGGGCGCCATGGGCCCGCTCGTAGTCGCGGGCGTACCCGTGTCGTTCCCCGCCCGCGTCGCCGTACACGAACAGCCGGCCGTACGCGTACACCTCGACCGGCTCGGCGCCGAGCCACCAGTTGACCAGGTCGAAGTGGTGGCTGGCCTTGTGCACGAGCAGCCCGCCGGAGTTGGCCTTCTCGCGGTGCCAGCGGCGGAAGTAGTCAGCGCCGTGTTGGACGTCGAGCAGCCACTCGAAGTGCACGGAGCCGACCTCGCCGATCGCACCCTCGCGGAGCAGCTCCTTCACTCGCTCATGCAACGGGTTGTAGCGATAGTTGAACGTCACGGTGACCCGGCGCCCGGTACGCTCCACCGCGTCGAGGATCCGCCGGCAGCGGGCGGCATCGACCGTCATCGGCTTCTCGGTGATCGCGTCCCGTCCGGCTTCGAGCGCGGCGACGATGTACTCGTCGTGCGTCCTGTCCACTGTGGACACTATCGCGACGTCGACCTGCTCCTTGTCGAGCATGGCCCGGAAGTCGCTGGCCAGGTACGCCGGAACCGGATCGCGGCTATGTGAAACCAGCAGCCGGTTGTATACCTCGACGCGCCGCGGGTTGACATCGGCGAGCGCCACGAGCTCGGCGTCGGCGGCGGTACCGGTGCGATCGACGGCCAGCGCGCGCACGTACATCTCTGCGCGGGAGCCGGTCCCCACGATCGCGTATCGCATCGGCGTCTGCCTCTCCGCGATGCAAAGGTTTGCAGGAGAAGTAACCACGCGCGGGGTACTCTCGTCAACGGCCCCGACCAAAACTGCCCTAGAACGCCCTTCTTTGCGGAGATAAATGCACGTCGAAGGGGCTGCCCTGAAACTAACCTGTTACTTTCACTGGTTGACACTCGCGCAACCGTTTGCATTAATTGGCCCACTGAGTGACCACGGCCACCGGAAGGGCAGCAATGCCGGCCACGATTCGAGACGTCGCGCGGGCCTCCGGCGTGCACATCTCCACCGTGTCCCGGACGTTCTCGGCGCCGCACCTGGTCAATCCGGACACCCGTAGCCGGGTGCTGGCGACCGCGGAGAACCTCGGCTACCGGCCGAACCGGGCAGCCCGCGCGCTGATCACCGGCCGCACCCACAATATCGGCCTGATCGTGGCCGATATCGCCAACCCGTTCTTTCCACCACTGATCAAAGCCGCGGAGAGCCAGGCCCGCAATCGTGACTACCACGTCTTCGTCGCGGATACGAACGAGGACGCGCTCGTCGAGGAAGAGTTGGTGCTGGCGTTGGCCAAGCAGGTGGACGGCATCCTGCTGTGCAGCCCGCGCATGAACAACAGCCTGATCGAACAGCTCAGCCGCGAGGTGGCGCTCGTCGTCATCAACCGCCTCGTCGCAGGCCTACCCGCGGTCGTCATGGACGTGGGTCACGGCGCACGACTCGCCGTCGAACACCTGTCAGCCCTGGGCCACCGCGACATCGCCCTGCTGGGCGGGCCGCGGGGCTCGTGGACCAACCGCGAGATCCGGCGGGCGGCGACCGGTACGGCACGCGCCTCCGACATCGCCCTCACCACGCTCGGTCCGAACGCGCCGACCGAGGAAGGCGGTGGTGCGGCAGCGGAACACGTACGCCGCGCCGGAGTCACCGCCGTACTGGCCTACAACGACCTCATGGCGATCGGGCTCATCGAAGGGCTCGACCGCCTCGGGCTGCGCGTGCCGGAGGACATCAGCGTGGTCGGCATCGACGACATCGCGCTGAGCCGGCTCACGCGTCCCAAGTTGACGACGGTGGCCACGCCAACCGCGGCCGCCGGGCGGGCGGCCGTCGACATGCTCCTGCAGCAGGACAGTTCCTGGTCCGCCCGGCTAGGACGGGGCGGAGCACGAACCATCTCCGGGGACGACCGCCGCACCACCGCACAGGTATCTCTTCAAACCCACCTGGTAATCCGCGACTCGACGGGCCCGGGCCCGCACGCGCATGCGGGCCCGGGCAACGCGGCTATGGCCGCCACCGGAGTCGTCGCGTCCTACTCCAAGGAGTGAGCGCCATGCACCCCGCAACCTCTCCGGCGGTGACCGCGCAGCCAGCGCGCGACCACCGTACCTCTCGCCGCGCCCTCCGTGCCCTCGTGGCCGCGGTCGCGGTGCTGCCTCTCGCTTTCGGCGCCGCCGCGTGTGGCAACGACAACGCCGGCGGCCCGAGCCCGCAGTCCACCGATCCGGTCGAGCTGAGCATCTTCTGGTGGGGCGGCGAGGGCCGCGCCAAGCTGACCGAGCAAGCGCTGGCGCTATACACCACGAAGCACCCGAACGTGACATTCAAGAAGACCTGGCAAGCCAACCAGGGCTACTTCGACAAGCTGGCCACGCTCATCACCGGCGGCGACGCGCCGTGCATCTACCAGATCGACGACAACTACCTGACCGAGTACGCAGACCGCGGCGCGACCCTGGACCTGACGTCCTACAAGGACAGTGGCAAGCTCGACCTGACCAAGTTCCCGGAGAGCCTGTGGAAGTACGGCGTGGTGGACGGCAAGCTGGCCGGTGTCGCGTTCGGTGAGAACACCCAGGGGCTCGTCTACAACAAGACCCTGCTGCAGAAGAACAACCTGCCGGAGCCGACGGTCGGGATGAGCTGGGAAGAGTTCATCACCTGGGCGGAGAACGTCTCGAAGGTCGCCAAGGTACCCGGCACGATGGACCCGAGCGCCGACTACAAGGCGTTCTGGGTTTGGCTGCGCCAGCAGGGCAAGGATCTGTACAAGGGTAAGGAGCCCGGCTTCACCGAGGCCGACGTGGCGGCGTGGTTCACCCTGTGGAAGGGCGCCCGGGACCGCGGCGCCACGCCCACGCCGGACGTCATCCACGAGGGCAACGCGACCGACATCACCAAGCAGCTCGTCGTCACCGGCAAGGCCGCTACCTCCTGGGTATGGGTCAACCAGATGCCGGAGCTGAAGAAGAACACCAAGGACGAGCTGGGTGTCATCTCGTACCCCGGCAACCCGAGCGCACAGTGGGGCCGCGCGTCGATGTACCTGTCCGTCTTCAAGAACTGCGCGGCGAAGGACGTGGCGGTCGACGTCATCAACTTCCTCGCCAACGACGTCGAGGCCGGCAAGGTACTCGGCACCGACCGCGGCCTACCGTCCAACCTGGACGTTCGCAAGGCCGTCAACGACAGCGTGACCGACCCGGCGATGAAGCTGTCGATCCAGGTCGAGAACGAGCTGGCGGGCAAGTTCGGCCAGGCGCCGCAGGTGCCGCCGAAGGGCCACAGCACGATGCGTTCCGAGCTCATCAAGGCGGCGGAGAACGTGCAGTTCAACCGGGCTACTCCGGAGAAGGCCGCGGCGGACTTCCTGGCCGTGGTCAAGGCGGCCCTGGCGAAGTAATGGCACTGACCACGGCACCCTCGCCGACGGTCGAGCCGCAACGGCCCGCCCGCGCCCCCGCCCGACGGCGGGGGCGCGGACGGGGGCCGCGGCGGGAGGGCCTCGCCGGGTACGTCTTCCTGTCGCCCTGGCTCCTCGGCCTGCTCGGCATCACGGCCATCCCGATGCTCATCTCGCTGTACCTGAGCTTCACCGACTACGAGGTCCTGACCCCGTTGAACGAGGTGAAGTGGGTCGGGCTGGCCAACTACCGGCGGATGTTCACCCAGGACCAGTCGTACTGGCACGCCGTACAGGTGACGGTCAAGTTCGCGCTGATCGCCGTGCCGCTCAAGCTGGCCGCCGCGCTCGGGGTTGCCCTGTTGCTCAACCGCGAGCGGCGCGGCGTGGGTGTGTTCCGCGGGCTGTTCTACCTGCCGTCGCTGCTCGGCAGCAGCGTTGCACTGGCGATGATCTGGCGCAGCATGTTCAACCGGGAAGGCGCGGTCAACGGCTTTCTCGGCATCTTCGGCATCCAGGGCCAGCCCTGGGTCAACGACCCGACCTGGGCGCTCGGCACCCTGATGGTGCTGGCGATCTGGCAGTTCGGTGCCCCGATGGTCATCTTCCTGGCCGGCCTCAAGCAGATCCCCACCGAGCTGTACGAGGCGGCCGCGGTCGACGGCGCCGGCCGGATGCGCAGGTTCTGGCACATCACTTTGCCGATGCTGTCCCCGGTCATCTTCTTCAACCTGGTACTGGAGACCATCCACGGGTTCCAGGGCTTCACCGCGGCGTTCGTCATCAGCGGCGGCACCGGCGGACCCATCGACTCGACGCTGATGTACACGTTGAACCTCTACATCAAAGGGTTCACCGAGTACGAGATGGGCTACGCGGCCGCGATGGCCTGGGTGTTCCTCGCCGCGATCGCGGTGATCACCGCCATCTTCTTCAGCACGGGCCGGTACTGGGTCCACTACGCGGACGGAGACGACCGGTGACCATCACGGAAACGGCCGCGGCTTCGACTCCGGAACGGGCTCGCGGTGCCCTTCAGGAAGCCGCCCGGCTGGTCGTCCTGCTGGTGATCCTGGCGATCGTGCTCTACCCGCTGGCGTGGATGGTCGGCAGCTCGTTCAAGTCTCAGCAGGAGATCCTGTCGAACACCTCCGCCATCCCGGACGTATTCACGCCAGGCAACTACTCGGAGGGCTGGACCCACTTCGACGTATCGTTCGGCCGGTTCTTCCTCAACAGCGCGCTCATCGCGGCGCTGGCGATCATCGGCAACATCATCTCCTGCCTGTTCGCGGCGTACGCCTTTGCCCGGCTGCGTTTCCCGTTGCGGGGAATGTGGTTCGCCATCATGATCGGCACGCTGTTGCTGCCCGGCCACGTACTGATCATTCCGCAGTTCATCCTGTTCAAGACGTTCGGCTGGGTCGGCACGATCGCCCCGCTGGTCGTACCGCACTTCCTGGCCACCGAGGCGTTCTTCGTCTTCCTGATGGTCCAGTTCATGCGCGGCATCCCGCGCGAGCTGGACGACGCGGCTCGGATCGACGGCTGCGGCCCGTTCGGCGTCTTCCGGTACGTCCTGCTGCCGTTGAGCCGTCCGGCGCTCGTCACCACCGCGATCTTCTCGTTCATCTGGACCTGGAACGAGTTCTTCCGCCAGCTCGTCTACCTCAGCGATCTGGAGAAGTACACCGTGCCGGTGGCGATGACGCTGTTCATCGACTCGACCGGGCAGAGTTCGGTCGGGCCGATGTTCGCCATGTCGGTACTCTCGCTGCTGCCGGTGTTCCTGTTCTTCGTCGCGTTCCAGCGGATGCTGGTCGAGGGGATCAACACCAGTGGTCTCAAGGGCTGACGACCCCGTCCCCGCCCGCCGAGCGGACTGGCGGGACACCCTGCGCGACGCCGCCGACCTTGCGTTCGTCGGAATCCTCGTCATCGTCGCGTCGCTGCCGGTCGTGACGGCCGGAGCCGCGGTGGCGACCGCGAGCGCGGCCATCCATGACCGGTACACCGATGGTCGCTGGCCCGAGCTGGCGACCACCGCGCGGCGCTATGCCCGGGCGATTTTGCCGGGGGTACCGGTCACGCTGATCGCCCTCGTCGCCGCTGTGCTGCTCGGTCTCGACCTCTGGGCGACGCGCACCGGTGCGGTACCGGGTGGCGCCGTGGTCTTCGTCGTGACGCTGCTCGTGGCGATCGCGCTGGCCGGCGTGGCCGGGATCGCGGTCGTCGAGATCGGCCGGACCGGTGCCAGTGGATGGTTGCCAGCCGCACGTCGAGCCTGGGCAATGGCCTCCAGCCACCCGCTCCGGGCGCTCGCCGTCGGCGGGGTGATCGGCGTCGCGGTCCTGCTGTCCGCGATGGTCCCGATCACCGCACCGATCCTGGCGGGCTACGTCATCCTCGCCCTGCACGCGGTGGCCCGCCGCGGATCGAGTCGTTAAGCGGCGCGGCGCCGGGCGACCTCGGCGAGCGCGACGGCAGCGGCCACGCTGGCGTTCAACGACTCCACAGTGGACGTTGTCGGAATGCCGACCGTCAGGTCACAGGTAGCAGTGACGAGACGAGACAGGCCACGCCCCTCCGAGCCGACCACCACGACGAGCGGCCCGACCGCGGCCTCGAGGTCGTACAGCGACGTCTCGCCGTCGGCGTCCAGACCGACCGTGAACATGCCCCGCTCCTGGCATGCCTTCAACGCCCGGGTCAGATTCGTCACCCGGGCCACCGGCAGCCGGGCTGCCGCTCCGGCGCTGGTGCGCCACGCGGTAGCGGTCATCCCGGCCGACCGCCGCTCGGGCAGGAATACGCCCTGCGCGCCGAACGCCGCCGCCGACCGGACCACCGCGCCCAGGTTACGGGGATCGGTCACCCCGTCCAGCGCCACGAGCAACGGCTGCGGGTGTTCGGCCGCGGCCGCGAGTAGGTCCTCGAACGGCTCGTACCCGAACGGCGGTACCGCGACCGCGATCCCCTGGTGCAGGATGCCGCCGGTCATCCGGTCGAGCTCACCTCGGGACACCTCGAGGATCGCGATACCGCGGTTGCCGGCGATGCGTACCGCCTCGTTGACGCGGTCGTCGATTTCGATGCCCTGGGCGATGTAGAACGCGGTCACCGGCACCTGAGCGCGTAGCGCCTCGACGACCGGGTTGCGCCCCACCAGCAGTTCCGGGGCGTCCTTCGGGGGCGCGGCGCGGCGCCCCGGCGCGACCCGCGGAGCGCTGCTGGTCCGCTTCGAGCCGGGGGTACCGACCTTCGGCGCGCGGCCCTGCGCCGCCGCGGCCCGCCGCTCCTTCTCCTGCTTCCAGGCCGTGCGGTCGGGCAGCGGTTCGTCGCCGGAGTACCCCTTGTGCCAGGGCCGCTCGTCGGCCGGCAGCGTACGGCCGCGGCCCTTCAGACCGGCCCGGCGCTGCCCGCCGGATCCCTTGAGCGGTCCGGCCTTACTCGACGTGCGGCGTCCGCGCCGCTGCGAGTTACCGGCCATCGTCCAACGTCCATCGTGGACCGTGCGGGGTGTCCTCGACGACCACGCCGGCGTGCTTGAGCTGATCCCGGATCGCGTCGGCGGCCGCCCAGTCCTTGCGAGCGCGGGCTTGGTTGCGCTGCTCGAGCGCCAGCGAGACCAGCGCGTCGACGACCGCACGCAGGCCGGCGCCGGCGTCCACCGCAGTCCACTGTGGATCTAGTGGGTCGAGACCGAGTACCGCGAGCATCGCCCGCGCGCTGCCGAGCGCGCCGCGCGCCGCGTCGTCGTTTCCGTCGGCGAGCGCGGTGTTTCCGTCGCGTACGACGTCGTGCACGCTCGCCAGGGCCCGCGATGTGTTGAGGTCGTCGTCCATGGCCTCGACGAAGTCCGCGCACAGTGGGCCGAGCTCGCCCGCGCCGAGGCGCTCGGCGGCGCGCTGGACGAAGCCCTCGAGCCGGCGGTAGCCCGCCGCGGCCTCGCGCAGCGACTCGTCGGAGTAGTCGATCCGCGAGCGGTAGTGCGGCGCCGCCAGGTAGTAGCGCAGCTCCACCGGCCGGATCCCCAGCGCGGTCACCGCGTCCAGGTCGAGCACGTTACCCACTGACTTGCTCATCTTGGTCTCGCCGAGGTTGAGCAGCCCGTGGTGCACCCAGTAGCGCGCGAACGGCAGCCCCGCCGCGCGCGACTGGGCGATCTCGTTCTCGTGGTGCGGGAAGACCAGGTCGAGCCCGCCGCCGTGGATGTCGAACTCCGGGCCGAGGTACCGCCAGCACATCGCGGAGCACTCGATGTGCCAGCCCGGGCGGCCGCGACCCCACGGGCTGGGCCACTGGGCCTCCACTGCCTCGTCCGGCTTCGCGCCCTTCCACAGCGCGAAGTCGCGGGCGTCGCGCTTGGCACGATCGGGTCCGTCGTCGGCGCTCTGCATCGCGTCCGGTCGCTGTCCGGACAGGGCCCCATAGTCCGAGTACGACTTCACGTCGAAGTAGACATCGCCCGAACCATCGTCGGCCGGGTACGCGTGCCCGCCCTCGATGAGCTTCAGGATGAGCTCGTGCATCTCCGGCACGTGCCCGGTGGCCCGGGGTTCGTAGGTCGGCGGCAGCACCCCGAGCGCGTCGTACGCCGAGCTGAGGACCCGCTCGTTCGCGTACGCCAGCCCCCAGAACGGCCGGCCGGCCTCGACCGCCTTCTCCAGCACCTTGTCGTCGACGTCGGTGATATTGCGGATCAACGTGACCGTGTGGCCGGTGTGCTCGAGCCAACGGCGCAGCACGTCGTAGTTCACGCCGGAGCGGAGGTGCCCGATATGCGGCGTGGACTGGACAGTGACACCACACAGGTAGATGCCCACCTGGCCGGGTATCCGCGGGACGAAGTCCCGCACCGAGCGGGTCGCGGTGTCATACAGCCGGAGCGTCACCCTCAAAGGGTATCCGGGATGCCTGGGCCGTACCCTGCCGAGGGTGAGCGAGACCGCGCAGACGCTCGATCGTGGACTGCGCCTGCTGCATCTGGTCGCGGACACGCCCAACGGCCTGTCCATCAGCGAGGCGGCCGCCCGCCTCGGCGTCGGCCGGGCGGTCGTCTACCGGCTGGTCAGCACGCTGGCCGAGCACGGCATGATCCGCCGCGATCCGGCCGGTCGGCTCCGGTTGGCCGCCGGGGTGCTGCACCTGGCCCGGCGCGCCCAGCCGGTACTGGCCGAGGCGGCCATGCCCACCCTGCGCCGGCTCGCCGAGCAGGTCGGGGCGACCGCGCACCTCACGATGGCCGAGGGCGACGAGGCGGTGGCGGTCGCGGTGGTCGAGCCGAGCTGGACCCAGTTCCACGTCGCGTACCGCACCGGCTCCCGGCACCCACTCGATCGGGGGGCCGCTGGGCGGGCGATCCTGGCCGGGCGAGCCGGCGAGACGGGGTACGTGTCGACCGCCGGCGAGCTGCAGCCGGGCGCCGTCGGCGTGGCGGCACCGGTACCGGCGCTGGACGCCAGCATCGGTGTGGTAGCCCTGGGCTCGCTCGACATCGACGAGGTCGGGCCTCATGTCGCGGCCGCGGCCGAGGCGTTGACCCGTACCCTCGGCTAGCTCTTCTTCTTTGGCGCTGCCTTCTTCGGCGCCGCCTTCTTCGCGGTCTTCTTGGCCGCGGTGGTCTTCTTCGCGGCTGTCGTCTTCTTCGCCGGCGCTGCCTTCTTGCGCGGCGTGGCCGGGCCCTTGGCGCGCTTCTCGGCCAGCATCTCGCTCGCCTGCTCGACCGTAATCCCCTCGATGGTCATGCCACGGCGCAGGGTCGCGTTGGTCTCCCCGTCGGTGACGTAAGCGCCGAACCGGCCGTCCTTGATGACCAGAGGCTTCTCGGTCAGCGGATCGGTACCGAGCTCACGCAGCGGCGCCGCGGCGGTCCGCCTCCCGCGGGTCTTGGGCGCGGCGAGCAGGGCCAGCGCCTCGTCGAGACTGACCGTGAAGATCTGCTCCTCGGTCTCCAGCGAGCGGAACTCGTTGCCCTTCTTGACGTATGGCCCGTACCGGCCGGACGCGGCGTGAATCTCCTCGCCGTCCGGGGCGGCGCCGACGATGCGCGGCAGCGACAGCAGCTTCAGGGCGTCCGCCAGGGTGAGCGAGTCCGGTTGATGGCTCCGGAACAGCGACGCGTTACGGTCCCCTGTGGACACATACGGCCCGTAGCGGCCCGACTTGACGACGACGGGCTCACCGGTCTCCGGGTGCTCGCCGAGCTTGCGTTCACCGGTACCGGTGACGAACAGCTCCTCGACCTTCTCCGGGGTCAGTTCGTCCGGCGCGATGCCCTCCGGCAGCGTGGCCCGGTCGCCGTCCTCGCCGGGCTCCTCCCCGGGCATGGTGCGCTGAAGGTACGGACCGTAGCGGCCGACGCGCACGACCACATCCCGGCCGGCATCGTCCCGGAACAGCGGAATCGAGTTCACCCCGCGTGCGTCGATCTCGCTGAGCTGCTCGGTGACCAAGCGCTTCAGGCCACCGGAGCGGGAGATCGACCCCTCCTCGCCGAGCGTCCCTCCAAAGTAGAACGACCGGAGGAAGTCCAGGGCTGCCGCGTCGCCGGACGCGATCTCGTCCAGCTCGTTCTCCATCGCCGCGGTGAAGCTGTAGTCCACCAGTCGCGGGAAATACTGCTCGAGCAGGCCGACGACGGCGAACGCGAGGAACGACGGTACGAGCGCCTGGCCGCGCTTGAACACGTACCCCCGGTCCTGGATCGTGGCCATGATGGACGCGTAGGTCGAGGGCCGGCCGATGCCCAGCTCTTCCAGGGCCTTGACCAGCGATGCCTCGGTGTACCGCGACGGCGGCTGGGTGGTGTGGCCGATCGCCTCGAGCGACTCGGCGTCACAGCGCTGACCTTGGGTCAGGTTCGGCAGCCGGCGCTCGGCGTCCTCGGCCTCCGCGTCCTCGTCGTCCGAGGACTCCACGTAGACCCGCAGGAACCCCGGGTCGGTGATCGTCTTGCCGGTAGCGCCGAAGTCACAGTCCTCATTGGACAGAGTGGTCGCGCGGATGCGCACCGACACCGAGGACCCGACCGCGTCGGTCATCTGGGAGGCGAGCGTACGCCGCCAGATCAGCTCGTAGAGCTTGAACTCCTCAGTGGACAGTGCGTTGGCTACCTCGCCCGGGGTGCGGAACGTGTCGCCGGCCGGTCGGATCGCCTCGTGTGCCTCCTGAGCGTTCTTCACCTTGCCGGTGTAGCGGCGCGGCTCCGGCGGGACGCTGCGCTCGCCGTACAGGTCGGCGATCTGCCGCCGGGCCGCGGCGATGGCCGTCTCGGAGAGGTTCACCGAGTCGGTACGCATATAGGTGATGTAGCCGTTCTCGTACAGCCGCTGGGCCGTGCGCATGGTCTGCGCCGAGGAGAACCGCAGCTTCCGGGCGGCCTCCTGCTGCAGGGTGGACGTGATGAACGGCGGGTACGGCCGGCGCCGGTACGGCTTCTCCTCGACCCGGGTGACCGTGAACGGCCGCCCCTCGAGCCGCGCGGCGAGTCCCCGGGCACCGCCCTCGTCGAGCTGGACGACACCGGACGCGGACCGTCGCAATGCACCCGTCGTCGGCTCGAAGTCCTTGCCGGTGGCGATGCGGTCGCCGTCGAGTGCGATCAGAGTTGCCGAGAAGCTGCGCGGGCCGTCGGACTTCCCGTCGAGCGGCGCCAGCACTGCCGTGATGTCCCAGTAGTCCGCCGAGCGGAACGCCATCCGCTGCCGCTCGCGTTCGACCACGATCCGCGTCGCCACCGACTGCACGCGGCCGGCCGAGAGCTTCGGCATGACCTTCTTCCAGAGCACCGGCGAAACCTCGTACCCGTACAGCCGGTCGAGAATCCGCCTCGCCTCCTGCGCATCGACGAGATCTCGGTCGATGTCCCGCGGGTTGGCGACGGCCTCGGCGATGGCCGCCTTGGTGATCTCGTGGAACACCATCCGCTTGACCGGTACCTTCGGCCGCAGCGTCTCGACGAGGTGCCACGCGATGGCCTCGCCCTCGCGGTCCTCGTCTGTCGCGAGGTAGACCTCGTCGACCTCGCCGGTCAGCTTCTTCAGCTTGGCGATCTGGGTCCTGCGATCCGGGCTGACCACGTAGAGCGCCACGAAGTCGTGGTCGACGTCGACGCCGAGCCGGGCCCAGGGCTCCTTCTTGTACTTCGCCGGCACGTCGGCCGCGTTGCGAGGCAGGTCACGGACGTGACCCAGGCTCGCCTCGACGACGTACCCCGGCCCCAGGTAGCCGGAGATCGTCTTGGCCTTCGCCGGGGACTCGACGATGACCAGACGGCTGCTCTTGGTGGAACTCGGCACGGTACTCCCCGGTAGCGGTGCGTCAGCGGTTGTCCAACGTAACGCGTGTCCGGCGTGTCCGGTTGCTTCCAATGCTCCCGGCCGCTCTGCCGCCCGACACACGCCGAACGGGCGCCACGGTACACCCATCGTCAACCGTGACTCGCATCCCCCCTCGTCGATCAAGGCCTTGTGCCCACGTTTGGATCTCCAAAACGCGTGCACAACTCCTTGATCGGCGGGCGACCGCCCCTAGCGCGGCCAAACACCGGCCGGCGCTAACTCGGGCGGGTCGCCCACTAGTTCGGCAAGTCGGGCGAGCCGGCGGCGTCCCTCGATCCGGTACGCCGGTCCGGCGCCACGCCCCGACAGCAGCGCGCCGGTGAGCCCGATACCGGCGAGCGCCGCACCGACCGGCGCCCAGGACGGCTCGTCCGACGCGCCGAGCCGCAGGACGAACCCGCCGGTCGGATCCGGGCCACCGGCGGCAGCCAGCCACAGCCGTAGCCGCCGACCGTCCAGCCCGAAGCCGGGCGGGGGCATCTTCACCGCGCCGCGGAGCCAGGCGGTGGCCATCGGGGCGAGGCCGGTGGAGTACGCCGACCGCACGCCGAAGTGGCTATCCACAGTGGAGACCCAGGTCGCGCCGAGCCCGCGGGCGGCGAACTCGTCGACGAGTACGTGTACCCGCCATGCCGCGTCGACGACGATCGACACGCGTGCCGTCCCGCCCATCCGCACGATCTGTCCCGGCCCGGCGAGGAGGCCCTCGAGGTCCTCCGGTACCGGGTCGGCCGCCTCGACGCCGAACAACGACAACTGCCGGTTGCTCACTGGCACTCCGGCACCTCGTCGAATGCCCGGCGCAGCTCGACGGACGAGATCTTCGTGGTGTCCAACTTGCTTCGGGCGTATTCCTCGTTCAGGGTCGTCATCGCGGCCTCGACCCCGTCGTAGAAGACGGTCGCGTCGCCGGTGGCCAGGCCGTCGATGGTGGACTTCGCGCGGCCGTACGCGTCGCGCATCGCGGTCAGCGCGGCGATGAACTCCCGCGCGATCGCCTCCCCACCGTCCACATCGGGCACTCCGGCAGCCTCGATCCGCGCCCGAGCCGTCTCCGTGGCCTGCTCGGCGCCCCCGAACAGGTGGACGAGGTTCTCCTTCGCCTGCGCCGGGGTGGTCGCGGCGGCCATCTGCTGCTGGGCTCGCTCGGTGAGCGAGGAGATCGTGTTGCGCCACGGTCCGAGCGCCTGGCAGACCGTCGCCGCCCAACCGCCCGCCGCCGGACCGCCGCCGCACGAGCCGAGGACCAGCCCGAGGAGCACCACCGTGAAGATCCTGCGCGGCGTACGCATGCGCGACAGCGTACGACTGTTCGAGCGTTGGGCCGAGCGTCGCGATAGTCTACGGTCGTTTGTTTTGTACGTCGGAGGTGACCTAATGTCCGGAAGGCCCAGGTTCATACCGCGCCTGGCTGTCTTGTCCGGCGTGCTGGTGACCGCTCTGCTGGTCAGCGTCGCCCCGGCGTACGCCGAAGCCGACCTCGACGTCGAAGGGCCGGAGACCGTGGTGGCCGGGGGCAGTCCGGGCGACTTCCAGGCGGTCCTCGACAACGACGAGCGGGCGGCGTACCACAACGTCCAGTTCCAGATCGTCGTATCCGGGCTCCGGCGGGACCAAATCCAGCTCAACGGGGCCGGCCGGGAGCTGTTCGGATTCGGTCGGTCGACGACGGTCACCTTCCAGGACCAGACCTCGCTCACCCTCACCCGGGACGGCCACCTGACCCGCGACTACCAGCTCAGTGTCCTGACCGGAGCGCCGAACCGGAAGATCACGATCCGCATCGAGGCGCAGGGCATACAGGAGGATCGCTTCCGGAGGCGGGACATCGCCAGCGGTAGCCGGAGCGTGCTCGTGAGCGCGACCGGGCCGACGGCGAGCGCCGAGCCCACTGCGCTGCCTACGTTCGGCAACGAGCCCAGCGGATTGGCCGGCGGCGGTACGGCACCGGAGGCCCGGGCGGCATCCACGTCCAATGACCTCGGCACGATCTGGCCGATCTACCTGTTCGGCGCCGTGCTGCTGGTCATGGGTGGCGTGGTGGTCGGCTGGCTGCTGATCCAGCGCTCCCGCGAGAGCGAGCCCGAGATGGCGTTGGTGGATCCCGGCTACACGGCACCGGAGGCCCCCACGATGGTGCTACCGCAGGTCGCCCCCAGGCATCGCACCCCGCAATAACAAGGTGCGGCCGCCGAAGCGACCGCACCTCAGTTATCTAAGCGCTGACCGACTCGCTCTTCTCGTCCTCGGACTCGTTGGAGTCGGACATGGCGATCGGCTTGCGCTTGCTGAAGAAGACAGCCGCGATGATCACCAACGTCGCGCCCACCGCGAGCGGGATCGTCACCGCCTTGTTCGCGCTCGTCCCGACGGAGTACGTCACCACGGCCGGCGCGATCAGCAGCGACACCAGGTTCATCACCTTGAGCAGCGGGTTGATGGCCGGGCCGGCGGTGTCCTTGAACGGGTCGCCCACTGTGTCGCCGATGATCGTGGCGGCGTGCGCCGGCGAGCCCTTGCCGCCGTGCGCCCCGTCCTCGACCATCTTCTTCGCGTTGTCCCAGGCACCACCGGAGTTCGCCAGGAAGACCGCCATCAGCGTGCCGGTGCCGATCGCTCCGGCGAGGTACGCCGCCAGCGGGCCGGCGCCGAGGCCGAAGCCGACCGCGACGGGAGCCATGATGGCCAGCAGACCCGGCGTCATCAGCTCACGCTGGGCATCGCGGGTGCAGATGTCGACCACCTTGCCGTACTGCGGTCGCTGGGAGCCGTCCATGATCCCGGGTAGCTCGCGGAACTGCCGGCGTACCTCGAACACCACCGCACCGGCCGAGCGCGACACCGCGTTGATGGCCAGCCCGGAGAACAGGAACACGACCGCGGAGCCGATGAGCAGGCCCACGAGGTTCTTCGGGTTCGACACGTCGAGCGTGCTGGCGATCGTGCGGGCCAGATCGCCCACGCCGGCCTGCGCGAGCGACGAACCCATGCTGCTGGTGTACGAGCCGAACAGCGCGGTGGCGGCGAGGACCGCGGTGGCGATCGCGATGCCCTTGGTGATGGCCTTGGTGGTGTTGCCGACAGCGTCGAGTTCGGTGAGCGTCCGAGAGCCGTCGGAGTCGATGTCGCCAGACATCTCGGCGATACCCTGGGCGTTGTCCGAAATCGGACCGAACGTGTCCATGGCCACGATCACGCCGACCGTGGTCAGCAGGCCCGTGCCGGCCAGGGCGACCGCGAACAGCGCCACCGAGCCGCCCACCAGGTAGGCGCCGTACACGGCGGCCGCGATGACCAGCGCGGAGTACACCGCCGACTCGAACCCGACGCTGACCCCGGCGAGGATCACCGTCGCCGGGCCGGTCAGCGAGGTCTTGCCGATGTCCTGGACCGGACGCCGTCGCGTCTCGGTGAAGTAGCCGGTGAGCGCCTGGATCACGGCCGCGAGCACGATACCGATGACCACCGAGCCGATCGCGATCAGCTGCGGGTTGCCGCTCGGGATCGCGATGTCGGCCCGTCCTTCGAACAGGTCCAGATCGGCGAAGTCCGAGGGCAGGAAGAGGAAGGACGCCCCCGCGACGAGGACCGCCGAGAGCGCGGCGGACAGGAAGAACGCCCGGTTGATCGCCGTCAAGCCGGAGCGGTCCGACCGCCGCAGCCGGGTGATGAAGACCCCGACGATCGCCACGAGTACGCCGATCGTCGCCACGATCAGCGGGAAGACCAGGCCTTCGGCGCCGAACGCCACCTTGCCGAGGATCAGAGCGGCGACGAGCGTGACGGCGTACGACTCGAACAGGTCGGCCGCCATACCAGCGCAATCACCGACGTTGTCGCCGACGTTGTCCGCGATCACCGCCGCGTTGCGCGGGTCGTCCTCGGGAATGTTCTTCTCGATCTTGCCGACCAGGTCGGCACCGACGTCCGCGGCCTTGGTGAAGATGCCGCCACCGACCCGCATGAACATCGCGAGCAACGCGGCACCGAAGCCGAAGCCCTCCAGCACGATCGGCGCGTCGCTCTCGTAGATCATGACGACCAGCGACGCCCCGAACAGTCCCAGCCCGACGGTGAGGAACCCGACCACCCCACCGGTACGGAACGCGATCTGCATGGCCTTCTCGCGCCCGCCGGACTCCCGGGCCGCCGCCGCGACGCGCACGTTGGCGCGGGTGGCCAGGGCCATTCCGGCACCGCCGATGAACGCGCTGAACACCGCGCCGACGACGAAGAACGCCGAACGACCGATCTTGACGGCGGTCTCCGAGCCGCCCGCGTCGCTGACCGGCAGCAGGAACAGCAGCGCCACCGCGATGACGACGAACACGGCGAGGGTCTTGAACTGGCGAGTCAGGTAAGCCATCGCGCCTTCTTGCACGGCGCCGGCGATCTCCTGCATTTTCTTCGTACCCGTGCCGGTGGCCAGCACCGCTCGCACGAGCGCGGCCGCGAACCCCAGCGCCACGAGAGCGATCACCGCGGCGATGACGACAAAGGTCAGGTTCCGACCTGCCAGGGACAGCTCGCCGGCCTCGGCGGCGAGGCTTTCCACGGACATCTATGTCCTCCAGGTTAATTGCAGATGACCTCGTACTTTAGCCGCAGGCCGTGTTCGGGCTCACACCCTGGGCCACCGTGTGCTTAACGGACGCTCAGCGTTGTTGCCAGCTCATCCTGACCTCGGTGCCCACCCCGTCGGTCCCGCGCCGTACCTCGAGGTTGTCGACGAGACCGGTCAACAAGGCGAGTCCCATGCCGAACGCGACGGCCTCCTCCGACAATCCATCCGGCGACATTAGTGGACCAGTGGGAACGGCCGGACCGTCGGCCGGCGCTCGGTCGATCACCCTGACAACAAAATCGGACGTATCAGTCATTTCAACAGCTACCAGGTCACGGAGCCCGTGCCGCTGGTGCAGTGCGACGGCGCGGGAACACGCTTCACCCACCGCGAGCCGTACCTCGTCGAGCAGGTCCTCGGGAACGCCGGCCCGGCGTGCGACGGCCACCCCGACGAGCCGCAC
The DNA here is from genome assembly GCA_035650075.1 of Micromonosporaceae bacterium. Classification (GTDB taxonomy): domain Bacteria; phylum Actinomycetota; class Actinomycetes; order Mycobacteriales; family Micromonosporaceae; genus DASSUC01. The sequence continues at coordinate 6,114 of DASRII010000289.1, read as the reverse complement.
CGTGCGGACATGCGCCGGCTCGGGCGAGAACGACAGTCGGACCGTCGCCATACCTTAAGTGGCCTGGCCGTCAACGCCCGCTGCGGTAGCGGTGTCCACGCTGTCGTACAGCGGAAACACCTGATCCAGCGCGGTGATCCGGAAGATTTTGAGCAGCGGTTCGCGGGCGCAGACCAGGGCCAGACTGCCTCCGGCGGCGCGCAGCCGTTTGTGCGCGCCGACGAGCACGCCGAGCCCTGTGGAGTCCAGGAACTCGACGCGACCAAGATCCACTACGACCTTGCGGGCGCCGCCGTCGACGAGCTCGACAAGCCGCTCCCGGAGTCGCGGTGCCGTGTAGACGTCGACTTCGCCACCGACCTGGAGCACCGTGTGGTCGGCGACGGTGCGGGTCGACAGCGAAAGATCCATTCGGTACCTCCCAGGTTCGGAGCCCCTCTCGGGATCTAACCACCGCGCGTCAGCGACCGCGACGCGTCCTCCTCCTAGATCTTCGCAGAGTTGGCTATTGCCCCCGGCCACCGGTACCGAACCGGCCCTCGAAGTAGCCGACGCGGTGCCCACAGCGACTCGTACTCGGGCCGTCACCGTGACGTCCAGCCCGTCGAGCCGGCAGGCGCTCTGCTCGGCACCGTTGGCCGTGACGATCCGCCGTGCCTGCGCGCAGGCCACTCCGCTGCCGTACACCGCCCGCATCGCGCCGGCCAGCGCACCGAGGTCCGCGGCGGCCTGTGCCCGGTGCCGCGCGACCGTAGCCGACCCGATGGCCGCGCCGAACCCTCCGGCCAGCACGAGTACGAGGCCGGCGGCGAGCAGCCACACACTCGCCGCCCCTCGATCCCTACTCGTCATCCGGTACCCGGCTCGACCGCGGCGACCGCGCTGGCCGAAACGGACAGCCGTGGCAGCAGGCCGCCGAGCGGTCGGACCGGCGCACGCACGCTCGCGCGTACCGTGTCGCCGTCGCGCGTCACGCTGACCGTCGCGCCAGCCGGCGCGGTACGCCGTCCCGCCTCGTCGCCAGCTTCGCCACGAGCCGCCGCCAGCGCCGCATCGCGGGCCGCCGACACGCAGCCCAGCTGGGTCGTCACCGCGCTGACCGCGGTGAGCCCGGCCAGCAGCAATGCCACCAGCGCCGGTAACCCGACTGCCAACTCGGCCGTAGCCGAACCCGCGTCCCGGCGCCTCACCGCAGTGCCCGGTCGATGAGCGCGGCCAAGGCGGCCTGGACGGAACCCGACGTGACCACCTTGAGCAGGATGCCGGCGAACGCGACGGCGGCGATCGTGCCGACCGCGTACTCGGCGGTGTTCATCCCGGCGTCTCGGTGGAGCTGTCTTCGGAGTCTGCGCATGTTCCTTCCTTTCACCAGACGTTGTCGAGCACGGCGACGATGACCGGCACCAGGCCGGCGAGCACGAACGCGGGCAGGAAGCACAGGCCCAGCGGCAGTACGACGAGCACACCCGCGCGCCGGGCCGCGGCGTCGGCGGCGGTGGCCCGTGTGGACCGAAGGTCGTCGGCGAGCCGCGACAGGGCACCGGCCAGAGCCGCACCGCTCGCGCTGCTGCGGACCGCGGCACGTACCAGCCGATCGGCCTCGGCAACACCCGCGAGATAGCCCCATGCCTCGTCCGGGGTCGCACCGAGGCGCAGTGCTCGTCCGGCCCGCACGAGCCGGACGCCCAGCGGGCCGCCGATCGCCTTCCCCACCGCATCGGCTGCGCGGTCGACCGGCGCACCGGCCCGCAACGCGGCCGCCATCAGGTCGGCGGCCAGCGGCAGGTCGGCCGCGGCCCGAGCCCGCTCCTGGCGGGCCGCACCCGACGGCAGCCGGCGCAGACCCCGGTCGAGCCCGTACGCGATCCCGATGCCGGCCACGATCCCCATCCAGCCGCCGACGAGCAGTGCCGCCGCTGCCCCGGCGAGCAGTGCGGCGGCTCGAACGGCGGACCCCGTGGACCGTGTGGGCGGCTCGAGCGCCCTCAGCCGGCGCCGGGGGCTGTCCGTCCGCCAGCCGGCCACGAGCCCGGCAACCACGACCAGCGATGCGACGGCCACCAGACGGAGCTCGGTCATCGTGCACCCGCCAGCCGGCCGACCCAGGCCAGCCCTGCCCCCTGGAGGACCAGCGCGGCTGTCGCGCAGGCGGCCCCGAGCGGTGTGTGCAGCAGGACGCCCAGTGGGTCGGCGCCCACGGCGTATCCCAATGCGATACCGGCCGCGGGCAACCCGCCCAGCAATACGGCGGTCGTCCGCGCTCCGGCGCTCTGGGCCGCGGCAACCGCCGCGGCGCGGTCGGCAGCCCGTCCGTCGGCCTCGATCCGCTCGAGCAGCTCCGCGAGCGGCGCTCCGGTCGTCTCGGCCAACGCGGTAGCCGAGCACGCCCGCTCACTCAACGGATCGCCAACGTCCATAATGGACTGTACGGGAAGTCCGGCTCGTAGGTCCGCGGCCATCTCGGCGAGCCGATCCAGCAGCCGGGCGCGGGCCGCCATTGCCGATCGGCGTTGACCGTGGCGCAGTACCGCGCGCACCGCCATGCCTGCGTACGTGCCTACGACGATCGCGGCGACCGGCCCCGCTACGAGCCACGCCGCGAGGCCTGCCGCAATGCCGCCCGCCGCGGTGAGGCGGTGGCGCGGTTGCCGGCGCAGGACCTCCCGGACCGGGTCGAACGCGTTCCGCCGGCCGACCGCGTTGAGCCCGAGGCCGCGCCGGCGCGCCCGGTTCGGCCAACCCACCACGAGAGCCGCCAGGACCACGGCGACCGCGCCGGAAGCGGTACTCATCGCGCCAGCCAGTCGGGTGGCTCGACCCCGCGATCGGCCAGCAGCCGCGCCAGGATCGAGGCCCCCGCGCCGAGCCCGCGTCCGCGGTGCCATGCCGGCGCGGCAGTCACCAGGCGCTCCCGACCGGTCGGTACGAGGACGCAGACCTCGTCCAGCACCCGGCCGCTCGCGGTACGCCGGAGGTGCACCACGACCTGCACCGCGGCGGCCAGCTGTGCGTGCAGCGCGGCGCGGGACAGCCCACCGAGCAGACCCAGTGCCTCGAGCCTCGCGGGCACGTCCGCCGACGCGTTGGCGTGCAACGTACCCGCACCGCCCTCGTGGCCGGTGTTGAACGCCGCGAGCAGGTCCACCACCTCCGCGCCTCGGCACTCGCCCACCACCAACCGGTCCGGCCGCATCCGCAATGCCTGCCGGACGAGATCCCGCAACGTCACCGCGCCCGCACCCTCCACATTGGACGTACGCGCTTGCAACGCGACAACGTGGGGATGAGCCGGACGCAACTCGGCGACGTCCTCGACGAGCACCAGGCGTTCCCGGGCCGAAACCAGGCCCAGCAACGTAGCGAGCAGCGTGGTCTTGCCCGAGCCCGTGCCGCCCGTCACGAGGTACGCCAGCCGTGCCGCGACGAGCATCGCCAACAGCTCGGCGAGCGGGGCCGGTACCGTCCCGCACTCGACGAGCTCCCGTAGCGCGAACGGTCGCTGCCGGAAAGTCCGCAGGGACAGGTACGGTCCGCGTACCGCGATCGGCGGCAGAACGGCGTGCAGCCGCGTGCCGTCCGGTAGCCAGGCATCCACGTACGGCGCACCATCGTCGAGCCGGCGACCGCACGCGGCCGCCAGTCGCTGGGCGAGCCGGCGCACCTCGTCGGCCGAGGACAGCGTCACCGGACCGCGTTCGAGGCCGGTACCGCGATCGACCCAGACATCACCCGGTCCGTTGACGAGTACGTCGGTCACCCGCGGATCGAGCAGCAGTGGCGCGAGCGGTCCGGCTCCGACGAGGTCGTTGCGGACCCGATCGGTCAACCGCAGCAGGGTCGTATCGCCCAGGACGGCCGTATCGGGGTCCGCGCGTACCGCCGAGGCGACCGCGCCCGCGGTGGTATCGACACCGTTGACCGCGAAGTGATGCCGCACCCGCGACGCCAGCTCGTTGTTCATGCTGCGACCTCGTCACGCGGGGCGGTCAGCTCGTCGATGAGGCGCCGGCACAGCAGGGCCAGTGGACCGCGGCCGTTTCCGGCGGGAATCTGACCCCGCTCCAACCCGGCCGCGAGGCTGGGTTCCGGTCGCAGCGTGCCGGCCAGCGGCAGACCCAGCAGGTGCGCGATCGCCCTCGGTCGGAGCCGGCCCGGGGCGGGACCGCGTACGACGAGAGCCAGCGACGAACAGTGCACCGCCGCGATCCGGGCGACGCGGGCGGCGGCCGCGGCCGCGCGCAGCTCGGCCGGCACGACGAGCAGCGCCCGGTCAGCCGAGCCCAACGCCAGTGCAGCCGCGTCGTCGAGCGACCGAGGCAGGTCCACGACGACCAGATCGCGCCCGCGCCGACCGGCATCGACCGCGGCGGCCATCGCGTCGGTGGGAAGTCCGAACAGTTCGCCGCGGTCCCACGACAACACGACGAGCTCGCCCTGCCGGGGCAGCGCATCGACCAACGCCGGCGGGCTGACCCGGCCACTGGCTTCACGCAGGGCCGGCCAGCGCAGTCCTTTGACCTTCTCCCAGCCGAGCACGAGGTCGATGCCGCCGCCCAGCGGATCGGCGTCGACGAGCAACGTACGCAGTCCCGCGCGGACGGCGGTCACCGCCAACCCGACGGCGAGCACGCTCGCTCCGGCTCCGCCTCGGCCTCCGATCACCGCCAGCACCCGGCCCGATCGACCGGATCGGTCGCCGAGTTCGGTGAAGCGCTCCACGAGCCACGACTCGGCCGTGGGAAGCATCGCGATCTGCGCGGCCCCCAGCGCCTCGGCCAGCTCCCACGGCATCGGCTCGCCGCCGACGCTACGACCGACGAGCAGGACACCTGGCCGGACCGGCAACCCCGCACGATGGCAGGCGGATGCGGTATCGAGGCCGATCAGCACCAGCGGCGCGGAGCGGTACCGCGGACGGGCTGCCGCGGGATCGGGCGCCACCTCCAGCGACACCGCACCCGCCTCGGCGAGGCGGACCAACACGTCGAGCAGATCGGAATCCGCGGTGATCGCGAGAGGACGGGACAACGAGGCGGGCATCGCTTCACCGTGGCGGCGCGCCACCGGAAGGCCAAGCCCACCCCCGGCCGACTGTGGATAACCGGGGCCCCTGTGGATTAGTGGCGCGAACCCATCGTGATCTGCTAAACGGAACCCCGCTTCCTGTCAGCCATTCGATTGCTGTCCACACATCTGCCTGCCTTAATGTGCCTCACCCACCTCCACCCCCCACCTCGAGGAGGACACATTGTCAGGCTGGGTCAAGGGTCTTCTCACGGTCGTCCTCTGGACGCTCGTGCCCACCGGCGTCGTCGCGGCTGTGCTCGGTGCTAGCAACAACCTGCCAGAGCAGACCTGGGCCGTGATCGTGGTCGCGATCTTCGGCCTGCTGTACGGGCTCGAGGCCGGGATCCTGACGATCTACGACCTGAACGGCATCGGCTGGTTCCTGCTGTTCGTCGACATGACCTGGAGCGCGCTCAACACCGTCTTCGGCTTCGTCGTAGGCAACATCATCTTCTGGATCTTCGGAGACCCGGACCGATCGCAGTCCGAGAACCAGGGTTGGATCGTCTTCAAGCCCCGTTCGAGTACCGGCTTCGGGAACAACGTCCTGCAGACGCACGGCACGCTCAACCTCGGCGGAAGCGGACAGCACGAGAAGATGCACCTGCTGCAGGCTCGGATCTTCGGCCCGCTGTACCTTCCACTCTTCCTTGTCATGTACGTGGTGACGAGCCTGATCCAGGTCGTGTGGACGATCACCCTCGGCTGGATCCTGGCGGTGGCCAAGGTGCGCCAGAAGGCCTACTTCGAGCCGCCGGCCAGTTCTGCGGTTAGCGGATTCTTCGGCTGGATCTACTACGCGACGCCGTTCGAGATCTGGGCGTACGCCTCCGGTAACCCGTGAAATAGCACAAAGGGGACGACCCCCGTCGGGGGGAGACGGGGGTCGTCTGGGGTTCGGCTCCGGGGGGGGTCGAGCCGGACCCACTCAGCGGTCACGGGGGGTGCAACCGCCGAGAGCGTGTCACATAACTCAGGAACACGTCATTTGACACGCCGAGGCATGTCATATGACAAGCATGCCTGAGGTGACCCGATGCGTCGAGT
>DASRII010000288.1:0-13171 GCA_035650075.1 Micromonosporaceae bacterium | reverse complement strand
GCGGTCTTCCGGTCCGATTCGAGGTCCGTGTTCGTCGCCGTGTTGGAGTCCATCGTGAGACGGACCCCAACACGGCGCCTCCGCTACCTCTCACAGCGCAGGTAGCGGCGACTTTCGGCAAGTGCCGCGCCGCCCCGACTGACCCTGTGGGGTCATCTCTCCAAGGGGCGGGGTGCGTATGACACTGCGTGGACCGATGCACGCCCTCGGCCAGCTCACCGACCGCGATCATGCGATCCTCGATTGGCTGTACGACCACAAGATCATGACTACGGCGCAGCTCGCCCGTGCCTTGTTCCCGTCGCTGGACACGGCTCAGGATCGGCTGCGGAAGCTGTACCTGCTCGGCCTGCTGGACCGTGGCCGGATGTACCGCGAGGGCGGCGGCAAGCACTCGTGGCGATACATGCTCGACCAGGACGGCTGGGCCATTGTGGCCGCCTATCGCGGTGACGACCCGCCGCCTCGCCGCGACAAGATCCGTACACGGAACCTTCGGCTGGTCCAGTCACCCAAGACGGAACACCTACTCGGCGTCAACTCGTTCTTCACCGACCTCGCCGGCTACGCCCGCACCCATGACGGAGCCGAACTGCGGCGGTGGTGGTCCGAGGCGCAGATTGCCGGACTGTCGCCGGTCACGTTGGCGACGCCCGGACCCTTGGCCCGTCCGGACGGGCACGGCATCTTCACCGACGCTGGGCGGACTGTGGCCTTCTTCCTTGAGTACGACACAGGGACCGAGCCGCTGCAGAAGCTGGTCGACAAGGTCGATGGGTACGCCATGCTGCACCGTTCAGGCCTGAGATGGCCGGTGCTGTTCTGGCTGCACAGCAGCGCACGGGAACAGAACCTGCACCGTCGGCTGCCGGCGATCCTGCGCGCGGCGGTGGCCACCGCCGCCCGCGACCGCGCGGCCCGCGTCGGAGAAACGCCGGCCGACGCGCTGTGGCTTGTCCACGGCGAGCGGACCGGCCGCCGAGTACAGCTCGTCGAGGTGCCCTGCGGCAACGTTCCTCAGTAAGCCGCACAGGCACACTGTCCAAGACACGTGCCGGCACGGGCGGCATGTCTCCGTACGATGCGGTGTGGCGGGAGCCGTTCGCCTACGGAGGTTTGCATGATCACTGCCGTCTTCTTCGACGTGGGCGAGACGATCGTGGACGAGTCTCGCGAGTACGGCACCTGGGCGGACTGGCTGGGCGTCCCCCGCCACACCTTCTCAGCCGTCTTCGGTGCCGTGATCGCCCGAGGGTTGGACTACCGGGAGACGTTCCAGGTCTTCCGGACCGGTTTCGATCTGGCGGTCGAACGGGAGCGGCGTGCCGCCGTGGGTCAGCCGGAGGCGTTCGGGGAAGAGAACCTATACCCGGATGCACGGCCGTGCCTGCGCGCACTGCGGGAGCAAAGGCTGTTGGTCGGGTTGGCCGGCAACCAGACCGCGCGGGCGGAGACGATCCTGCGGGCGTTGGACCTGCCAGTCGATGTGATCGGCACGTCGGACGGGTGGGGTGTGGAGAAGCCGTCGGCCGCTTTCTTCGATCGGGTCATCGCCGAGGCCGGCGGGGATCCGGCGGCGGTGCTGTACGTCGGGGACCGGCTGGACAACGACATCCGCCCGGCCCAGGCGGCGGGCGTGCATACGGCGCTGATCAGACGCGGGCCGTGGGGTTACATCCTCGACGACCCGGACGCCGCGCAGCGGTGCCTGTTCCGCATCGACTCGCTGGAAGAGCTGCCGGCGCTGGTATCCAAGTACAATGCCGCCGAGAGTTAGCCGGAGATCGCCTGTCGGCTCGTGCTGACGAGCGCGGCGATGCGCTCGTCCAATGCGGCGCCGTGGAGGCTGTCGGCCAGGACGGCGCGGGTGCTGCGGACGCGGTCGAGTCCGGTGCTGTACCAGTTGCGTTCGACCGCGTCGAGGGCCCGGTCAAGGTAGGCGGCGACCTGGTCCGGATCGTCGCAGTGGGCTTCGGCGAGGTCGGCGAGGACGACGCTGCGCTGCTTGGCGTCCCGCTCGCCGAGGGCGTCCAGGCATTGGCGGAGCCGTTCGGCCGCTTCGGTGGCGGCACCGTCGGCGAGAGCGGCGTAGCCGGCGAATGCGTTCAGGCGGCCGGCGTTGTAGTAGTCCATCCATTCGGGGGTGGTGGCGTCCTGGGCGAAGGCGCTTTCGGCCAGGGCGATCTCGTGGCGGGCGGCGGCGCCGGCGCCGTCGCGGGCCGCGACCTCGGAGGCGACGCAGTGCAGCCAGGATCGGACGGCGGGACCGACGCCGTGCCAGGTGTGTTGGCGCGCGGCGGCGAGCAGGTCGCGGGCGCCGTGCGGGTCGCGGCTGAAGGCGGGGATGAAGGCCATGTGTCCCAGGACGGCGGCGGCGAGGGCGTGGTCGCCGGCTTCGCGGGAGGCCGCGAGGGCGACGTCGTAGCAGCGGTGGGTGAGGGCGGGCTGGTTGAGGTCGAAGAAGGCGAGCCTGCCGGCGAGGAGTGCAGTCTCCGCCAGCGCGGTCGCGATGGTCGCTCGGGGTGTGCCAGCGGCGTTGCGCAGGAGTGACACGCCGAGCTGGGCGTGGGTGTAGACGGGTTCGAAGAGCGTCCGTGGTGGGCAAGCCCAGTACAGCTCCCGGTGCTGCCGCGTGACCTGGAAATACGCATCGGCGCTGGTCGCCGAGTCCGTATTGGCAGGCTCATTGCTGCTGCCCAGCGACAGCAGGGGTGTGATCCCGGGCAGGGCTGCGAGGCCCAGGATGCCGCGTAGTACCGCTGCTCGGTCGATGCCACCATCGGCGTTGGCCACGTCGAGTAACCCCCTGCAGTCGGCCGCAAGGTCGCGGTCGGGGCGTTGTTGCAGCTCCTCTGGCGTCAACAACCCTAGTTCGCTGGCTGGCCGGTTGAAGATCAGTACGAGGTGCTTGCGGTAGCGGGGCTCGGGCCAGCGTTCACCGGTTTCCCACCGCCGGACCGTGTTCGCCGACAGCCCGGTGTCGGTCTCGCAGGCGCTGGTCATGGACTGCCGGATCTGGCAGGTCAACTCCTCGTAGGACCAGCCCCGTTGCAGCCGCTCCCAGGCGAGGAGCCGGTTCGGGGAGTAGCGCCTGTTGCCGCTCATGTCCGCCTCCACCTGTGCGGTCCATTCACGATCACCGTAGCCGCCGCCGTTACGTCTCGTCAGCGGGTGGTAACGAGCGGACGTGACGTGGACGGTACCGCCACCCGCGGCCAGCCGGTTTGCTGGTCGACGTCCACCACTGCACAGCGCCGGCGAACGGCGCCATCCAGCTCCCCGGCGGTGCGCCGAGTCAGCTCCACGCCGCCGGGTGACGCGGTGGGCGTGCCCGGTCGGTGACCTGCGCTCCCGGTCGGACCTCCGGGCGCGCCCACCACACAGAACCGACTGAGGGGAAGCCATGACGGTGTACCGGTCGAGCAACGTCGACCAGACCATCACCGACGCCCGTCGCGTCGTCGCCGAACACCGCGTCGACCCGGACACGAGGTGCTGCGACGCGTGCGGCATGACCGCCCCGTGCCGCAGGGCTCGGGCGGCCACCGGTCTCCTCGCCGCAATGGGCCTGTCCGACCCAGCGGAACCGGCCACCAACGGCGGGGTACGTCATGCCGCCGAAGGCGGCCTGCTGACTCACGGTTGGCGAGTCGTTCTGGGCTTGGCCGACCGCGACGGATCGTCATCGGGCGCAGTGAAGGTCGGCCAGCGGTGAGGGGTGAACCGTTCAGCGCGTCGCCGGTCGTGGTCACCGGTGCCGCAGGGTTCATCGGCTCGCACCTGGTTGACAGCCTGCTGCACGGCGGCCAGCACGTCGTCGGAATCGATCGGCGCAGCCCGCGCACGGACAGCCTTGCCCGGCTCAACCTCGAAAGTGCGCTGACGCATCCGAGGTTCTCGTGGGTCGAGGCGGACCTGTTGCACGCCAACCTCGATGTGCTGCTTGACGGTGTCTCCTGCGTCTTCCACCTCGCGGCCGTTCCCGGGGTTCGTGCGTCGTGGGGTACGGGCTTTCCGGACTACGTGGCGGCGAACATCTCGGCGACCGAACGGCTCGTGGCGGCTTGCGAGCGGGCCGGGGTGCCGCGGCTGATCTACGCGTCCTCGTCCAGCGTCTACGGCCCCACGACCACGGCCAGCAGGGAAACCGACCCGACGCTGCCAATCTCGCCATACGGGGTGACGAAGCTGGCCGGCGAGCAGCTTTGTCTGGCACACGCCAAACGGCCGGGCAGCGGGTTGAGCGTAGTTGCGATGCGGTACTTCACGGTGTACGGACCGAGGCAACGCTCGGACATGGCGATCGGCCGGATCCTCGCCGCCGCGCTGACCGGCGCCCGGTACACCCTGTTCGGTGACGGGACGCAGCGGCGGGAGTTCACCTACATCGCCGATGTCGTCGACGCCACCATCTCGGCAGCACACGCCGACGCGGTCGCGGCGGTCGCCAACGTGGGCGGCGGCGCCAGCGTCTCCATGCTCGACGTCCTCCGCATCGCCCATGAGGTCACCGGAAGTCCGGTGCCGTTGACTCTGGCTAAGGCACAGCCCGGCGACGTCGCGGCCACGGGCGCGGACCTGTCGACGGCCCGCATGTTGCTCAGCTACCAACCCCGGACGGACCTGTGCACCGGGATGACCCGCCACGCCGAGTGGCTGCGGCGGCTTCCGCCCGACCTGCTCCGGTCGTTCGCCCCACCCTCCGCGCCAGTTGAGGAGGTGGTGGCATGTTCGTCCTGACCAGCGACTCGGCCAACGATCTGTACACGGCCGTATGCCGGGTCGTCCTCGCCGAAGGACACGGCACGGCGCCGCGCGGCATGGCGACAACCGAAGTACTCGGGGCACACCTGCGCCTGACCGACCCGCGCCGCCGGTTCGTCGCCGTGTCGCCGGCTCGGGTGTTGAACCCAGCGTTCGCGGTAGCTGAGGCGCTGTGGATCCTCTCCGGCTCGGACGATCCGTGGATCTTCACCTACAACCGCAACCTGCGCCAGTACGCCGACAATGGACGGCTCCAAGGAGCGTACGGCCCACGGCTGCGGCGATGGCGTGACGAGGTGGACCAGCTCCATCGCGTCCGTGCTCTGCTGGCCAGGGATCCGGACAGCCGGCAGGCAGTCATCCAGATCTACGACCCGCAGCTCGACACCCGTGGGCATCGTGACGTGCCGTGCACCTTGAACTACCGCTTCTTCATCCGTCGCGGCCGTCTTGACATGCATACCACCATGCGCAGCAACGATGTGTGGCTCGGTCTGCCGTACGACCTGTTCACCGCAACGCTGTTGCAGGAACTGATGGCCGGCTGGTTGGGCGCGGAGGTGGGTACCTACCACCATCACGTCGATTCTCTACACCTATATGCCCAGCACCGCGACGGCGCCGCTCAGGTCAGCACCTCGACCGTCGGACCATCACCGCTCATGCCGGCCCTCTCGGCGCCGTCCGACCACCTCACGGCGTTCCTCGCGGCAGTCATCGCAGGCGAGCCGGCCCACGACGCGACAACCGGGTGGAGGGACTTCGCTGCTGTCCTGGCCAGCTACCGCCTGTGGAGCGACGGTGAACGGCGGGCCGCCCGAACGGCTGCCCACGGGATCTGCGGCGACCTCGGCGAGGCACTGCGCGGGTGGTACGACCATCTGACGCCGGCTTCCGCAGCGGTCGCGGAAGGAGGCGCCCGATGACGCGCGCCGGAAGCAGCGTGGTCCTCGGGCTGTGTTCGTATACCCACGACTCGGCCGCTGCCCTCGTCGTTGACGACATCCTCGTCGGCTTCGCCGAGGAGGAACGGCTGACCGGCGACAAGCACACTGCCGTCTACCCAGAACAGGCGGTGCGATGGCTGCTCGACACCGCCGGCCTGGACGCCAACGACGTGGACGTGGTGGCGTACAACTTCGACGGCCGCCGTTACCTCGACGCCCTTCCAGCAACCGAATTGCTGGCCCGCATGCCAGTGACACGAGACCGGGCGCAGCCGAGGGCGGACAGCTTCCGAAAGGTCCACGACCGATTCGAATACCGGATGGCCGAGCTACGTGACCGGTTCCCCCGCGCCAGGATCGCGCCGACACTGCACCACCGGGCGCATGGCCTGTACGCGTTCGCGTCCAGCTCCTACGACGCCGCAGCCGTGCTCGTCGTGGACAGCCTCGGCGAAGTCCAGACCACCACCATCGGCGCTGCGGAACGGCTGGGCGGTGGTCGCGGCCGCTACAGCATTGCCGAGGACATCACCGACCCTGCATCGCTCGGCTACGCCTACGGCGCGATCACCGAACACCTTGGATGGCGCCGTGGCGACGAGGAGGGCACCGTCATGGCGCTCGCGGCGCTCGGCGACCCGAGCCGGTTCCGGGACATCATGCGTTCGGCCATTCCGTTGACCGAGCACGGATTCAGCCTGGATCCGCACTGGTTCCCGTTGCGTGTGCTGGCTCGGGGCTACCCGCGCGTCACGGAAGCGTTCGTGGCGGCGACCTGTCCGGTACGCGCACCCGGCGACGACGTACGACCTGTACACGCTGACCTGGCCGCCGCGCTCCAGGAACGCACCGAGCAGGTGATGGTGCACCTGGCCCGGCGCGCTCGCGCGCTGACCGGCATGCGGCTGCTGTGCGTCGGCGGCGGCGTGGCCGCGAACTGCGTCGCTATCGGCAAGATCGTGGAGGCCGGGCTGTTTGACGAGATCCATGTGCCGCCGGCACCCGGTGACTCGGGCACCGCGATCGGTGCCGTCATCGCCGCGTGCCTGGACAGCCGCCACCCGCTGCCCGACGGCGTCGCCGGGCAGTGCTACCTCGGTCCTGGCTATCCGACGGTGGACCTACCGGAGCATCCCCGTCCCGGAATGACCGCATGCCGGCCCGCTGGCGCGGCCAAGCACCTCGCGCTCAAACTCGCTGAGGGTCACATCGTGGGTCTGTTCCACGGCCGGCTGGAGGCAGGGCCTCGGGCGTTGGGTAACCGGTCGATCCTGGCCTCGCCGCTGCGACCGGACGTCGTGGACCGGCTTAACGCCACCGTGAAGTTCCGCGAGCCGTTCCGCCCGTTCGCCCCGGTCGTGCTCGCCACTGCGGCGGCCGACTACTTCACCCTGGGGCAGCCCGCACCGTACATGTCGATCGCCTCCGGTGTTACCGACCTGACCCGCGAACAGCTCTCCTCGGTGGTGCATGTGAACGGCACCGCCCGGGTCCAGACCGTCACACCGGACGCCAACCCGTTCCTCGCCGAGGTGCTGACCGAGTCCGCCGCGCTCACCGGCCATCCGGTCCTGATCAACACCTCGTTGAACGTGAAAGGCCAACCGATCTGCGGCACCCCGGACATGGCGTTGGACTGCCTTGCCGGCAGCGGGCTGGACGCGCTGATGCTGGAAGGCTGGTGGATCACCAAATGATCATCGGCTACAGCCATTGGGGATTCCTCGGCTCCGGCATCCACGACACCCCGGACGGCGGCCGAAGCCACCGCCGCGTCCTCGTCGACGGCCTACGCGGACGAGGACATCAGATCGTGTTCCTACAAGCCAACCGCGACTTGACCGAAGCCGGCCACGACCTCACCGGAACCTACCGGTGGGACGTCGGGCTGCCCGATGTCGACGTGCTGTCCCTGGAGTGGCGCTGGCCCATTCCCGGCCGAAACACCACCCGATGCGGCAGCCCGGGTCACACCTGCGACCTGCACCGCCAGCAGCAGCTCCTCGACCACTACACCGCGCAGGGCACCGTCACCGTGCTCTGGGACAAGGACCGCCAACTCGCGCCCGACGACCTACTCCGCCATGTGCGCAACGTCGTCGTCTGCGAGCCCGCCCTGTACCCGTCACCGGGCGCGGTATCGCTGCTGTTCCCGGTTGCCGACACCGCCCTTCGATGCGCCGATCCGCTCGCCCTCGCCAGCGCGCCGCGGGATCTGCCACTGCTCTACGTCGGCAACCAGTACGACCGCGACGACGCCTTCGACCGCTACTTCGCCCCCGCCGCGCGGCAATACCCGCACATCATCGCCGGCAAGTGGCCCAGCATCGAGCGGTGGCCCGAGCTGAACTTCTGGGGCCGCATCCCGTTCCCCGGCGTCGAGACGCTGTACCGCCGAGCGGTGGCGACGGCCCTGCTGCTACCCGACCGGTACGCCCACGTGGGGCACATGACGCAGCGGCTGTTCGAGGCCGTCCTCGCCGGCTGCCTCCCGCTGACCCCGGCCACCATCCGCGGCGCCGAACGGTTCACCCCACCCGAGCTTCACATCACCGACGGCGACGACACCCGAGACAAGATCGGAATGCTGATGAACGAGTACGGACCGGCGAGGCGGGCCGAGCTGCTCGGCGCGTGCCTGCAACGCCTGGACCTGTTCGGGCTGTCGCGGCAGGTCGACACCATCGAGCACGTCATCGCCGGGCGAACCGCCGGCCTGAGCGCTCACCGGGTGGGCTGATGCCCGGCCCGCATCCCACCACTCCGCCAGACCCGCGACTACCGTCGGCGGGCATGGACAGAATCGCCATCATCGGCTGCGGCGGCTCCGGCAAGACCGTGCTGGCCCGCCGGCTCGCCGCGTCGCTCGGCCTGGAGGTCACCAACCTGGACGCGCTGTACTACGACGACGGCTGGAACCCCACCCCGATGGACAAGTTCGCCGACCTCCAACGCGAGCTGGTCGCCGCCGAGCAGTGGATCATCGAGGGCAACTACGCCTCCACGCTGCCCATCCGCCTGACCCGCGCCGACACCGTGATCTTCCTCGACCTGCCCGCATCGACCTGCCTGTGGGGGACCGCCCAACGGAGGCGGCGCTACCGAGGCGGCCAGCACACCGACGGCGTCTACGACCGCATCACCTGGTCATTCGTCAAGTACATCCTGGGCTACCGACGCAGCATGCGCCCGCGCGTTGACGCCCTCGTCGCCGAACACGGACAGCACGCCACCTTCGTCCGACTCACCAGCCGACGCGACGCCAACCGGTACCTGCACCAGCTCGACGCAGACGGCCCGCCATGACACCCGCTCCGGAGCCAATCTCGGCTACGCCGTTCACCAACCGGGCGCTCGTCGCGGGCGCCCTGTACGCCGCCCCGGATCGGCTCGCGCAACGCACCACCGCATTACACCGTGCCAAGGCAAGCGGCGCGGACGCCACCGACACCATCGCCGCTCTCGCGGCCGATGCCGACCCCGCCCCCGACGTGATCATCGATGTCGGCTGCGGACGCGGCACGGCCACGGTGCGACTGGCCCGCCAATACCCGTCAGCGGCCATCCTGGCAGTGGACCAGTCACCAGGGCTGCTGACCGCCGTCCGCGACCGGCTAACCGCCCAGCATCGCCGCGCGGCCCTCGTCGCCGCCGACTTCCACCACCTGCCGCTGCCCACCGCGAGCGCGGACCTCGCCCTCGCCAGCTTCTGCCTCTACCACAGCCCACAACCTGAGCACGCGCTTGCTGAGATCGCCCGCTGCGTCCGCCCCGGCGGCTGGATCATCGCCACTACCAAGTCCGCTGACAGCTACCACGACATCGACACCCTCATCGCCACCAGCGGCCTCGACCCCGACGCCAACCAGCGGCCCAGCCTGTACCAGACCTTCCACACCGGCAACGCCGAGGCCGTCGCGATCGCCGCCGGGCTGACCGTGCAGCGACGCATAGACCAGCAACACACCTTCGAGTTCGCCGACCTCGCCCACCTGGCCGCGTACGCGACCACCTGCCCGAAATACCGCCTGCCTGCCAACCTGCCTGACGCAGCCTCGCTAGCGGCGGAGCTGCGACGACGTCTACCGGACGCGGCGCTGACCACCGCCTCCACCGTCACCTACCTCCTCGCACGGCGCCCATGACACGGCCGGTGTACATCAAGCACTACGCGGACCCCGCGCGAGCCATCGCCGCTGGCGCCCACCTGTCCTGGCTGAGGCAACTTTGCAGCGGCGTACGCCTACCGCACCTGCACCGGGGGACGGCCCCGCACCTGGTCCTCGAACACCTCGACGGGCGGCTGGTCCAACCCGCCGACCTGGAACACGTCGCTGCGGTCCTCGGCCGGCTACACGGCACCGCCCACGCCCGTGAGCTGCACGCCGCCCACCTCGACCGGGATTACACCAGCTCCACCGGCCTGACCCTCCGACGCTTCCCCACCGGGCGCGAGCACGTCCTCACCGACGCCGACACCGGGCTCACTGACCTGCCGGCCGCGCTGTACAAGGACTGCAACCTCCGCAACGTCGTCATCACGGCGGACGGTCCGGCGCTCGTCGACTTCGACGACCTCACCCTCGCACCATTCGGGTACGACCTGGCCAAACTCGTCGTCTCCACCGCGATGACCCACGGCCGGCTCCCTGACGATCAGATCGGTGCCGCGCTACACGCCTACAACGTCGCCGTCGACAGCACCGGAGCCGGCGCCGCCGAGTGCACATGGCGCCAGCTCGCCCAGTATTCCGAGATTCACCACCGGCTCACCGCCCGATATGTCGGCCGCAACGGCTACCAGCACCCATGGCCCGCCGTCAGCCCCTGGCCCAGGCCGAGCGCCGAAACACGCCCCCGCTGAAGGAGCCCTCCGTGGCCATCACCACCGAACTCGTCCTCGCCCGCCACGGCGAAGCCAACTGCAACACCACCGGCATCGTCGGCGGCGAACGCGGTTGCACCGGTCTCAGCCCGACCGGCCGCGCCCAGGTAGAACGGCTGGCCGCGCGCCTCGCCCGCGAACACCATGCCCGTCCGTTCGGGGCGTTCTACGGCACCCCACGCCGCCGCGTCCGCGAAACCATCGACATCATCAGCGGCGTCGTACCGATCCAAGCCGTGGTTGTGGACGATCTTCGCGGTCCCGACCACGGCGAGGCCGACGGCCGGCCCTGGCACGAGATCAAGACCGCCTTCGCCGGACCACCCCAACACGACCCCGACCAGCCCTACGCAACCGGCTCCGAAACCTGGAACCAGTACCTCAACCGCGCCACCACCGTGCTGCGTACCGTCCTCGACCGCCACGCAGGGCAGCGCGTTCTCGTCGCCGCGCACGGCGAGACCATCGAAGCCGCCCACGTCCTGCTCCTCCAACTCCCAGCCACCGTCCGACCCGGGCTCGGATTCGTCACCGACCACGCCTGCATCACCCGCTGGCAGCAACACGTCAACCGTTTCGACCGGCACGTCTGGATGCTCGCCGCGCACAACGACACCCGCCACCTCACCGACCAGCAGCCGTGACCGAACCCGCCGAGGCGCTCCTGGCCATCTGCCGCCGGCTGCTCGACACCAACGCGAACCCCATCTCCGTGCACCAGGGCCATAACGGCACCGTCGTCCTCCGCGCCGCGACCGCGACCGGGGAGGTCATCGTCAAGCTGCACCGCGGGCTCGACCGCCACCACCAAGAGATCCACGCCTACCGGCACTGGACAACCGCATTGCGAGGCCGAACCCCACGTTTGCGCGCCAGCACGGAGAATCCGCCGGCCATCGTCATCACCGCCCTGCCAGGCCGCACCCTCGCCGAAGCCGACCTGCCCCCGCAACGCGAGGTCGAAGCACACCGCCAAGCCGGCGAACTGCTCCGCCGGCTCCATGCCGCTACACCGAGCCGGACCCAGCCGGACATGACCGCCTGGCTCGCCGAACGCGGCGAACACTGGGTCACCCTGGGCAGAGCGATCATTCCCGCCGACCGTCAGGCCGAGATCCGAGCGCACCTGAGCGCGCTGCGCAACCTTGGACCGATCCAGGCCGTTCCGTGCCACCTTGACTACACGCCGCGGAACCTGCTCGTCGGACCATCCGGTGAAGTCGCCGTGATCGACTTTGAGCACGCCCGCCACGACCTGGCCGCCCGCGACCTCGTCCGACTCGCCACCCGAACCTGGCCGAGCCGCCCCGACCTCGAACACGCGTTCCTGGTTGGGTACGGTCCGTTGAGCGCGCTCGATCGCCAGGTCATCGAACACTGCTCGCACCTGGACGCCCTAACGCGGGACGTTCGTGCCGCTGGTCGCGGCTCCCTTTGAGACCCCTCAGGCCGGGGGTGGGAGAACCCGGAAACACCGTTTCACGCGCTGTTCAATGCGGCACCGGGCTCGTAGCGGCAACCACACCAGTCTCGCGAACCGGTGGCGCCGGTGACCTTCTCGCATCGGTAGAGTGAAATCGATCTGGACTCTCCGCCAGCGGATCCGTAGCATTCTGTCCACACAGGCGTGCGCTGAGTAACCCTCCGGCGGGAGTGTGCCATGGTCGCTGCGCGGCGCAGATCGGCGGGCGGGCGGCGAACCACGACAGGGGAGTCGCCGCAGCAAGCGGTGAGCGACCTCGTGTCTGAGTTCGGACGCGTGGTCCGGCCAAAGCTTCGTGGCGGGAAGGGCTCTCGGGAGAATCACTTACGCGGTCCACTGGAAGTTCTGTTGACCAAAATTGGCCGAATACTGGGCCTTGACGTCGTGCCGTACGGCGAGGAACACTTCAAGGATCTTGGGATCCGGCCGGACTACGTCGTGGACGTCGCCCGTGCACAGGTGGGTTGTATCGAGCTTAAGGCGCCCGACAAAAAGACTCTCGATCCGGCCAAGTGGTCGCTAAGCAGTCACGACGGTAGGCAGTGGAGCAAGTTAAAACTGCTACCTAACGTCCTATACACCAATGGACAAGAGTGGCTTCTCTACCGCAGTGGCGAGTGCGTAGGACGTGCTCAATTCACGGCGCCCTTGGATGAGGCCGGTGAAGATCTCCAGCCAGCGGACGGCGAGTTCGAGCGAATAGTCAGCAGCTTCCTCCGATGGGCCCCAGAACAACCTCGAACGTTAAGCCAGGTAGTTCACGCCGTCGCGGGCCTGTGCCGTCTATTGAGAGACGAGGTTCTAGAGGGCATCGGCCACGAGGCCCCAGCGCCAGAGCGACGGATGTTCATGCAACTGGCCTGGGAATGGCGGCAACTGCTGTTCCCGCGTCTCAGCGACACGGCGTTTGCCGACGCTTACGCCCAAACCGTTACGTTCGCTCTCATGCTTGCCCGGGTCGAGGAGATTGAGTTCGAGGGGTTGGATGCAGAACAGATCGCCAGGGATCTTCGCAAGCGTCATCCGTTGATGGGTAGGGCGCTGACCGCGTTGACTGAGAATTCGATCGAGAACCGGAGCATCGTTCTCACA
>DASRII010000287.1:0-12215 GCA_035650075.1 Micromonosporaceae bacterium | reverse complement strand
GCACCCGCTGCGGTTGCGTCGCCACCTCGGCTGTCCGGTAGCCGCCAGGGCCGACAAACACGCGCGTGTCCTCGGTACGCCTTGACCTCGCTTCTACTGGAAACCCGCACGACTCCGCCATGGCCGTAGCCGCCGCCTCATCCGGCGCATCGGCCGTGCACTCCAGCATTTGCAGCCCCGAACCGTCCGTATGTGCGACTGTCGCTTCGCCCAATCCGAGCTGCAACACCGTGACGATGCCCAAAACCACGATCCCCCGTTGATGGCTAGCCACGTGGCTACCATCCTTTCGTGTTCCTCAACTCGGACAAAAGGCCCGAAGTCTGATGCTTTGTGCACCGTGACTTGCGGTGCCCCCCACAACTAGCGGCAAGACGGCACTCTATGTACGAGACCTTGCCGATACCTTGCCGAGGAAGGTTGTAATGATCGACACACGGGGGAGAAGAAGATGGAGTTCCATCTGTTAGGACCAGTGGAAATCAGGGTTGACGGACATCACCGCTCCGCAGGTCCGCCGAAGCAGCGTGCCGTGCTCGCGGCCTTGCTGGTCGACGCACGGACCCCGGTCCTGGTGGACACGCTGATCGACCGAGTATGGGGAGACGGGCCGCCGGCCGTTGTGCGCAACGCGCTGTACAGTCACGTCGCTCGAATCCGCCATCTGCTCGCGAACGCCCGCAGCATTACCGGGATGCGGGTGGGCGTGGAGCGACGCTCGGGCGGATACGTACTCGACGTCGACCGCGACCGGATCGACCTGTTCCGGTGGCGTCGCTTGATCGAGGGAGGTCGGGACGCGTGTCGTACGACCGAGGAACGCGCCAGCGACCTACGGAAGGCGCTGGCTCTGTGGCACAGCGCTCCCCTGGCCGGCATAGACGGAGCCTGGGCTGACCAGCTACGCGAGAGTCTCCTACAACAGCGGCTCGCGGTACTAGTCACTTGGAGTCGCCTTGCGATCGATCTCAGGCAATACGAGCCCGTGATCGAGGAGGTAGGATCCGCCGTCGCGGACAATCCATTGGTCGAACCGCTGATCGCGCTGCACATGCAAGCGTTGACCCTAGCCGGGCGGGGGGCTGAAGCGTTGAATCAGTACGCCGTCGCTCGCCGGCGCTTCGCCGATGACCTTGGCACGGAACCGGGGCCGGAGCTTCGCGCTACGCACGCCGCGATATTGCGAGGTGAGTTCCACCGAGTACAAACCGGACGCAGTGCGGTGCCATCTGCCTGACCCGCCGCCGCCTAGGCTGCCACCGGCATGGTTACCCGACTAGGATCGGGTCCAGAGCGACTGGCGCTGTCAGAGGTGGAACTGACCACCGGGAAGCATCACGTCCGTCACCGCGCGCCTGGGTGCCGGCCGACCCGCGAGGAGTCCGCGACATGCACGAGCCACGCCTGTCCCATCTGCCCGCGTACGACCCCGAGCTCGCCACGCTCATCGAGCACGAGGCCGAACGCCAGCACGACAAGCTGCGCATGATCCCGTCCGAAAACTACGTATCGGCGGCTGTCCTCGAGGCCACCGGCTCGGTCCTCACGAACAAGTACTCCGAGGGGTACGCCGGCAAGCGTTACTACGAGGGCCAGCAGTTCATCGACCCCATCGAGGAGCTCGCGGTACAACGGGCGAAGCAACTGTTCAACGTGGACCACGCCAACGTCCAGCCGTATTCTGGTTCCCCCGCGAACCTCGCTGTCTACCTCGCTTTCGCCGAGCCGGGTGACACGGTCATGGGCATGGCCCTGCCGATGGGCGGTCACCTGACCCACGGCTGGAACGTGTCCGCCACCGGCAAGTGGTTCAACGCGGTGCAATACAACGTGCGAAAAGACACCGGCCGGATCGACTTCGACGAGGTGCGCGACATCGCCCGCCGCGAGCGTCCGAAGCTCATCTTCTGCGGCGGTACGGCGATTCCCCGTACCATCGACTTTCCCACCTTCGCGGAGATCGCCCGCGAAATCGACGCCGTGCTGGCCGCGGACATCGCGCATATCGCGGGTCTGATCGCCGGCGGTGCGCACCCATCGCCGGTCGGCCACGCCGATGTCATTTCCACGACCACGCACAAGACACTGCGCGGTCCGCGCGGCGCGATGCTGATGTCGACTGCCGAGCGCGCGAAGGACATCGACAAGGCCGTCTTCCCGGGCCTACAAGGCGGACCGCACAACCACACCACCGCCGGTATAGCCGTCGCGCTCAAGGAAGCTGCCACGCCGGAATTCCAACGGTACGCACACCAGGTCGTCGCGAACGCGAAGGCACTCGCGGCCAACCTCACCGAACACGGCTTCGACCTCGTGTCCGGCGGTACCGACAACCACCTGATCCTGGTCGACCTGACCAACAAGGGCATCGGTGGCAAGCCGGCCGCCAAGGTGCTGGACCGGGCCGGTATCGAGCTGAACTACAACACGGTGCCGTACGACACCCGTAAGCCCTTCGACCCGTCCGGTATCCGGCTCGGCACGCCGGCGCTGACCACCCGCGGTCTCACCGAGGAACACATGCCGCGGGTGGCCGCGTGGATGGACGAGGCGGTCACCGCCGCGACGAAGGACGACGAGTCCACTGTGGACCGTATCGCCGGCGAAATCAAAGAACTGCTTGCGAGTTACCCCATGCCGGGTTACGGACGGGGCGACTCCAGGTAAGCCTCGACGTGTTCGACGGGTGCCGGTCGGCCGAACAGGAAGCCCTGGCCGTACCGGCACCCGGCGTTGCGAACCAGGTCGAGGTGTCCCTCGACCTCGAGGCCTTCGGCCACGATCTCGAGGCCCAGCCGGCGACCGAGACTGACCACGACATCGACGATCGGCATCGATAGACCCGACGGCTCGGCGAACAGCGCGCTGTCAATCTTGAGTACGTCGACCGGCAGTCGGCGCAGGTACGCCAGTGAGGTCGGGCCTACGCCGAAGTGGTCGAGCGCGGTACGGACGCCCAGCGCGCGCAGCCCGGCGAGTTGGGTGACGACCGTCGGTAGGTCGGCACCGACCGCGGACTCGGTGATCTCGATGACGAGCCGGTCGGCCGGCAGGCGGTACGAGTCGATGGCGGCCGCCACGGTGGCGACGAAGTTCGGCAGGGCGAGCTGGCGCAGTGACACGTTCACCGCGACCCACATGTCCCGTCCGTCGCGCAGCCACAGGGACAGCTGCCGGCAGGCCGCGCGGATGACCCAGTCGCCGACCTCGCCGACCACACCGAGTTCGTCCGCGATCGGTACGAACTCACCGGGCAGGATCGTGCCCAGTGTCGGGTGACGCCAGCGCAGCAGCGCCTCCAGCCCGGCCGGGCTTCGGTCGGACAGCTCGACGACCGGCTGGTACACCAGATCCAGCTCGTTGCGCACGGCGGCGGCCGGCAGGTCGCGTTCGATATCCATGCGGCGCTGCAGCAGTGCCTCGAGCGACTCGTCGTACCACTCGATCCGGTTGCAGCCGAGCTGTCTGGCCCGGCGGCGGGCGAGATCGGCCCGGTTGAGGACGTCGTCGACGCTGGAGCCTGAGGTCAGTTCGGTGAGCCCGACCGTCGCGGACAGGTGCACGGTCGCGCCGGGCAACTGGTACGGCTCGGTCAGCGTGGTCAACAGCCTGGTCCCGAGCGCGTACGCCTGCACCGGCGGATCGGCGGTCAGCACCGCGAACTCGTCACCGCCCAGCCGCGCCGGCAGGTCTTCGGGGTGTGCGCCGGTACGCAGCCGGCGCGCGACCTCGATCAGCACCGCGTCCCCGACCTCGCGCCCGCGGACGTCGTTGACCCCGGCCATCCCGTGCAGGTCCACGACCAGCAGGGCGCCGTTGCGGCCGGGGACACTGCGCACGGTGGCCAGTGTCCGCAGCAGCTCCCGCCGATTCGGCAGCCCGGTCAACTGGTCGGTGAACGCGAGGCGGTGCAGCGTACGCTCCAGCTGCTTGCGCTCCCCCACGTCGCGCACGTGCACGACCAGCGCGCCGACCTCCGGAGTCGAACGCTGATCGCTGACCGTCGACTCGGTGTCCCGCCACTGACCGAAGCCGTCGCGCAGCCGGGCCTCGACCAGTACCGGGTGCTCGGACTCGTCGATCTCGTGGTCGGCCGTGAGCACCGCGCGCAGGCTCTTGTCCACGGCGGGAGCATCGTCGGGGTGCACCAGCTCGGTGAACATCCGACCGAGCACGTCCTGGTCGGACAGTCCGAGTTGGCGCGCCGCGGCCGGCGACTGCCAGCGGACCGCCAGGTCCGAGTCGATCACCATCGTCACGTCGCTCGAACCGGCTACCAGCGAGCGGAAGTGCGCCTCCTGATCGGTCAGCCGGCGCGCGAACCGTCGCAGGTCGGCCGCTGCGATGACCTCACGCGCCGCCATCGCGGCCGCCACACCGACGCCGAGGACGATCGTCGGGCGGTCGAACCAGAAGCCCTCCGTGACCAGGTGCCAGGTCACTGCCGCGATGGCCACTCCGGCCGGCAAGGTCAGGATCGGGTAGCCGGCCAGCGTACCCGTCGTATCCAGCGGGGTAGGCAAGTTCGGAGCCACCCCGGATCGCCGTGCACCGGCCCAGACGACTACCGGTCCGGCGACGAGCAGTCCGGCCGCCACGAGGAGAATCCACTCGGGACCCGGGGACCCCAGGACCACGACCGTGGTCACCAGCCCGACGATCTCCAGCATCGCGCCGACACCGCAGAGCAGGGACGCCGGCCGGTACCGGATCGCGCGCAGCGCCGCGAGCGCCAGGATCGACAGACTGAGGATCGCCACGAGCGCGGCGATGAAGACGGCCGGGCTGACGATGTCGTGCGGCAGTACCAACCACGTGCTGAACGCCAGGCTCCATCCGACGCTGACTCCGTCGAAGGCGCGCCGCAGCCGGGCCGACATCGTCGGCGCCGCACCGGGCAGCAGCAGCAGTCCCAGCACGAACGTCGAGGCGACAGGTACCAGTCCGGCCGCCGCCACGACAGGTCGGTAGCCAGCGGGTGCCAGCGGCAGTATCGCCGTCGTCAGCCCAGTGGCCAGCACTCCGACGCCGAGGAAGCCTGCGCCGCGGCACGGGCCGAATGAACGTTGGTTCGCGTGGATCGCCAATGCCAACCGCACCAGCCGGATCGCCGGGCCGACAGCGGCCAGACCCCCGACGACGGCGAGAACGGTCAGCGGAGGCGCTGGCAGCACTGTCGACGCCGCGATCAGGGCGGCGGCGGCGAACGTAGGCACGGTGACATTGATGGCCCGAGGCAGTACGGCGGACACAACCGGCGGGTCCTCTGCGTTGAGGGGGCAGCGATGGATGGGGAGAGACCCCACCCATCAACCCTCAACGACTGGACCATCGCGCGGGTTACGCGGGCCAGAAGGTCCAACCGACCGGACCTTATTGGCCCCCCGCCACGCTGGGTAACACCGTAATCTCCGCACCGTCTCGAACCGGTGCGGTGAGGCCGCCGACGAGCCGGCAGTCCTCACCGTCGACGTACACGTTCACGTACCGCCGGAGCTGGCCCTGCTCGTCGCGGATGCGCCGCTCCAATCGTGGCCAGCGGTCCGCGAGCTCGTCGAAGACCGCGCCCAGCGTGCCGCTGGCTTCCATGGTCAACCGTGACGCTCCGTCGACCTCACCGCGCAGCACGCCGGGCACCAGGACCGTAGTGGTCATGCCGGGCCCCCAGCGCCAGCGGGGGGCCGGCATGGCCGAGCAATCGCTGGCACGGTCATGCTCAGACCACCGCGGCTCGGACGCTGAGCACATCCGGCAGGTGCGAGGCCACGAGGCTCCACGAGTCGCCTTCGTCGCGGCTCGCGTAGACCTCGCCGGACCGCGTCCCGAAGTACAGCCCGACCGTATCCGCGTTGTCGGCGGACATCGCATCGCGCAGGACGCTCGGGTAGAACGGTCCGGACGGCAACCCGTCGGACAGCGGCTGCCAGGTCTTCCCGGCATCCTCCGACCGGAAGACGCGGCACCGCTCGTCGACCGGGTGACGGCGGGAGTCGGCGGCCAGCGGGAAGTTGTACACCACGTCCCCACGCCGAGGATGCGCCACGATCGGGAAGCCGAAGTCGCTCGGCAGCCCGTCAGCGATCGACTGCCACGTCGACCCGCCATCGTCGGAGCGGTAGACGCCGTGATGGACCTGGGCGTAGAAGCGATCGGGATTGCCCGCGTCCCGAGCGACCTTGTGCACACACTGGCCGTACTCCGGGTACTTGTCGGGCATGTAGTACGCCTTGATGCCGGTGTTGCTGGGCGCCCAGGTGGCACCGCCGTCCGACGTCCGATACACCCCGCCGGTGGACATCGCCACCACCATGCTCTGCGGATCCGTCGGGTGCGGCAGCACGGTGTGGATCGCCGGCCCGCCGAAGCCCGCGCCCCAGTGCTCGCGGTGCGGGTGGTCCCAGAGCCCACGCACCATCTCGTACGTCGCGCCGCCGTCGGTCGACCGGAACAGCGCCTGCGGCTCGGTGCCCGCATACACCACATCCGGCTCGCTGGCGGCGCCCGGCGCGAACTGCCAGACCCGGACGAGCGCCTTCTCGGTGTCCTCCGGGAAGGCCAGCGGTGCGTGATCCGGCTCCTGCCAGGAAACTCCGAGGTCGTCGCTGACCGCGACACTCGGACCAAAGTGTGAGCTGGTCACACCGGCCAGCAGCCGGGGCGTGGCCCGGCGGGTGTCGATGCCCACGCCATACACCCCCGTCATGGGGTGGTGTGGACCCGACAGCTCCCAGCTTTTGCGGTCGTCCTCGCTGCGGGCAAGAAACAGCCCTTTACCCGTACCGATCGCGAGCAGGACAGACATGCACAACCTCCCGTACTTGTGTCGTGGCCCACGCCTTGCGGGCCAGTATGCCCCTGCCGTACGACAGAACCGGCCCCGGTGCGACGATTGGCTCGTGCGCAGCCCGAAAACGGTCAGATTCCGCCACCACTCGGCAATTGTGGTGGCCGCCCTGATCGCGGCGATCGGGGCCATTCCACTCGCCGCGACGGCCTGGTACCTCGCCCCGGTGATCCTGCTGCCGCTGACCATCGCGTGGTGGGCATGGCGGTCGGGCACGGACGCGGACGCCAATGGGGTACGCGTCCGCGCACTGCTCGGCCAGCGCCGGATCGCCTGGTCGGAGGTGTCCGAACTGGCGACCACACCAGCCGGACGGGTCTCCGTCAGGTTGGCCGACGGCCACGAGGTACCGCTCATCGCGGTCACCACGGCCGACCTGCCGCGCCTGATGGCGGCAAGCGGCCACCACGTAGAGAGCACACCTAACTGACGAACGGCACGGCGTCAGATAGACAGATAGACAGTCAGTACCCGTCGACGACCACATTCGCCAGCTGCTCGCCGGCCAGATACCGGCGCAGCTGGGCGCCGGCCAGGCCGTACGCCCGCGGGAACAGGCCGCGTACCGACCCGGCGACGTGCGGGGTCAGCAGGACGTTCGGCATCGTCCACAGTGGATGCTCGGCGGGGAGCGGCTCCGGCTCGACGACGTCGAGAGCGGCGGACAGCCGGCCGCTGGCCAACTCGGCGGTGAGCGCGGCGGTATCGACGACGGGGCCACGAGCGGCGTTGACCAGCAGAGCCCCGTCCCGCATCCGGCTCAGGAACGCCTCGTCGACCATCCCTCGGGTCTGCGACGTCAGCGGCACCAGAACCACGACAACATCCGCCGACGGCAGCAGCGCGGGCAGTTCGTCGATGGCGTATACGCCTGGCCGAGCCCGCCGCGCCACCCGGGTCAGCGTGACCTCGAACGGCGCCAGCCGGGCGTGGAGCGCCTCGCCGATCGAGCCGGCGCCGACGATGAGTACCCGCTTGCCGGCCAGCTCGTCGGTCGGGGCATAGTCCCGGTAGGTCCACTCGCGGCGTGCCTGGGCCCGCACGAAGGCCGGAAACGCCCGCAGGTACGACAGGATCGCGGTGGCCGCCCACTCCGCGGTCGACGAGTCGTGCACGCCCCGGGCGTCACACAATGTCACTCCGTCCGGCAGCCGACCGACCCACGTGTCCGCCCCGGCGCTGAGCAGCTGTACCACCTTCAGCGACCGCATCGAGGCCACGATCGACACGACCGGGGCGAGGGCCAGGAACGGCGGTACCCAGAACTCCACCTCGTCCGGATCGGACGGTGGCTCGGCGGGCGGACCGGTGTACACGTCGATGATCACCGTTGGCGGTACCTCGCCGAGCAGCGGCAAGCCGGCCTCGTGCGCAATCCAGACCCTCACGCCAGACGACGATAGTCACAGAAACCGCGGCTAGTCTGGGCACCGTGAGCCACCCCCGGATCCGGCGTGTCGTCGTGGTCGCGCTCGCCTCGATGGTGACCACCGCCTGCGGGTTCGGCCCGCCCCCAGCGGATGAGTCGGGCGAACCACCGCGTTTCCCTACACCGACCACCCGGCCCACCACTCAGCCGCCACAGTCCGTAGCGCCTGGCGCCGTATCGGTGATCGTCAAGAACCTCGAGACTCCGTGGGGGCTGGCGTTCCTGCCGGACGGTACCGCTCTGGTGACCGAACGCGACACCCGCAAGTTGCTGCGGATCGGGCCGGACTCCGGGCCGAACGGGCTGACGGTCAGTACCGTCCAGACCATCCAGGAGGCCGACTCCAACGGCGAGGGCGGCCTGCTGGGGATCGCGGTCTCCCCCGACTACGACACCGACAGTACGGTCTACATCTACTACACGTCACCGACCGACAACCGGATCGCCAAGTTGCGGCTCGGCGCGAAGCCCCAGCCGATCGTCACCGGTATCCCGATCTCCGGCATCCACAACGGCGGCCGGCTCGCGTTCGGGCCGGACGGCTTCCTCTACGCCACCACCGGCGACGCCGCCGAGCGCGGCCGGTCCCAGGATCTGCGTAGTCTCGGCGGCAAGGTCCTGCGGATGACCAAGGACGGCAAACCCGCTCCCGGCAACCCGTTCCCGAACTCGCTGGTCTGGTCGTACGGGCACCGCAACGTGCAGGGACTGGACTGGGACGGGCAGCGCAGGCTCTACGCGACCGAATTCGGCCAGGATCGCTTCGACGAGATCAACCGCATCGAGCCCGGGAAGAACTACGGCTGGCCGACGGTCGAGGGTAAGGGCAACGATCCTCGGTTCGTCGACCCGCTCGTGGTATGGAACCCGGACGAGGCGTCCTGTTCCGGGATGACCATCGTGGGACCGCTGCTGATCGCCGCCTGCCTGAAGGGCGAACGGCTCTGGCTCGTCGAGCTCACCGCGGCTGGCGGCACGCTGGGCGCGCCGCGACCGCTGCTGGTGCGGCAGTATGGCCGGCTGCGGACCGCCGTGCGCGCGCCGGACGGTACGGTTTGGGTAATGACATCCAACCGGGACGGCCGGGGCAACCCGAAGCCGGCCGACGATCAGATCCTGCGCCTGGTCATCATCGGCGCGGGCGGCGCGGGCAAGACCTGAGGTCCGGCGTCCGGGATTGCGGACCGCCGCGAGCGGTCATGATGTAACCCATGGTCAAGTTCAGCCGCGCCCTGCGATCAGCCGTCGACGCGCGTACCACCCGACGGCTGGCGATGGCTGCGGCGATCTTCGCCGTCGCCGTCGCCGGGGTCCTGCTCGGCGTGGCGCTCGGCGCGCGTACCGAGACCGACGTCGGCCCGTTCCGCGCCGAGCTGTCCCTGACCCCGTCGGTGAAGGGCGACACCGAGGTGGTCGTACCGCCGCTCGGCGCCCTGCACCTGGACAGCCACGAGGGCCCGGCGCACCTGAAGATCCGGCTCGGCTCGCTCGACCAGCGCCGTACCGAGGCGCTCGTCAACGACCCGAACGGCATCGCCCGGGCCAGTGAGACCGCCGTCTCCGACATCGAGGAAGGGGTCACCCGACTGGTGCTGCAGACGCTCGGTGCGGCGGTACTCGGCAGCCTGTTGCTGGCGACGCTGATCTTCCGCAACATGCGCCGGGTGGCCTGGACCGGCGGCCTCGGTCTCGTGCTGACCGCGGCGTCCCTCGGCGTCGCGGTGACGACGCTGCGGCCCGACTCGATCGAGGAGCCGCGCTACGAAGGGCTGCTGGTCAACGCGCCGGCCGTGGTCGGTGACGCGCGCCGGATCGCGAACCGGTACGACGAGTACCGCGCCCAACTGCAACGTCTGGTCAGCAACGTCAGCCGGCTCTACACAACGGTGTCGACGCTGCCGGTGTTCGAGCCGGACCCGTCGAGCCTGCGCGTGCTGCACGTGTCGGACCTGCACCTGAACCCGTCCGCCTGGGCGGTGCTCGAGACGGTCGTGGAGCAGTTCGACATCGACCTCGTGGTGGACACCGGGGACATCGTCGACTGGGGATCGGAGCAGGAGGGCTCGTACCTGAACGCGATCGGCCGGCTCGGCGTGCCGTACGTGTTCGTCCGCGGCAACCACGACTCGATCGCGACAGCCGCGGCGGTGGCGAAACAGCCGAACGCGGTGGTGCTCGACAACAGCGTGGCGACCGTCGGTGGACTGACGATCGCCGGTATCGGGGATCCGCGGTTCACTCCCGACAAGATCACATCGCCGGCCGGCTCGGGCAGCTCGCAGAAGACCGTGGAGCGAGTCATCCAGGCCGGCGACATGTTGGCCGAGACGATCCGCCGATCGGGGCAGAAGGTCGACATCGCGCTCGTCCACGATCCGGCATCGGCGCCCGGTCTCGCCGACGAATGCCCGCTGGTCCTGGCCGGCCACCTGCATCAGCGCGAGGTACGGGAACTCGGACCCGGCACGATGCTGATGGTGGAGGGCTCCACCGGCGGGGCCGGGCTGCGCGGGCTGGAGAACGAGGAGCCGGTACCGCTGGCCCTGTCCGTGCTCTACTTCACGGCCGAGCGCGAACTCGCCGGCTACGACGACATCCGGGTCGGCGGCGCCGGGCTGGCCAACGTGACGCTCGAGCGCCATGTCGTCCGGGAGCTGGCGCCAGCACCGAATCCCACGCCCGACGCCACGCCTACTGGCTGAGGCGGGACAGCACGAGTTCGCGAACGGTCTTCGCGTCCGCGCGGCCGCCGGTCGTCTTCATCACCGCACCGACGAGTACGCCGGCCGCGGCGACCTTGCCCTCTCGCACCTTCGCGGCCACGTCCGGATGCGCCGCGATGGCCTCGTCGACGGCCGCGGTCAGCGCTCCGGTGTCCGACACGACCGCCAGACCCCGGGCCGCGACAACCTCACGCGGCGAGCCCTCGGCCGCGACCACACCGTCGAGCACGGTACGGGCGAGCTTGTCGTTGAGCGTGCCCTCGTCGACGAGCTGCTGCAGCTCGGCTACCTGCCCCGGCGTGACGCCGACGGCCTCGAGCTCGATGCCGTCGGCGTTGGCGCGCTGGGCCAGCTCGTTCAGCCACCACTTGCGGGCCGCGGCCGGAGCAGCTCCCGCGGCGACGGTCGCCTCGATCAGCCCCACCGCGCCGGCGTTGACGACCGCCTGCATGTCCACATCGGACAGTCCCCAGGCCGCCTGGAGCCGCTCGCGGTGTGCCCGCGGTGACTCCGGCAGGCTGACCTTCAGCGCCGCTACCCAGTCCGGGTCCGGCGCGAGCGGTACGAGGTCTGGCTCGGGGAAGTACCGGTAGTCGGTCGCGGTCTCCTTGCTCCGCCCCGACGTCGTGTCACCGGTGTCCTCGTGGAAGTGCCGCGTCTCCTGGGTCACCTTTCCGCCGGAGGACAGGACCGCCGCCTGCCGCTGCATCTCCGACCGCACCGCACGCTCCACGCTCCGCAACGAGTTGACGTTCTTCGTCTCGGTACGCGTACCCCACTCCTCGCCGGGCCGGTTCAGCGAGGTGTTGACGTCGCACCGCAGCGAGCCCTGTTCCATCCGGACGTCGGAGACGCCCAGGGACCGCACGAGGTCGCGCAGCTCGGCGACGTACGCCCGGGCGACGGCCGGCGCCAGCTCACCGGTACCGGGGACGGGCTTGGTCACGATCTCGACGAGCGGGATACCCGCCCGGTTGTAGTCCACAAGGGACTCTGTCGCGCCGTGGATGCGTCCGGTGGCCCCACCGATGTGCAGCGTCTTGCCGGTGTCCTCCTCGAGGTGCACCCGCTCGATGCCGACCCGTACCATGCCGCCGTCGACCGGCACGTCCAGCCAGCCGTCCGTACACAGTGGCTCGTCGTACTGGCTGATCTGGAAGTTCTTCGGCATGTCCGGGTAGAAGTAGTTCTTGCGGGCGAACCGGCACCACGGCGCGAT
>DASRII010000286.1:0-15745 GCA_035650075.1 Micromonosporaceae bacterium | reverse complement strand
CGGCCTGCGAGCCAACTGGGCGGGCGGAGCCAACCTCCACAACGACCTCGCCGGCCTGCTCACGCGCAACGCGGCCGGGCAGCACCTGCCGAAGGGCGAATGGTGGGTCTACCGCTTCTACGCCTCCCAGACCGGCCAGATCTCCCCCGTCACACCCAGCCCGGCGTACGACGCCGTCGCCACCAAGGCGACCGGTGTCGCGAAGGTTCTGGTCGGCGGGGGCGGCACCACCGGCAACATCGCCGTCAACCTCCAGCGCCTGGACACCACCACCGGCATCGTGCAGAACAACCAGATCAGGGTCGTCGCCCAACGCATCCCGTACAACGGCGGTGGCGCCGTCCAAGGGCCGATCACTATTCAGAACACGGTCGTGACACTGACCAACAACGGCACGGTCGTAAACCTGCCGCACACCAACGCCGACGACACGTTCACCGTCACCCTGCTGCCACCATCCGACGGCAGCTTCCAGTCCGTCGCGGTCGCCCAGCACTCCCAGCAGTGCCTGGACAACACCGATGGCAGCACGGCCGACGGCAACCAGCAGCAGCAGTACTACTGCCAGGGCGGCGACCAGCAGTTGTGGAACTTCCGCCCCCTTACCGGTGTGGCCAACACCTACACCGTCGTAAACCAGCAGACCGGCAAATGCCTCGACGTCAGCGGTGTGTCCACGGTGGACGGCGCCGCGGTCATCCAGTGGTCCTGCCACGGTGGGCAGAACCAGCAGTTCACGCTGCGGAAGGTGACATACGCCGGCAACGACGTCCACGATTACCAGCTCGTAGCCCGGCACAGCGGTAAATGCGTCGACGTCAGCACCATTTCCACCGCACCGAGAGCACCCGTCCACCAATGGACCTGCAACCCCGCCACCCAGGGCAGTCCCCTCAACCAGACCTGGCGACTGTGGGGCCGCTAGACCCCACCCGTACCACCATCGGCCAGCGGAATCACCGATCTCACCGGCTCAGCCAGCCTCCGTCGACGGGCAGGACGGTGCCGTGTACGTAGTCGGATGCGGCCGCGGCGAGGAAGACCGCGGCGCCGGCGAGATCGTCGGGCGACCCCCAGCGTCCGGCGGGGATCCGCGCGAGAATACCGGCGTTCCGATCTGGATCGTCTCGCAACGGCCTGGTGTTGTCGGTCGCGATGTATCCCGGCGCGATCGCGTTGACGTTGACGCCGCGGCTCGCCCATTCGTTCGCCAGCGCCCGCGTAATACCTGCTATGCCTGATTTCGCTGCGGCGTACGCGGCGACGTTGATACCGCCCTGAAAGCTCAGTAGGGACGCGGTAAAGATGATTTTTCCTTGGCCGCGGGCCAACATGCCGCGGCCGATGTCGCGGGCCAGGTTGAAGTGTGCGGTGAGATCGACCTCGAGGACGTGGTCCCAGTCCGCGTCGGTGTAGTCGACCGCGGGTGCGCGGCGGATGGTGCCGGCGTTGTTGACGAGGACGTCGATCGTGCCGACTTCGGCTTCCATTCGGCCGGTCAGGGTCCGCACGGCAGCCCGGTCGGCCAGGTCGAGCCGGTAGCCACGGAAGGTGCGGCCGCACTCCTCGACCTGGCGTGCCACCACGCTGCCCGACTCTTCGAGCGCGGCGCTGACGCCGACGATGTCGGCACCGGCATGTGCGAGGGCGCGGGCGATCGCCAGGCCGATACCGCGCCGGCATCCGGTAACCACAGCGACCTTGCCGGTCAGGTCGAACAGCCCGCGCGCCTCAGACATCGCCGCCGCCCCGGCAGTCGACCAGTACCTTGACCTCGCCGCCGCGCTCCAGCGCATCGAACGCCTCGTTCACCTGGTCGATGGGCACCACCCGGCTGATGAGGTCGTCGGCCGGGATGTCGCCCTTGGCTACGAGGTCCACCGCGCGTTCCACGTCGCGACGCTCGTACACCCGCGCTCCGATGATGGACAGCTCCCGCCAGAAGAGCCGGTACAGGTCGACCTCGCGCGGGATCGGGTGAATCGCGACCATGACCAGGCGGCCTCGTGCCGCTAGCACCGTGGTTGCCGTGCCGACCCCGGCGGCCGACCCCGACACCTCGAACGCGACCGCGACACCCGCCCCGGCCGTCCAGTTGTCCACAAAGGAGGGTACGTCCTCCGCCGCCGGGTCCACCGTGGACAGTCCCAGGTGCTGTGCCACCGCCCGGCGCCGGCTGTCCGGTTCGACGACGAGCACCTCGGCGCCGTCGACGGCCGCCACTCGTGCCACGAGGAGGCCGATCGGTCCGCCGCCCACCACCACCACCTGCTCGCCAGCGGTCAGCTGCGCCCGCCGTACGTCGTGCACGGCGACCGCGGCGGGCTCGACCAACGCGGCCCGGTGTAGCGGCAGCTCGGGCGGCAGCCGGACGAGCAGGCGGGCGGGCACCGTCCAGGAACCCTGAAGCGAGCCGGGGGAGTCGATGCCCACGAAGTTCAGCTTGTGGCAGATGTGGGTGTGGCCCGCGCGGCAGGCCGGGCACTCGCCGCACCACTCGAGCGGCATGACGGTCACTGGATCGCCCGGCGCCCAGCCGGACACGCCGGGCCCGATCTCCGCGAGCCGACCGGCCATTTCGTGACCGATGACCGTCGGTGGACGGACCCTGGCGCCCATAGCGCCATGGCGGATGTGCAGGTCTGTGCCGCAGATGCCGGTGTACGCCACGTCGATGCGTACCTCACCGGGGCCGGGTGGCCGTACTTCGCCGTCCACGACGGTGAACGTCCACTCTCCTGTGTACAGAACACTACGCATGACCACGCACCGCGTCCTCGACCCCGAGGATGTGCGCGGCCGCCCGAAGCCGAGCGCGTTCGCTGTCCCCGTCGACGACCGCTTGGTAGATCATTCGATGTTCGGCCACTGTGCGTTCGTCCGCGCCGGGGTCCAGACGTCCCCGCCACAGCCGGGCCCGGACCGTGTGTCCGGAGGTGTTCTCGACCAGGGCGGCGAGCACCGGGTTCCCGCACCGAGAGGTGATGAGGCTGTGGAACGCCCGGTCGTTGGCCATGAGCCGCTCGTGGTCGATCGTTTTGGCTCGTACTATCGTGTCCGCCTCGTCCAACAGGTCACTGAGCTTGGCCAGGTCGGCCTCGCTCAACCGGGCCACGGCCAGGGCCGTCGCTTCCGGCTCCAGAAGCCGGCGCACGTGCAGGAAGTGCAGCTCGCCGTCCTCGCGGTGCAGGTCGGCGACGAAACCCATGCCGTCCAGCAGCAACGACGGTTGAAGGCTGGTGACGTAGGTGCCGTCGCCCTGTCGGGTCTGCAGCATCTTGAGCGACGTGAGCGCTCTGACTGCCTCCCGCAAGGTGTTACGGGACACACCCAGACTTGCGGCGAGGTCCTTTTCCACCGGCAGCTTGTCGCCAGGGCGTAGCTCGCCGTCCACCAGCATCTGTTTGATCTTGTCGATTGTTGTCTCTATCGCACCCATCGTTCCGTCCTAACGCCGCGTCAGGAAACTACGCCAGTATTCGCCGTCGGGATAGCGATACGTCGCGATGGACTCTGGATGCATCCGGGCGCCGTAGCCGGCGTCGAGCGGGAGCCGGTAGCGCGCCCGGTCGACGAGGACCGGATCGGTGAAGTGTTCATGCAGCACGTCGACATACTCGAGCATCCGGCCGTCCAGACCGCCGCTGACACACACGAAGTCCACGATGGACATGTGCTGGACGAGCTCGCACAACCCGACGCCACCCGCGTGGGGGCACACGGGTACACCGAACTTGGCCGCCATCAGCAGCACCGGCACGACCTCGTTGACGCTGGCCAGCCGGCAGGCATCGATCTGGCAGTAGTCCATGGCGCCCATGCTCAGCAGTTGCTTGAACATGACCCGGTTGTGGCCGTGCTCGCCCGTGGCTACGCCGACCGGCGCCACGGCCGCCCGGATCGCGGCGTGGCCGGCGATGTCGTCCGGACTCGTTGGTTCCTCGATCCACAATGGAGAGAACTGGGCGAGTTCGTTCACCCAGGAGATAGCCATCGGAACATCCCACACCTGATTCGCGTCGATCAGGAGCGTACCGTCCGGGCCGAGCTCTTCTCGGGCGATAGCCAGCCGACGTTTGTCGTCGCCGATGTTCCGGCCTACCTTGATCTTGACGGTACGCCAGCCGTCCGCCACGGCCTCGCGGCACAGTTGGCGAAGCTTGTCGTCGGAGTAACCCAGCCACCCAGGAGCGCTGGTGTACGCCGGGTACCCCACCTGAGCTAGCCGATCTATCCGCTCGGTCCGGCCGGGGGCGAGCTGCTCCAGCATGTCCAGCGCCTCGTACGGGCTCAGCACGTCGGACAGGTACCGGAAGTCGCAGGCCGCTACGAGGTCGATCGGCTCCATGTCGGCCACGAAACGCCACAACGGTTTCCCGGTCCGGCGCGACACCAGATCCCAGACCGCGTTCAGCACCGCGGCCGCCGCTAGGTGAACCACGCCCTTCTCGGGACCGAGCCAGCGCAGTTGGCTGTCCCCGACGAGTCGCCGGTAGACCGGACCGAGCGAGGCGATCACCCCGTCCACGTCGCGGCCGATCAGCGGCGTCGCGATGTAGCGTGCCGCCTGGACACACAGCTCGGTCCCGCGACCGATGGTGAACGTGAGGCCGTAGCCGGTCAGTTCCGTATCGGTCCGCAGCACCACGTACGCGGCCGAGTAGTCCCCGTCGGGATGCATGGCGTCGGAGCCGGCCAATGTCGCGGACGTGGGGAAGCGGACGTCCACGACGTCGACCGCGCTGATCCTCGGCATGGCAACGCTCCGACCGAATTAACCCAATGAATGTTGTGCGCAGACGGTACGAGCCGCGCCCGGCTCGAGTCAAGCCTCGGAGCAAATGCCGTTCTACACATGGTGATGCGGTGCAGATGGCGTTATGGAGGCGTTACCGACGGAGGCGCCAGCACTACTAGACATGGGATGAATCTGAGGATAGATTCCGTCCACCCAGCGCAGTGGCTCACTCGCCAGTCCGGCGACGGCGGAGGTCCCAATGGCACCCGACACAGCCAAGCGCGCCGGCCTGCCGATGTCGTCACGCCGAAGGCGCGAAGGCCCGGGGCCGAACCGGCGCCGAGATCTACCCAGCCTGGGCCTCGCCGCACTGAAGGTCGGGCCGGCGCTGATGCTGCTGGTCGTCGTCATTGCGGCGGCCGCGCTGTCCGACGTGTTCTTCACGACCCGCAATGTCGGCAACGTGCTCAGCCAGACCGCGGTCATAGCCATTCTCGCGTTGGCTCAGCTACTGGTGATCGTGACACGAGGCATCGACCTGTCGGTCGGCTCGAACCTCGCACTGTCCGCGGTCGTCGGTGCTCTGGTCTTCGGCTCGGTCGGGTCCGGGGCTCTGGTCATCGTGGCCATGCTCGTCACCGGCATGGCAGTGGGCGCGGTCAACGGCGCGGTACTGGTCTGGGGCCGGCTACCGCATCCCTTCATCATGACGCTCGCCATGCTGAGCATCGCCCGAGGGCTTGCGCTGTGGCTCAGCGGTGGCCAGCCCCTCAGCGGCATGCCGGAGATCGTCCAACAGATCGGCGGCGAGGCGATCGGCTGGCTCCCGTACTCGGCCTTCCTGGTCGCCGGACTCGCGCTGCTCACCCTGCTGCTCACGAAAGCGATGTTGTGGGGACGTTGGATCTTCGCGGTAGGCGGCAACCCAGACGCGGCACGGCGGGCCGCCATCCCGGTCGACCGGGTGGTCGTGTCCGTGTATGTCCTCAGTGGACTGGCGGCCGGTACCGGTGCGGTGATAAACGCCGGCCGGCTCAACGGTGGGTCACCCACCTTCGGGGAGCTAGCCGAGTTGGACGCGATCGCGGCGGTCGTCATCGGGGGAGCCAGCTTCCACGGTGGTCGCGGCCACGTCGGCAACGCGCTCGTGGGTGCACTCATGATCGGCGTTATTCGCAACG
The DNA here is from genome assembly GCA_035650075.1 of Micromonosporaceae bacterium. Lineage (GTDB taxonomy): Bacteria > Actinomycetota > Actinomycetes > Mycobacteriales > Micromonosporaceae > DASSUC01. Next base: position 9,826 of record DASRII010000286.1, on the reverse strand, counting down.
CGATGAACCTGCTCAACGTCAACGCGTTCCTGCAACCGATCGTGATCGGTGCGGTGATCGTGCTCGCTGTGGAAATCGACGTCCTACGTGGACGGCTGGAGGAGCGACTGCGGATCGTTCAGGCGGTCCAGTCATGACGGCGTCGAACCCGCCCGCACTGCGGGTACGAGGCGCCACCAAACGTTTCGGTGCGGTGGTTGCCCTGGAGGACGTGGACATCGACGCCCGACGGGGCGAAGTGCTCGCCCTGCTCGGCGACAATGGCGCGGGTAAGTCGACGCTCATCAAGTGCGTCAGCGGAGTGCATCGGCTCGACGCGGGGATCGTCGAGGTGGACGGCACACCGGTCGACCCGGGTTCACCCGCAGCCGCCCGGAACCTCGGTATCGAGACCGTGTACCAGGATCTCGCACTCTTCGACAATCTCGACCCGGCGGCCAACTTCTACGCCGGGCGGGAAATGACCGCACCGAAGTGGTTGCCCCGCGGCATTCGATTGGTGCGCCGTCGGGCAATGGTGGATACGACCGCGGCGGTGCTGCGGCGGCTCGAGGTCGGCGTGGCCGACGTCGGTACGCCGGTTGGGCTCATGTCCGGGGGACAGCGTCAAGCAGTCGCGGTGGCGCGCGCGGCCGCCTTCGCGACCAACGTGGTCATCCTCGACGAACCCACCGCCGCGCTCGGGGTGAGGGAGTCACGCCATGTCCTCGACCTCATCCTGCGGCTGCGGGACCAAGGCTTCGCCATCGTCGTGGTGTCCCACGCGATGGACCACGTGATGGAGATAGCGGATCGGGCCGTGGTGCTGCGCCGCGGCCGTACGGTCGGCGAGCTGATTCCTCGACCGGAGACCAGACAACAGATCGTCTCGCTCATCGTGGGAGGTGACGGCTGAGATCGCGGAAGCCCCGCGGCGAGGCTGCGCTCGGTCCACGAGGCGGACCCGCCACGGACAACGGTGCTCTCGAGGGAGACAACAACAATGCGACGTAGCACAAAGCTGATCGCCATCCTTGCTGGAGGAGCCCTGACATTGGCGCTGGGCGCCTGTTCCGGCGACGACCCAGCAAACGGCGGGAACGACGTCCTCAAGGTCGGGTTCATCACCAAGTTTCCGGTCGACTTCTACGACATCATGGTCGACGCGGTGAAGAAGTACGACAACGAGCATGCCGATGTCGAGGTCATATTCGGTCAGGGCAAGAGCGGGACCGACGACGAAGGAATCATCAACACCATCGAGAACATGATCGCCCAAAACGTCAAAGCCATCGCCGTCACGCCCACCAGCCCGGCGGTGAAGGGTGCGCTCGACAAGGCGGTCGCGGCCGGCATCAAGGTTGTACTCGTGGACAACGACATCCCGGGCTGGACGGGCAAGAGCTCGGTCGTGGCCACCGACAACCTGGCCGGTGGCAAGCTTGCCGGCACCTGGCTCGCGTCCAACCTACCGGCGGGCGCGACCATCGGGATCCTGCAGGGACGGGTGGGCAACCCCTCGCTCGACGACCGCGTCAAGGGAATGAAGGAGATGCTCGGCGACAAGGCGAGGGTCGTGGGCGAACCGGCCACCGACTGCGACCAGACCAAGGGTCTGAACGCGGCGCAGGATCTGCTGACGGCGAACCCGAACCTGACCGCCATCTACGGCGCGTGCGGCCCGCCGATCATCGGTGCGCTGCAGGCTATCAAGAGCGCCGGGAAGAAGCCGGGTGACATCATCGTGATCGGGTTCGACGCCTCCCCGGACGAGCTGACCGCGATCAGCGCGGGTGAGCAGACCGGATCCGTCGCGCAGTTCCCGGCGAAGATGGGCTTGCTGGGCATCGAGACCGCGGTCGCCGCTGCCCGAGGTCAGACGGTGAACCCCAATGTGGACACCGGAACCGAGATGGTCACCAAGGACAACGTGGCGTCGTTCAAGTGACTCGAGGCGGACGGCTGCCCTCCCGATCTGGCGGGCAGCCGTCCGATATCGTCCGCGAGTTGATCGACGGCAAGACCGCTACCTGTGTGCCGGGCCTCGACCGGGTGGGGTTGGCTGGTTCGCGGTGTCAGCCGGGGTCCCTCGTGGGCTCCAGCTCGCCAGGAAGGCGAGAGCCTGCTCGGTGGGGCTGGCAGGCTCGAACGTGTAGGTGATGATCGTCAGGTCGGGGTCGCCGGGTAGCTGGAGGGCTTCGCCGGTGAGTTCGAGGTCTCCGGCGATCGCGTGGTGCATGGTCTTGAAGGCGGTGTAGTGCAGTTTCACGTTGTGGGTGGCCCACCAGGTGCGGAAGGGCTCGCTGCGGGTGCTCAGTTCGCCGATCAGGTCGGTGAGTGCACGGTCGTAGGGGTTGCGCCCAGCTTCGGTCCGTAGGGCGGCGACGCAGTCGGCGGCGACGGTTTGCCACTCGCGGTAGAACTCCTGCGAGCGGGGATCGAGGAAGAGGTAGCGAGCGAGATTGAAGCCGGCGCCCGTTCCGAGGGCGTCCGCGAACAAGGCACGGCCGAGTCGGTTGGTCGCCAGGATGTCCATGCGCCCGTTGCGGGCGTACGCGGGGGCGTTGATGGTGTCGAGAATGCGCTGCACTCCCTGGCGTACCGTTGTCCGGTTTATCCCACGTCGAGGTGAGCGGCCCGCCGCCGGGGTGTTGGCGGTGTCGGCCAGGTCGAACAGGTGCGTGCGCTCCGCCTCGTCGAGCTGCAGCGCGCGGGCGAGGGCTTCGAGCACGGAATGGGAGACGCCGGTCAGGTTGCCGCGTTCAAGGCGGGTGTAGTAGTCGGTGCTCATCCCGGCGAGCATGGCGACTTCTTCGCGGCGCAGGCCCTTGACTCGTCGCTTGCCGCCGAAGAGCGGTACCCCGGCCTGCTCGGGCGTGAGCCGTTCGCGGCGGCCGGTGAGAAAGTCGCGGACCTCGCTGCGGTTGTCCATGTCTTCGACCGTACGACGCCGTCCGCGCGCGTAGGGAGGCTCTGGCATTACCGGGTAAGACCGTCACTGCCTACCCACGCGGAAATGCGGTTCGGTGGAGTCAGGCAAGGAACCGGAGGAACTGATGGCACCGCAGAACCGACTGATCACGCTCAACAATGGCGTCCGGATGCCGATCCTCGGCTTCGGCGTCTTCCAGGTCCCGGACGAGCAGACCGAGCAGGTCGTCACCGACGCTCTGGCGGCCGGCTACCGGGCCATCGACACCGCCGCGTCGTACGGCAACGAGGAGGCCGTCGGCCGCGCGATCGCCAATAGCGGCATTCCCCGCGAGGACCTGTTCATCACGACCAAGATGTGGATCCAGCACACCGGTGAGGACACCGCCAAGCGCGAGTTCGACCAGTCCCTGCGCAAGCTTGGCTTGGACTACCTCGACCTGTACCTGATCCACCAGCCACTGGGCGACTACTACAGCTCGTGGCGGGCGATGCAGAAGCTGTACCGGGAGGGCCTGATCAAAGCGATCGGCGTGTCGAACTTCTACTCCGACCGGCTGGTCGACCTCATCCAGCACAACGAGGTCACCCCGGCAGTCAACCAGATCGAGACCCACCCGTTCTTTCAGCGCCACAGCGACCAGCAAGTCATGCGCGAGTACGGCGTGCAGATCGAGTCCTGGGGCCCGTTCGCCGAGGGAAAGAACGACCTGTTCACCAACCCCACCCTGACCGGGATCGGCGAAGCGCACGGAAAGTCGGTCGCCCAGGTGGTCCTGCGGTGGCTGACCCAGCGCGACGTCGTGGTGATCCCCAAGTCGGTTCGCCCCGACCGGATGGCCCAGAACCTCGCCATCTTCGACTTCGAACTGACCGACGACGAGATGGCGCGCATCGCTGCGCTGGACACCGGCAAGACGATGTTCTTCGAGCACCGCGACCCGGAGATGGTCAAGTGGCTCGGCGGACGCCGCGTCGACTGACGCGCCACCAACTCCGTTAGGGAGGAACCTCATGCGCACGGCGCACCTGGGCAACCTGGAGGTCTCGCGGATCGGCCTCGGCGCGATGGGCATGTCCGACGCCTACACCGGCGCCGGCAACGACGACGCCGAAGCGATCCGCACCATTCACCGCGCGCTCGACCTCGGCGTCACCCTGATCGACACCGCCGAGATCTACGGCCCGTACACCAACGAGGAACTCGTCGGCCGGGCACTGAAGGGCCGCCGTGACGAGGTGGCCGTGGCCACCAAGTTCGGGCTCGTCGCTCACGACGGCCGAGGGCCGTGGACCCTCGACAGCAGCCCGGACAACATCCGCATCGCGGTCGAGGGCTCGCTGAGGCGGCTCGGCACCGACTACATCGATCTCTACTACCAGCACCGCGTCGACCCGCACACGCCGATCGAGGACACCATCGGCGCGCTGGCCGACCTCGTACAGCAGGGCAAGGTCCGCCATATCGGGTTATCCGAAGCCTGGATCGACACCATCCGCCGCGCCCACGCCGTGCACCCCATCGCCGCGCTGCAGTCGGAGTACTCGCTGTGGACCCGCGACCAGGAACGACTCCTGCCGCTGCTGCGCGATCTGAGGGTCGGGTTGGTGGCCTACTCGCCGCTCGGGCGCGGCTTCCTCACCGGCACCATCCGCAGCGCCGCCGACATCCAACGCCTCGACGACAGTGACTTCCGCAAGAACAACCCGCGGTTCACCGGCGAGAGCTTCGAACGCAATCTGCGCATCGCCGACGAGGTGCAGGCCGTAGCCGACCAGATCGGCGCCACCCCGGCCCAGGTCGCACTCGCCTGGCTGCTGGCCAAAGGCAACGACATCGTGCCCATTCCCGGCACAAAGCGCGTCCACCGGGTGGAAGAGAACACCGCCGCCGATGCCATCGATCTCGGTACCGAGCACATCGCCGTCTTGGACCGCCTGACCCCAGCCGAGGGCGACCACCACACCGACGCCCAGATGCAGATGATCGAGCGTTAGTTCAGGCGGCGGCACCACCAGTGACGGGCAGCACCGCGCCGGTGACGTAGGAGGAGCGGTCGCTGAGCGGCCAAGCGGCCGCCTCGGAGATCTCCCGCGGCTCGGCCCAACCCGTCCCGGCACGTACTTGCCGGCCAGCCGCCCGCCCCGCCCGTCCCGTCGGCGCAGGTACCGTCGTCGATCCAGAACCTCATCGAGCGCCTCCCCGACACCGCCGCCCTCGTGCTGGACGCCAAGTACGAGGTGCTGGCGTGGAACCCGCTGGCCGCCGCGCTGCTCGAGGACTTCTCGGCGCTGTCCCGACCGCCTGCTGTCCGTAGTGGGACTGCAGCGATTCGACGTACCGTCCTGATCCGGCTCGATGCCTGTCAGTCCCTGCGACCTCGTCAGCGTCGTGATGGCCGGCCGGGGCCGGCCGTGGCCGCTCGGAACAACGCGGCTGTGGATCTGAGGTGGGCGGCCAGCTCTGGCGGGCCGCCGACCTCGAACGGCAGTCCGATCGACGCCAACCGCAGCGTGTGCCAGTCGAGGGTGTCCCGCGGCGCGAGCCATCGGCAGGTACCGTCCGGCAGGTCGGTCAGGGTACCCGGCGGCGGTCCGCCGAGGCGGTCCACCACGTGCGTGGCCGGTGCGTGGATCGTCACGTCGGCCGGGTACGTCGGGGCCATTTGCATCGTCTGGCTGGTAACGAAGGCGGCCACGTCCCCGCCGGGTATCTCTCGCGCGGCCGCCCGGGCACCGGTCGCGGTGAGCTTCGTGGCCCGGTCCAGCCGGAAGGTTCGCCAGTCGTCCCGGTCGAGGTCGAAGGCGAGCAGGTACCATCGCCGCCCTGCGGTCACCAGGGCACGCGGCTCGACGTGGCGTCCCTCGTCCCGGTAGCGGAACCGGAGCCGCTCGTGGTTGGCGATCGTCGCCGCGGCGAGGACGAGCGCGTCGGGGTCGACCAGTTCGGCGGCGAGCGAGAACGGGTGGGCCACGGTGGAGGAGGCGAGCGTGTCGACCCGCCGGCGCAGCCGGGCCGGCAGTACCTGAAGCAGCTTGCTCATCGCTCGTACCGCGGCGTCGTCCGCCCCGGCCACCGCCTGCGCCGCCGCCGTACGCAGTCCGATGGCCACCGCGACGGCCTCGTCGTCCTCGAGCAGCAGCGGCGGCATCGCGGCGCCGGCTGTCAACCGGTACCCGCCCAGCCCGCCTTGCTCGGCGTACACCGGGTAGCCCAGCTCGCGCAACCGGTCGATGTCGCGCCGCACGGTCCGGCCGGACACGCCGAGCCGCTGAGCCAGCTCGCTTCCCGGCCAGAGCCTAGGGGTTTGCAAGAGCGACAGCAGGGACAGCAGTCGGGCTCGGGCGTTGGACATGGCTGCCATTGTGCCGCTCGACTAGGACCGAAACTGACCTATACGTGATCTACCCTCATGCGGTTGGCCACGACACGAGGGAGATCACCATGAACGCCACCACACCCGCCGGGTACACGACTGTCGCGCCGTGGATCGTTACCACGGACACCGGGCAGTTGCTCGACTTCGTCACCGCCGTGTTCGACGGGGTCGAACTGGCCCGGGTACCGCTGCAGGACGGGACGATCGGCCACGCCGAGATCCGCGTCGGCGACACCGTCCTGCTCGCCTTCGACCAGCGGCCGGACTGGCCGGCCATGCCGTCACTCCTGCGCGTCTATGTCGCCGACGCCGACGCCACGACCGAACGCGCAATCGCGGCCGGAGCCCGCGTGGTCACCGCACCAGCCACCCATGCCTTCGGCCAACGAGGCGGCCGGGTTCGTGACCCGTTCGGCAACATCTGGTGGATCAGCGCGGTCGTCGAGGAAGTCGCACCCGAGGAGGGAATGCGCCGCCTCGCCGAACCGCAGTACGCCGAAGCGATGCGCGATGCGCAGGAAACCCTGGACCGGGAGCTGAGCGGCCGCACCGAAAGCATCGTCAGCCCACCGCTGACCGGCTGAGCCCGGCACGAGTCCAAGTTGGACAGTAGTCGCTATCCGGGCCGGGTCGGCTCGACCGCCCGACGTGATCGGCGGTCCGGTGGGGGCGGCCGGAGCAGCACGTTGAGCGGAAGCATCAGCCGTTGAAGCGGTCGCAACGGTGGCGCGGTGGTGACCCGCGCGCGCAGCAGCGGTACGCCGTCGCCGTCGAGCTGGTCGATCGCGACCACGCGGCCACCCATGCCCAGCAGCAGGGTATCGGCCGGACCTCGCACGAGCGGCCCGACACCGTGGACCCACCCGGTGTCGGTGGCCTGCAACCGCAGGCCCGCCAGGCGCGACAACATCCGGTAGCCGGGTGACGGCTCGACGGCGAGGTGGTGGAAGGCCACCCGCAGCCGCTCCTCCGGCGTATCGCGCTGGATGCCCAGCGGTATCCGGATGTCGAGGTCGTGCAGGAGAATGTCAGTCAGCACGGGGTCGTAGCCGGACCGGGGAATGGTGGTCCGGGCGCCGGCCCGGCGCCGGAGCAGCGCGATGATCTCGTGGCTTGGACGTCGCGCCGCCCGTCGGGTCAGCATGACGTTGAGCCGGTCGAAGTCGGCGGCGTAGGCAACGATCCCGAAGTAGATCTTCGCCTGGCCGAACCGGAGGTAGGTCACCAGGTGCGCGGCTACATCGTGGACGGTCCACTCGGTACACAGGCTCGGCTGAGCCAGCTGGTCGGCGGTCAACGACTCCAGCAGGTTGGCCATCTGGCGGCGTTCGTCCACGAGCATGTCGAAGACCCGCATCCGGTCACGGTATCGCCGGTCGGGTCGGCGGTCAGTCGACAAAATGCGATACCGACTGGTTCGACCGCGGTATAGATCGGTGTGACGCTGCGTTACCTCAGCCGCAGATCAGCGGCACATCAGGGCCTGGTCGGACACTGGCCGCCGGCCACCAGTACCGGCGCGCTGAGGAGGACCGATGTCACCTTGGAGTACTCGAGGCGGGGATAAGGGACGTCGGACGGCCGCCGCGTCGGTGGTCGTGTTGCTGGCGTTGAGCCTGTCCGCCGGCGCACCCTTCCGCCGTCCTCCCGCGCCCGGCGACACCCCCGTGGCTACCGACTCCGCTGACCGGCCCGCTCCGGGTGAGATCGCCGACCGGCGCACCCGCCTGTCGCGGACCGATCGCGACGCGACCGGCAAGCTCACCACGACCATCTCCACGCAGCCCATGCACTACAAGGACGCCACCGGGCGATGGCAGCCGATCGACACCCGGCTCGCGCGCAGCCGGGACGGCGGGTACGACTGGGCGGCGACCGCCAACTCGTTCCAGACCCGGTTCAAGGACACACTCGCCGGCGGCTACCTGCGGTTGGATCTGGCCGGTGGGCAGTTCACCCTGTCGATGGCCGGGGCGGCATCGGCAAAGGCCACAGTGGACGGTCGAGGGCTGACCTACCCGCAGGTCCGGCCGGGGGTGGATCTGCGGTACGAGCTGTCAGCTTCGGCGGTCAAGGAGACCCTCCTGCTGGCCGACGCGACGGTACCGACGGCGTACCGGTTCGGCCTCACGACACCGTCCGGCACCACCGTCGTGTCACGAGCCGACGGGTCGATCGAACTGAGGGCCGCCGGCCGTACGCAGCCGCTGCTGACGCTGCCGGCACCAACCGTGGCCGACGCGCCCGGGCGGGCCGGAGACGCGGCGGAACAGGTACGTGGGGTCACCGGACTCGCCGCCACCGAAGTCCGGCCCGGCCTGTTCGACGTCGACCTGTCCGTCGACGCCGAGTGGCTGCGCTCGCCGCAGCGGCGCTTCCCGGTGGCGCTGGACCCGACGTTCCTGATCCAGCCAAGCAGTTCCGACGCGACGTTCTTCGCCACCTGCCCGACGTGTGCCGGCGCACAGTGGCCGGAGCTGTGGATCGGCACCGGCTCGGCGACCGCGTACCGGGCGGCGGTGAAGTTCGACCTGTCGGCGGTACCGGTGGGCGCGCGGGTGGACTCCGCCGTGCTCGGTGCCGAGATCGTCGCCGGTATCGTGGGCGACTCCAGTACGCACACGATCGACGCGCACCGGGTCACCGGCGGCTGGTCGACGTCGAGCGCTATGCCGAGCATCGACGCGGCGGTCCTGTCCAGTGCGACCGCCGGCCCAGGTATATCCGCGATGTCGTTCGACGTGTCCACCGCGGTGCGCGGCTGGCACACCGGAACCCTGCCGAACAACGGCATCATGCTCCAGCGCCGTACCGAGCCGCTCAACCAGGGCGGCCCGGTCATCGACGGCCGGCTGTCCACGCGACCGGTGACCGACAAGCCATACCTGTCCATCACGTACACCACCGACGCCCCGACCCTGGCCCAGCCGGACACCCTGCACGCCAACGGCGCGGACCTGTCGTGGAGCCGGTACACCGGAGCGCTCAGCGGCGCGCCGTTCGCGCGGTACGAGGTGCACCGCTCGCGTACGCCGAATTTCGTGCCCAACGCGACCTCGTTGCTGATGTCCACAACGGACATTGCCGCGACGACGTACCGGGACACGACCGCGGCGCCCGGCGGAACCTTCTACTACAAGGTGTTGGCCAATACGAGCGCCTCGCAGGAGGTGACGGTCACGCTGCCCGCCGACGGGCAGGCGGTGAAGTTCCTACAGCCGGATGCCGGTGCGGGCAAGGACACCAACCTGTTCTACGAACTACTCCCCAACGGGGCGATCCAGTGTGGCACCTACGGCACCCAGGAGTGGATCCGGACTGGCAGCGACCGGAGCACGACCATCAATCGCGTGCTGCTCCGCTTCGACCTCAACGACATCCCGACCGGGGCGACAGTCACCGCGGCGACGATGTCGACCTGGAAGATCGCCTCGAACGCGGCCACGACCGTGTCCGCGTACCGGGTGACCCGCGACTGGGTGGAGGGCACGGCCGGATGCTTCAACGGCGCTACGTGGTACACCGCGGCCAACGGG
>DASRII010000285.1:0-17715 GCA_035650075.1 Micromonosporaceae bacterium | reverse complement strand
GAACTGCTCCAAGCGGTACGACACATCGGCCATGCACAACGCTTGCAACCGTTGCCACCACGGTTCGAGGGCGGCCTGCCAGTACCGGCCGACTTCGTCCACGAGCGAGCGAAGTTCGGCAGCCGGGTCCTCGTACAGCGCCCGCAATATCGCCGGGACGGTCCGACCGCGACAGCCGTCCTCGAGCTGTGCCCGGACGAGCGCCGGCGGTGTGGCCGCAATGGCCTCGAGTTCGTCGGCGAGGACTCCCCATGGCGCGACCGGAGTGGGGGTGAGAAAGGCGGGCGGGGCATGCAGCGCGGTCACCGTGGTCAGCACGTCCAGCTTCAGCCCGCGCAGCCGGTCGGCGACGTCGGCGAACCAGGTTTGGTACATGGGATGGCGGCCCGGATCGCGCAGCAGTCGAAGGCTCGCCACCATTTCCCGCGCAGGCGAATGAGCGAAGCGCACCTGCACGAGGTCGGCCTGAGTCAAGCAGATTTCGATCATGTCGACCCCCGCCCTTCAGTCCTTGACGGAACCGGTGAGGGCGGCTCGTAGGTTGTCCGGGCAGGTCGGTTGTGATCGATCTGGCGCCCAACCGAGACAGTCGGTCAGTCTCCGAGTCGGGTGAGGTGATTGACAATCATGTCGCCCAGCATCGTGCGGTAGTGCTCGCGCTGGGTCGGGTCGAGCAGGTCGCGGCTGAAGATGGCGCCGAACGTGTAGCGGTTGGCGACGCGGAAGAAGCAGAACGAGCTGATCATCATGTGTACGTCGATCGCGTCGACGTCGCGCCGGAAGACCCCCTGTGCCCGCCCGCGGTCGAGGATGTCGTTCAACAGGACGATCGCCGGCGTGTTGACCCGTACGAGGCTCGTTATCTCGGCGACGTGCTCGCCGTGGTGGATGTTCTCGATGCCGACGAGCCGGATGAAGTCCGGGTTGGCTTCGTGGTGGTCGAAGGTGACCTCGGCCAGCCGCCGGATCGCCGTGACCGGGTCGAGGTGACCGACGTCGACGGCCTGCTCGGCGGTGCGGATCCGCGCATAGGCGCGCTCGAGTACGGCGATGTAGAGCTGCTTCTTCCCGCCGAAGTAGTAATAGATCATCCGCTTGGTGGTGCGCGTGCGGGCGCCGATCTCGTCTACCCGCGCACCGTCGAACCCCCGTTCGGCGAACTCGGCGGTCGCCGCGTCGAGGATCTCGGCGCGGGTCCGCTCGGCATCCCGCTGACGCTCGGGTGTGGAGGTCGACGCGGTCGGTGCGCTCATCGCAACGAGTTTCTCACGGCTCTTGACTTCCGCCCCCCGAGACCGCATAACTAACGTACTCGTTCGTACATTAGAGCGGAGGACGGCATGCCGGGCCGGCGTGGACGGTACGTGGTGGGGCTGATCGGCTCCGGGATCGGCTCGTCTCTCAGCCCTGAGCTGCACGAACGGGAAGCCGACGAGCTCGGCCTGCGGTACATCTACCAGCTCATCGACCTCGGCGAGCTCGGGCTGGCCGCCGACGACGTGGGCGCACTAGTCGCACAGGCCGGTCAATTGGGCTTTTGTGGTCTGAACATCACCTACCCCTGCAAACAGGCGGTCGTGGCGCACCTGGACGACCTGTCCGGGGACGCCGCGATCGTCGGCGCGGTCAACACCGTGGTCTTCGACGGGGGCCGCACGGTCGGGTACAACACCGACGGGCTCGGCTTTCTGGAAGGTTTCCGGCGAGGGCTGCCGGACGCCGTGATCGGTGACATCGTCCTGCTCGGTGCGGGCGGAGCCGGGGCTGCCGTGTCCCTGGCGATGCTGCGCATGGGCGTCGGGCGGCTGACCCTGATCGACGTCGACCGGCAACGGGCGGCCCGGATAGCGGCGAGGCTGGCGGGACACGGCCACAGCCGGATCGTGGCGTCGACGGTGGACGAGCTGCCGGACGTGCTGCGTACCGCCGACGGCCTGATCAACGCCACTCCGGTCGGCATGACCCCGCACCACGGGATGCCGCTCTCACCCGACCTGTTGCGGCCGGACATGTGGGTCGCGGACATCGTCTACCGGCCGTCCGAGACCGAGCTGCTGCAGCACGCGCGGGCGCGGGGCTGCCGGACTCTCAACGGGATGGCCATGGTGGCTTTCCAGGCGGCGGAGTCGATGCGCCTGTTCACCGGGCACGTCCCCGATTCGGAACGGATGTACCGGGCTCTCTTCACGTGGGCTGGTGGGCCGGATGCGTAGGTCGATCGCGACGGTCTCACTGAGCGGAACGCTGGAGGAGAAGCTGGCCGCGGTGGCCAGGGTCGGCTTCGACGGCGTCGAGATCTTCGAGAACGACCTCGTGAGCTGCCCGTTGTCGCCGGCCGAGGTGCGGCGTCGGGTCACCGACCTCGGGCTTGGTATCGACCTGTACCAACCATTTCGCGACTTCGAATCGGTACTCCCGGATGTGCTGGAACGGAGCCTGCGCCGCGCGGAGCGCAAGTTCGCGGTCATGGCCGACCTCGGCGTCGACCTGATGCTGGTCTGTTCCAACGTCTCGCCCGGCGCGATCGACGACGACGCGCTCGCCGCCGCGCAGCTGCACCGGCTCGCGGAGGCCGCCGCGGCCCACGGCATCCGGATCGCCTACGAGGCGCTCGCGTGGGGGCGGTACGTCGCCGACTACACCCACGCCTGGAAGATCGTGGAGTCGGCAGACCACCCGTACCTCGGTATCTGCCTGGACAGCTTCCACATCCTCTCCCGCGGGTTGGACCCGGCCGGGATCCTGGGCATCCCGGCGGACAAGCTGTTCTTCGTCCAGATCTCCGACGCGCCGCCGCTGCTGATGGACGTTCTACAGTGGAGCCGGCACTACCGGTGCTTCCCGGGACAGGGTGGTTTCGACCTGATCGGGTTCCTCGAACACGTCGTCGGCGCCGGCTATCGCGGCCCACTCTCGCTCGAGGTCTTCAACGACGTCTTCCGACAGTCCGATGTGGAGCGTACCGCGGCGGATGCGCTGCGATCCCTGATAGCACTCGAGGAAGCCCTGGGCCAACGCCTGGACGCGCATCGGACGGTGGTCCGCGAGCGGATAGCCCTGGCCACACCGCCACCGCCGGTCGATCTGTCCGGCCTCGCGTTCGTCGAGATAACCGTCGATCCGATGGCCGAACTCGCGGCCGAGCAACTGTTACGACGGGCCGGCTTCGCGCATGTCGGCAGCCATCGCTCCAAGCCGGTGCGGATGTGGCAGCAGGGCCGGGCTCGGGTACTGCTCAACCGGACCCGCCCGTGGGGCGACGACCGGCCGCGTGGCGACGTGGTCATCTCCGCCATCGCGGTGGAGAGCGCGGACCCGTCCCGCTCGGCCGAACGGGCGCGACAGTTGCTGGCGCCCGCGGTACCGCGCTCGTACGGGCCGGGCGAGGCCGACCTGTTCGCCACCGCGGCGCCCGACGGCACCGAGGTGTTCCTCTGCCGTACCGACTCGGCCGACTGGCTGGGCGACTTCGACCCGCATCCCGTGGCCGATCTGGACGGCACCGAGACGCTGACCGGCATCGACCACGTCGCGCTGTCCCAACGCCCATACCACTTCGACGAGGCGGCGCTGTTCTACCAGTCGGTGCTGGGCCTGCGCCAGCACGACAACGTGGAGGTGGCCGACCCGTACGGGTTGGTACGCACCCGCGCGCTCACGAGCGCCGGGGACGGCGTGCGGCTCATGCTCACCGTGCCGGCCATCGGCGGCGGCCGGCTGCCGGAGACCGCCCACTTCCAGCACATCGCGTTCGGCTGCTCCGACATCTTCGCCGCCGCACTGGCGATGCGGATCCACGAGCTGCCCGCGTTGGCCATCCCGGGCAACTACTACGACGACCTCAGCGCGCGGTACGACCTCGACGCCTCCGTGCTCGACACGATGCGGGCGTTCGGGATCCTCTACGACCGCGACAGCGAAGGCGAGTTCTTTCACTTCTACACGGCGATGCTCGGCCGGCGGATGTTCTTCGAGATCGTCCAGCGGGTCGACGGCTACGACGGATACGGCACCACCAATACGCCGGTCCGGATGGCCGCACAGTACCGCCACATGGCGATGGCGGGGCTAACATGGTGATCTTTTCGCCTCTTGGGCGGGGCCCGAGCCAGGAGATCGCCTGGAACCTTTCCTTCGAACCGAGGTGAAAACGTCATGTCACTGTTCGCCAGGCGACGTGTCGCCGTCCCGCTCCTCACCGCGGCTCTCGCGTCGGCCGCGCTCGCATTGGCCGCGTGCAGCCCGCCCGGCAGTAACAACACCCCGTCCGGCAACGAGAACGGACCCATCAAAATCGCACTCGTGGACGCGCAGAGCGGACAGCTCAGCTCGCTCGGCGCGTGGGAGCTCAAGGGCGCGAGGCTGGCGGTCAACGAGTGGAACAAAGCCGGGGGAATCAACGGCCGGCAGATTCAGCTCGACGTCTTCGACGACCAGGGCGACCCCACCACGGGTACGAATGTCGCCCGCAAGATAGTCAGCGAGGGTTACATCGCCATGCTCGGTACGGCCGAGAGCGCGGTCACCATCGCGATGGCACCGATCCTGCGCGACGCGAAGATACCCAACATCACATCGGGCCAGTCCCCCGGCCTCGTCGCGGTCGGCAGCCCGTTCCTCTTCCTCAACGGCCCGACGAGTACGACGTACGACGCCACGCTGGCCAAGTACCTCGTCGAGACCAAGGGACTGAAGAACATCGCGATGATCACCAACAACGGGGCGTACGGCAAGGGTGAGCACGACGCGTTCCTGAAGGCGCTGTCGGCCCGCAACGTCACCCCGGTCGCGGACCAGGTGGTGACCGCGGATCAGAAGGACTTCAGCGCGGTACTGACCGGCATCCGGCAGAAGAATCCTGAGGTCATCTTCCTCGGCGCGGAGGAGGTCGAGTCCGGCCTCATCGTCAAGCAGGCCCGATCGCTGGGCATCACGGCTCCGTTCGCCGGTGGCGCGCCGATGGGTACGCCGGTCTTCGCGGACACCGCCGGACTGGCCAACATCGAGGGGTCGATCGTCAGTTCGCCGTACCTGAGCAACGATGTCAGCGAAGCCTCCCGGAAGTTCGCCGCGGCGTACAAGGCGGCGTACGGCGAGGACGCGGAACTGCACGGCGCCAAGGCATACGACGGCGCGCAGATCCTGCTCACCGCGCTGAAGAACAGCAACATCGCCACGGGGCAGGCGCTGGCCGACGCGATCCGTGCGGTCAAGCACGAAGGGCTGCTCGGCAACTTCTCCTACGACAACACCGGGGTGGGCATCTCCGCCACCGCCATCGGCGAAATCGAGAACGGCAAGCTGGTCGCCGCCACCTCCTGACCCGAGGTTGCCAGCAAGCGGCACGACGAGGGAGAACGATGCAGGTCACCATTCAAACGTTCATCGGTGGCATGAGCCTCGGCGCGATCTACGCGCTCGTGGCAATGGGATTCTCCCTCGTCTACCGCACCATGGGTCTGGTCAACTTCGCGCACGGCAACGTGGTGATGGTCGGCGCGTACCTCGCGTCGACGTTCTTCCTGTCGACCCGCCTGCCGTTCGCGCTCGCGATGGTCGTAGCCATCGGCGCCACGGGCGTCGTCGGGGTGGTCATCGAGCGGGCGCTGCGGCCGCTGGAGAACAAGGACTTCGACCTCATGCTGATCGGTACGATCGGGTTCGGCATCGTGCTCGAGGCGTTGGCCATCATCATCTGGGGAGCCACCGGACACGCCGTCCCCTCCCCGGTACCGGTACCGCCCCTGGACATCCTCGGCGTGCGCGTTCGCACCTACGACCTCATGGTCCTCGGCATCGCGGCGGCCGCGACCGCCGCTCTCATGCTCTTTCTCCAACGAACCAAGCGCGGCGCGGCCATGCAGGCGGTCGCGATGGACCACGAAGCCGCGACCGCGGTCGGCATCCATGTCGGGCGCAGCAACGCGATCGCCTTCGTCATCGGTGCGGCACTCGCCGCTCTGGCCGGCGGGCTGGTCGGTCCGATGCTCTACGTCAACCCGTCCATGGGCGGGTCGCTGGGCATCAAGGGCTTCGCGGGAGCGGTCCTCGGCGGGTTCGGCAGCATCCCCGGCGCCATCATCGGCGGCCTCGTCATCGGCGTACTGGACTCCTTTGCCGCCGGCCACTTCCAGGGGTACTCCGAACTCGTGCTGTTCGTGGTGTTCACGGTGATCATCATGATCCGGCCGACGGGCATCTTCGGCGAGAAGACGGTGAACCGCGCATGAGATACCGGTACCGGCTCGCGACGCTCGGGCTGGCCGGCGTGGCCGCGTGGCTGTTGCCCTACGGGCTCGACTCGTACGCCATCCACGTCGTCGACGTCATGCTGCTCTTCGCCATCCTCGCCGTGGGACTGGGGTTGGCGATGGGCATCGCGGGCCAGATCAACCTCGCTCAGGTCGCGTTCTTCGGCGTGGGGGCGTACGCGACGGCGATCCTCACCACGCGAGCCGGGCTCGGTTTCTGGACCGCGGCCGCGCTGGCGATGGTGGCGGCTGCCGTGGTCGGACTCGTCGTCGGCATACCGGCGCTGCGGATGCAGTCGCATTATCTCGGCATCGTCACCCTCGGGCTCGCCCTCGCCTTCACCAACTGGGTCACCAACGCGCAAATCGCCGGCGGAGCCGAGGGCATCACCGCCATTCCCGCACCGCGGTTCCCGGGCGTCGACCTGTCCAGCGAGTACCTGTTCTATTACCTGGAACTCATCCTTTTCGCCGCCGCGCTCGCGTTCGGGCTGTTCGTCGTACACACCCCGCTGGGACGCCGGATGCGGGCGATGCGGGACGACGCCCTCGCCGCGGGCGCGGTCGGTGCCGAGGTACCCATGCTGCGCATGACCGCGTTCCTCGTCGCCAGCCTGTACGGCGGTGTAGCCGGCGTGCTCTATGCCGGCCTCATCCGCTACGTCGCACCCGACACCTTCAGCATCGGCAACATGTTCCTTCTCCTCGCCATGGTCATCATCGGCGGCCGGCAGAACCTGGTCGGCTGCGTGGTCGGCGCGGTCGGCCTCGTGGTGGTGCGCGAGTTGCTCATCGACTACCCCACCTACGCCCAGGTCGCCTACGGCTCGGTGGTCGTGCTCACCGTCGTGTTCGCACCGACCGGGCTCGCCGGTCTGCCGTCCCGGATCCGCGCGGTGGTGCGCCGCCGTGCCCCGGTCACACCGGCGCTCGGCGCGTTCGAGCCGTATCCCGCGGCCACCGCGGGAGTCGAGCCGTCCGTGTTGACTGTGGACGGTGTGAGCAAGCAGTTCCGTGGGCTCAGGGCGCTCTCGAACGTCTCGCTATCGGTAGCGGCCGGCGAGATACGCGGCATCGTCGGCCCCAACGGCTCGGGCAAGACCACGCTGTTCAACATCGTGAGCGGCTTCTACCGGCCGTCCGTCGGGCGGGTGCTGCTGGATGGCCGGGTCATCTCCGGTGCGCGTCCGTACCGGTTGGCGCAGGCCGGCATCGCCCGTACCTTCCAGAACCTGCGGCTGTTCCGCGACCTCACCGTCGCCGACAACATCCTCGTCGCGCTCGACCGCACCCGCACCGCCTGGACCTGGCGGTACCTGTTCTGGCCGATCGGCATCGTCCGGCACGACCGATCGCTGCGCGCGGAGGCCGACCGGGTGTTGGGTCGCTTCGGCCTGGCCGACTTCGCCGGCATCCGGCCGGGTGCGCTGTCCTACGGCATCCAACGACGGGTCGAGGTGGCTCGCGCGATGGCGCGGGCGCCACGACTGCTCCTGCTCGACGAACCGGCCGCCGGGCTCAACGGCGAAGAGGTACGTCAGCTCGGTGAGATCGTGCGGTCCATCCGCGCCAGCGGGGTCACCGTCGTCATCATCGAACACAACATGGGACTGGTCATGTCGCTGTGCGACCGGATCACCGTGCTGGCCGGCGGCGCTGTCATCGCCGACGGCACGCCGGCCGAGGTCGTCACGGCGCCTCAAGTGATCGAGGCGTACCTCGGCGACTCGGCGATGTCGCACGACGTGCCGACCACGGTGGAGGTGACGTGAGCTTGCTTGCCGTGGAGGGGCTGTCTGTCCACTATGGAGGCGTTCGCGCGGTGCGGGATGTCAGCTTCACCGTGCCCGCCGGCGAGGCGGTGGGCGTCATCGGTGCCAACGGTGCCGGAAAGACCTCCACCCTCAAGGCGCTGCTCGGCCTCGTACCCCGCACAGTCACGACCATGCGGTACGGCGATGTCGACCTGGCCAGGGTCAGGCCGCACGACATGGTGCGCCACGGCATCGGTTACGTACCCGAGGGACGGCATGTCTTCGTCGGCCTCTCGGTCGAGAAGAACCTGCTGTTGGGTGCGTACGCCCGCCCGTGGAACGCGGCCACCCGGGCCGGTCTCGATGAGGTCTACGAGCTGTTCCCGATGCTGCGGGACATGCGTGGGCGGCTGGCCGGCGCACTGTCCGGCGGCCAGCAGCAGATGCTGGCCATCGGCCGGGCGATGATGTCCCAACCGCGGCTGCTCCTCCTCGACGAGCCCTCCATGGGACTGTCCCCGAAGCTGGTCGAGGACATCCTCGCGGTCCTGCAACGGTTGCGCCGCAACGGTCTGAGCATGCTGCTCGTGGAGCAGAACGCCAAGCTCACCTTCGAGGCGACCGCCACCTGTCTGGTCATCGAGAACGGCGCTGTGGTGCTCGCCGGCACCTCGCAGGAGCTTCAGCACGACTCTCGGGTACGGAAGATCTATCTCGGCCTATGAAGCTTGTCTACGTCCTCAATGGACCCAACCTCAACCTCCTCGGTACCCGTCGACCCGAGATCTACGGCACCGCCACCCTCGCCGATGTCGAGGAGCTGTGCCGTCGCGAGGCCGCGCGGCTGGACCTGGCCGTCACGCTGCGGCAGTCCAACCACGAAGGCCACCTGGTCGACTGGATCCAGGAGGCCGGTGCGGAGTATGACGCCGGCCGGTGTATCGGGGCCGTGATCAACCCGGGCGGGTTCACCCACACCTCGGTCGCTATCCACGACGCGATCGAGGGCACCCGGCTGCCGGTCATCGAGGTGCACGTCTCGCAGGTCCACCGGCGCGAGGACTGGCGGCACCACTCGTACATCTCACTGGTCGCCCGCGGCATCATCATCGGCCTCGGCGCGCACGGCTACGGCCTCGGCATTCAGGCACTGCATCGCATCTCAGCGGCGGCTACGTAGCGCTGCCGCCGCGGTCGCCGATGCGGCGACCGTCGCCGTCCAACGGTGTCCAGTCGCGACCGGGATCGGCCACGCGGCCGGGCCGGCCGGCCGACCATCGGGCCATGAGAACCATTGCCCGGATTCTTACCGCCGCCGTGCTCGGCACGACCGCGTTGGTCGTCGCCTCCGCACCCGCGGCCCATGCCGCCACCACCTGTGCGGTGACGTACAACCAGGGCCCCAACTGGGGCTCGGGCTTCAGCGCGACGCTGTACCTGACCCCCGGTGTCGCCGTGACCAGTTGGCGGGTCGACTTCGACGTCGAGGACCAGCAGGTGATCACTGCCGCTCACTATGCCAACCTCGTACAGACCGGCCGCCACGTCACGCTGACCAACCTGTCGTTCAACGGCACGATCCCCGCCGGCCTCTCCACGCAGGTACTGCTGATGTTCGTCAACCCGACGGGTACGAACGCACCGCCGCCGAGCTTCGTCATCAACGGCCAGACGTGTACCTACACGCCGCAGCCGCAGATCCTGACGAGCGTGCACACGTTCACCGTGCCCGAGGGCGGCTCGGCAACGGTCGCCGTACGGCTGAGCCGGGCGCCGACCGTGGACATCCAGGTGCGGGTCTGGAGCTCGTCGTCAGGGACGGTCTTCACGGCCGGGCCGAGCATGCTCACGTTCACCCCGGCGAACTGGAACGTGCCGCAGACCGTGACCGTCCTCGCCGCCGAGGACGCCGACGCGGTCGACAACTCGGGATGGGTACCGCTGACCCAGAACAACTTCACGCCCCAGATGTACGCCGCTTACGTAGCCAAACCCGTACAGGACGACAACGACTGACCGCTACCTGATCGCGGTGCCCGGGTCGAGATCGGCGAGCGTCAGCTCGGATCGCGTAGGCAGTCCGGACCAGTCGTCGGCGCTGGACACCGCGAACGCGGCCACCGTGACCGCACGGTGGAGCCGGTCCGGGATGGATAGCTGGTCGAGGAAGCCCGAGAGGTAGCCGGCGACGAAAGCGTCGCCGGCGCCGATGGTGTTGACTACCGGCACCTGTCGGGCGTGGACCGTGGCGGTGCCGTCGGTGGTGTGGACGAGCGCACCCGCGGCGCCGCGCTTGACGACTACCTCCCGGACACCGCGATCCAGGAGGTCACCCGCGCTGCCGACGAGGTCGAGCTCACCGTCGGAGGCGATGACGATCGTGGCGTACGGGACGAGGTCGGCGAGCGTGTCCCGAGCCTGCGATGGCGACCACAGCCGCGACCGGTAGTTGACGTCCAGGCAGACGACGGCGTCTTGTTCCCGCGCCACGGCCGCGGCACGGGCTGCCGCGGCTCGCGGTCCGGGTCCGAGGGCGGGCGTGATGCCGGTGAGGTGAAGCACCCGGGGGCGCTCGGCGACTGCGGGGGCGATGTCCTCGACCGAGAGCCGTGAGCCGGCCGAGTGACTGCGGAAGTACTGCACTCTCGTGATGTCGGCGAGCCGCGGTTCGAAGAGGACGAGTCCGGTCGGTGCGTCGGGCTCGGTGCGGACGCAGGAGACGTCGACGTTCTCCGCCCGCAGCGTGCGCCGGATCAGTTCACCCAGCTCGTCGGCGCCGACGACACCGACCCAACGCACGGCGTGGCCGAGGCGAGCCAGCCCGATGGCCACCGTGGACTCCGCGCCGGCGATCGACAGTCGCAGCGCGCCGCCGAGCCGGACCGGCCGGTCCGCCCAGAGCGCGGCCATCGTCTCGCCGACCGTGACGACGTCAACCATCCGTCCATGATCACGGCTACGTTGCGTGGTGTCGATACGCTGCATGGAGCTGATCGACAAGCTCGAGTAAGAGTGGCGGCGATGGACGGTACGACTCCTCGGGTCGTATCGCTTCGTGTGCCCGGTGTCGAGCATTCGTCGGCCGAGCCGATCCTCGATGCGCTGTCGACCGAACAGGTCGACGAGGCGGTGACCCGCGGTCAGTTCTGGCGCTGGCGGCCGGCACCGCCGACGGACTATACGGCCGAGGCATACCTGTGGGGTGCGCGGAGCAGTCCCACCACCCGCGCGCTGTGGTTGCTGCTGTTGCCGTTCACGCTGGTCAACATCGCGACCTGGGCCCGGCCGGCGCGCCGGCGTGGCGTGGTGTCCTGGGTGGCCGACGTTTCGGTGGGCATCGTATGCCGCCTCATCGCACTGTCGTTGACGGCGTCACTCATGCTGGCCGCGATCGGCGTAGTGATGGACGTGTTCGCGTGGCAGTGTCTGGGCCGCGGTCGCGACTGTACGAGTTCCTGGGCCGAGCCGCTGGACCTCATCGGGGAGAACAGCCTGCCCGACGGGCAGCGTCTCGCCATCGCGGCGCTGGTTCCGTTCGCTCTACTGTGGACGCTTTGGCTCGTCAGCCTCCGCACCTGGCGGCGGTACGAGCGCCGAGCCGACATCCAGCTGCGCGCTGACCGGCTCACGGATGCCCGCTTCTGGCGCGGCCGCTCGTGGGTGGAGCGGCTGAGGGCTACCCACGTGGTCACTGGCATGGCTCTCGTCGACGGCGCACTGGTGTACCCGGTACTCTTGTCCGATGTGGACAGTGGCCGGCGATCGGCGCCGGCCGGGTTCGCCTTGCTCATCCTTGCCGGCGGCGCCGTGCTGGCGGCGATCGCCGGGGTGGTCGCTCCGTTGCCGCTGGCCGCGCCCACGGTGAAGACCGTCCGCGACGGTTGGGCGGTCGCCGCGATGCAGCGGTCGGCACGGCTCTCCGGTGGTGTGCGTGTGCATTCTTGGGCCGCCGACCGGGTCGACCTGCTCGTGGAGACGGCCCGAGCCAGGGCGCGGGCGGTGTCCACGCCCGTGACACGAGCCATGCGGTTGGTCGGTTCGGCCACCATCGTCGTGACGCTCGGTTGTCTGGTCTACGCGATCTTGCCGCGGCCGAGGACCACACCGCCAGACGGTCCGCTGCCCGGTCTCGCCGGTGCCGCCGCCACGCTGTCGGTCGTCCAAGCGGTCCTCGTGATCGCGCTGACCATCTCGGTCGTGCCGCTGAGCCGTATCGCGAGCCGCGCGAGGCGACGGGTGGCGTTCCGAGGCTTCGTCGCACCGCTCATCGCTACCGTGGCGATCCTGCTCGCGGCGGGCGAGTCCGCCGGCACGATCTACCTGGCCGCACTGCTCGTCGGACGACTCGAGACCGTCGACAGTGGACGGGTGTGGCAACCGGCGCCGCCGTACCCATACCAGTGGGCTGGTCTGGTGTTCGTGGTCGCGGTGGGTTCCGGCCTGGTCGCCGCCGCTGTGTACTGGGTGCGGTGGCGGCGGCTCCTGCGGCGCGGCTGCGCGGCGACGGATCTGCGCGATCCGACCCTGCGCATCAACGACCCGGACACCGCCGAAGAGCTGGACCGCGCGCACGCTCGCGGACGGGTGCTGGAGAAGACGCAGGGCCTGGTGCTCATCGTTGTGCTGCCAACGGCGACGCTGTCGCTCGTCGGTGTCGTCGCGAGCGCCGCCGGGCACGGGCCGGGCGCCCTGCTGCCGGCTCAGTCGACGCCGACCACGCTCGGCACGTGGTCGATCGGGCTCGTCGCGCTGACGCTGGTGTTCGCCGGGCTGCGGGTGGGGTCGACCCCGAAGGTACGGCGGTTCATCAGCGCGATCTGGGCCATGGCGACGTTCTGGCCGCGCGCGGCGCATCCCTTCGGCGCACCGGCGCACGGTCCCCGCGCGGTCGCCGATCTGGTGCTGCGCATCAACCGGCTGACCGACCGGGACCACTGTGTCCTGCTGGCGGGCCACAGCCACGGCGCGCTCATCGCGACGACGGTCGTGCTGTACCTGCCCGAGGCCGCTCTGAATCGCACGGCGCTGCTGACCTCGGCCTCACCGGTGACGCGGCTCATCGAGCCGATCTTCGGCGGGTTCTTCCATCGCGAGGTACTCCTCGAAGTCGCCGATCGACTCACCGACTCCACCGGGGTCCGCTGGCGGAACCTGTACCGCATCACCGATCCGATCGGCGGACCGGTGCTCGCGGGATCCAGCGAGATCGACACGCTGGTACCCGACCCCGACATCGCCCACCTGCACGACGGCAGCGACGGCACACCGCGTGGGCATGGCCACTACCTGCACAACCGGATCTTTCTCGCGCAGCACGCCACGTTCGTCGCACGACTCGCCGAGCGCGCATCGCGCCGCTAGCCCACTAACCGGGGGTACCCGGGGCGCAGTGGACCTGTCGACGGATCGCGGCTGGGGCCAACCATGGGTTGCCTAGTTGGCGCGGTTCCGTGGGGAGGGTGTGGTGGGACTTACCAGGATGAGGTTGTTGGGTACCGGTCTGGTCGTGACCGGTGTAGCCGTCGCCCAGGTGGCGGCGATGCCGGTGACTCCGGCGTTCGCGGAGACAACCGCACCGTTGTACACAGTCACGCAGGAAGGGCTGACTACCGAGGAAGGGCAACGGTTGGCCGACGCTTTCGGGATCCCGAACGCGATACAAGACAACGGCGCCTTCGACTACGTCGACGCTGGTTTTCAGCAGGTACCGTCCAGAGTGGTCGGTCAGGGCTCGGACGAGGCCGACCGTCCCACTGTGACGCAAGGACTGGACCTCGCCGCGGTACAGCGGATCCGGCCCATCCCCGACGCCGACGCGATCAGCCGTGGCGCTCGGCTGGTGGAGCTGGCCGGAGTTGGTCAGCGTGGTGGCCTGTCGGCGACGCCGGTCGTGTCGCACAGCCGACTGACCGTGGCCGACCGGGCCGGGCGGGTTCAGGTGGACCAGGCGCTGGACACTACGGTGATCTACCGGCTCGGCCTGGATGGACTGCCCACCACCGGACAGGGCGCACGCCTGCGCGTGACGTTCGGTCCGGACGGGACCGTGACGCAACTGTCGGCCGCGGTGCGCAGGCTCGACCCCGGGGTCGACGTGCCCATCATCGACCAGGCCGAGGCCACCGCCGCCTGTGCCGCGCTGTACGGGCCCGAGGTGCGGCAGGGCCGGCCGACGTTGGCGTACCAGTTTCCCGACCTGACCGCGCAGCGGGCCTCGGGGCGGGGCAGCGTGCAGGCCATCTACCCGCAGTACACCTGCCACTCGGTCGACGCGCTGGGTCAACTCCTGCCGCTGCGGCTGGTGCCCGCGGTCCGTGGGTCCGGCCCGGCCGCCAGCTTCACCGTCTCGTGGACCGCGGGCCCGGACGGCGACGTGGTCACCGCGTCCGCGTCAGCGACCGGCGGCACGGCGCCGTACACCTTCCGCTGGTCGTCCTCGACCACCACTTTGTCCACTGTGGAGTCCGAGGGCGACCGGGTCAGCTACCTGCGCCGGCCGCGCGGTACCGACGACGGTACCGAGGAAGTGGTGCTCGAAGTCACCGACGCCAACGGGCTGAGCGCGACCGGTTCGGTCAGCCTCGGCGGTCCGGACACGGTACCCGGTACCACAGTGCCCGGCGGTGGTGGCTTTGCCTCGTTCGCCGTCGGCCCCACCGACGGCGGCACCGAAACACCGGTCACCGCCGGCGGTTGTGGTGTGGCCAGCAACGTCAGCGCCGACGGCTTCAAGGCCGCGCTGACCTCGCACGGCTTCGGTATCGAGTTCGACTGGCGTGGCAACAGCGCGTGGGAGCAGGACTTCAAGGACCCCAGCAAGCCGGGCGGTGACGACTCCGACTGGGTCGACGACGTGGATATCGCGTGGTACAGCGGACACGGCGGCCCGAACGGCTTCACGTTCAACACCAACCACACCGACACGGTGCTCGCGCCCGCCGATGCCCGCTGGGGCAACCGGGACCTGGAGTGGCTGCAGCTGCAGTCCTGCAACGTGTTGATGGACACCACCGGTACGAACGACTACTTCACCCGGTGGGGGCCGGCCTTCGCTGGGCTGCACGTGCTCAACGGCTACGAAACCGGTGCCGGTTGCGTCGCCGGCGGCCTCGGCGGTGCGTTCGCGACGCGCCTCTTCGCCGGACCGAGCGGTCCCGCGTTGACCGTGCGGCAAGCCTGGGCCACGGCCGTCATCGCGAAGGACCCCGGAAAGATTTACCGCTCGATGGGTCCGATCGGCTCGCCGGTCAACGGCGTCTACCCCTGGAACTTCTACGACTACTTCTGGGGCCAGGGCACGACCGGACCCGACATCGCATCCCCCGTCGGATTCTGGGCGCTCTCCGGCGCATCGTAACCACGCTCGTCTCGGCCGGGTGAGCCATCCGCGCTCACCCGGCCGCCGCGTCGCCTGGGACAAGCCCACACCGAACCCTTCGGCGTACCCATCTCGTCAGGGAGGATGAGCGGGCACCGCCCCGCAGGAGGGGAGGCTCGGTGGCGTCGCGCGACCTAGCTACTTTCGCCGCCTACGTCTCGGCCCGTTCGTCGGCGCTGCAGCGGGCGGCGTACCTGATGGTGGGCGACATCGGCCTGGCCCAGGACCTGGTCCAGGAGGCCCTCATCAAGACGTACGTCGCCTGGCCGCGGCTGCGCGACCCGGGCAACGCCGAGGCATACACGCGCAAGGCGATCACCACAACCGCGATCACGTGGTACCGCCGCAAGGCGTGGCGGGCCGAGCGGCCTTCTGGCCAACCGCCCGATGTTCCGGCACCGGGCCACGCCGACGGCATCGACGAACGCACCTGGCTGTGGCAGTGCCTGTTGCGACTGCCGGTACGGCAGCGAGTGGCGATCGTCCTGCGCTACTACGAGGACCTTACCGAGGCGCAGACCGCCGAGGCGATGGACTGTGCCGTCGGGACCGTGAAGAGCCAAGTCTCGGCCGGTCTCGCCAAGCTTCGCGCGTTGGTCGGCGCCGAGCTGCTTCCTCCCGAACCCGACGAGGTGGTTATGCGATGACCGAATATCTGAAGTCCGTATTGGACGGGCAGGCGACATCCGTTGCCTTCAAGTCGCCCGACCTGGAAACCATCACCCGCGCCGGTAGCCAGCGGATCCGCCGTCGCCGGGCGGTGGTGCTAGCGGGTGTGGCTGTCGTGGCTGTCCTCGGCACCGTGGCCGCGGTGAGTGGGCTGGGCCGCGTCGCTCCCCAGGTAGGCAGCGGCCCGTGGCCGGCCGAGTCCGTGTCCTGGGCGGAAGGGCAGACGATTCACGTCGGTACCGACACCATCGACGCCGGTCACGTGGTACGCGCCTACGTGCGAACCTCCGTCGGATTCGCCGTGGTCGACGACGTCGACGATGTGTATTCCGTTACCACCCAAGGCGTCACAAAGGTCGGCCACCTGACCGCAACCCGGCCAAACAACTTCGATCAGCAGCGACTCGTGTCCGACCCGCGCGGCAGCCTGGTGGGTTGGGTTGCGGAGGACCCTCCCGGCTCCCTGGTCTTCGTCGCTTTCGACCAGCGCACCGGCAGGACCCGGTCCTATCCGGCCACGGCCGCCGTACCGCCGGACGGCCAGGTTGCCCTGTTCTTCGCCATCGACGACCGCACCGGATACTGGCGTACGTCCACCGGCGTCTACTCGGTCAACCTCGACACCGGTGACGAGGACCAGATCGAGGCCGGGCCGGCGCATGACTTCGAGGTCTACAGCGCCGAGGACGGCATCATCGCCTACAGCCCCAACGCCGATACGACGTTCTTCGCCGGCCGGGCGGTTCAGGGCGCCCGACAGCTGCGCGACCTCAGTGACCCCCGGATAGGCCACATCGATCCAGTACGGCTGTCGCCGACCGGGGTCTGGCTGAGCATCGGTGTGGTCGAGTACGAGGGCGTCAACGAGAACGTCCGGCTCATCGGGATCACGCCCGAGGTGTACGACACCGCCACCGGCGAGCGCATCACCCTCGACATCCCAGGCAAACCGACAGTGGCATTCCCCGATGTCTGGCTCGACGAGACCACCGTGCAGGTAGTCGTCTCCGATGGTGACTTCGAACGCCAGCCACGCCTGAGCCTCTACATGTGCAGCGTTCCGGACGGGTCGTGTGCGCTCGCGTCCGCGATGGGAAAGTTCGACCTCGAAGGCGAGTTCCCCGTACTGCCCGACGGTCGCTGGTGGGGCCCGAGGTAGGCCGCCGAGTAGCGCGGTAGCGACGGCATCACGAATTTCCTTGATGTCGTCGCTCCACGTGCTCCCTAACGTGGCGAAGGTGACTCGTACCCTCGAAAAGCGGCCCTTTGTCGTTACCCATGCGAGAACCGTGGGACTCCTGCTGCTGCTCCCGGTACCACTCGCGTTCTCCGGTGCACTCGCGGCACGCCTCATCGTGCCCGACGATCCCGTCACGACCGCCAGTAACATCCTGGCGTCCGAGTCGCTGTTCCGACTCGGGATCGTCGGCACCCTCCTGCTCATGGTTGTCGACGCGTTCGTCGCCGTTGTCGTGTTCTATCGCTTGCTCGAGCCGGTGGATCGGCACCTGGCCATGCTGATGGTGGTGCTCAACCTGCTCGGCGTACCCATCACCATGCTCAACGAGCTGAACCAGTTCGCTGTCCTGTCCGTCCTGCACGGTGCCGAGTCGTCGCACGCCTTCACACCGGATCAGACGGGCGCGTCCATCTCCCTGTTCTC
>DASRII010000284.1:0-15441 GCA_035650075.1 Micromonosporaceae bacterium | reverse complement strand
GTGCGGGTGCTGGGCCGGCTCGATGTGGAAGCGGCGGCGGTGGTGCGGGCGGCGTTGGATCCGCTGTGCGCCCCGGGCCGCGTGGCCGACGACGACCGCAGCGCCGGACAACGACGCGCCGACGCCCTGGTGGAGATCTGCCAACTGGCGCTGCACACCGAGGACCTGCCCGACAACGGCGGAGAACGCCCCCAGATCGTGGTCACCGTCGGGTACGAGACGCTGCTGCGGGGGCTGGGCAGCGCCGTGTTGGATACCGGCGAGACGCTGACCCCGGAAGCCGCCCGACGACTCGCCTGCGATGCCAGCATTCTGCCCGCGGTGCTCGACGGCGCCGGTCAGCCGCTGGACCTGGGCCGGGAACGGCGGCTGATCACCGGCGCACTCCGCCGAGCCCTGGTCATCCGGGACGGTGGCTGCGCGTTCCCGGGTTGCGACAGACCGGCCAAATGGTGCGATGGGCATCATGTTGTCCACTGGGTCGACGGTGGCGCGACCTGCCTGGAAAACTCGGTCCTGCTCTGCGGGTTCCACCACCGCTTGATCCACCGACGCGACTGGACCGTCCACATCGGACACGACGGACGACCCGAGTTCACGCCACCGACCTGGATCGACCCACACCAACGACCACGCCGCAACGCCTACCACCGAAGACCATGAGCACGGCGGCTCCAACTCGAGGCCCACGCCGTGACCAGAGGCTGGGAGGATTTGCTGCGCGCGGACAGAGGCATGGCTGAACCAGGATCACCAGTTCGGCCAGGTCGAGAGTTGTTGTCGCAGTCGCCCCCCAGGGGTTATGCGGTACCGCTGGTTCATTGACCTTCGAATCGAACAACTCCAGTATGTCAACTGGAAATAAAGTTTTCAGTAACCGTAACCTAAGTTACCCGAACCGTCCCGCACGCGCCGCGGGACAGATGCCGCGCGCCTACCGCGCGAAGGGAGTCTACAGTGGACAGCCGATTCCGGCGGCTCGTCATCCCTCTTGCCGCGCTCCTCCTCGCGAGCGGCACGGCGTTGGCCAATACCGCCTTGGCGGACACGGGGACGCTTGCGGTGCCGTTCGAGGTACAGAGCTTGAGCGGCAGCGGGAACAACGTGGCCAACCCGACCTGGGGCCAGTCGAACCGGCCGTACGCCCGGGTCGCCGCCGCCCGCTATGCCGACGGCATCAGCCAGCCGGTAGCCGGACCGAACACCCGCCTGATCAGCAACCGGCTGCACAACGACACGCACCAGAATCTCTTCTCCGAGCGCAGCGTCACCCAGTGGGGCTTCGTGTGGGGCCAGTTCATCGACCACACGTTCGGGCTTCGGGACGAGGCCGGTACGGTCGCGAACATCCCGTTCAACGGTGCCGACCCGCTCGAGGAGTTCACGAACACCCTCGGGTTCATCCCGTTCACGCGCTCGGCAGCGTCGCCGGGCACCGGTACCTCCACGGCCAACCCGCGCCAGCAGACCAACACGGTCAGCTCGTACATCGACGGCTTCCTGGTCTACGGTGGCACGAACGCCCGGTTGGACTGGCTGCGCAACGGCTCCAACGACGGCAACCCGACCAACAACAGCGCCACGCTGTTGCTGCCGAACAACTACCTGCCTCGCCGGGACGCCCGCGGCAACGCGGCCACCGCTCCGACGATGGCCATCGACGGCCGGTTGCTCGCCAACCCGAACTCGGCATCGGTCGCCGGTGACGTACGGGCCAGCGAGAACATCGGCCTCAACGCCACCCACACGCTCTTCGCCCGGGAGCACAACCGGATCGTGTCGCTGCTGCCGTCTTCCTTGAGCGAGGAGGACAAGTTCCAGATCGCCCGCCGGGTGGTGATCGCGGAACAGCAGTTCGTCACGTACAACGAGTGGCTGCCGGCGATGGGCATCAACCTGCCCGGGTACACCGGGTACAAGTCGAACGTCAACGCCACGCTGACCAACGAGTTCGCGACGGTCGGCTACCGGGCACACAGCATGATCCACGGCGAGTTCGAGCTGGAGGCCGATGCCGACCGGTACACCCAGGCGCAGCTCGACGCGTTCGAGGCGCAAGGCATCGAGGTGGCCGTCAACGGCGACGAGCTCGAGCTGGCCATCCCGCTGAACGTCGCGTTCTTCAACCCGACCCTCGTACCCCAGCTCGGTCTCGGTCCGATGCTGCAGGGCATCGGCCTCGAGTCGCAGTACAAGAACGACGAGCAGATCGACAACCAGCTGCGCAGCGTCCTGTTCCAGGTACCCGTCTCCGGCAACCCGGAGTGCCTGGACGGACCGGGCCTGCCCGAGTGCTTCCGGGGCGTGGCCGACCTCGGCGCGATCGACATCGAGCGCGACCGCGACCACGGCATGCCCACGTACAACCAGCTGCGAGTGGCGTACGGGCTACCCGCCCGGACGACGTTCACCCAGATCACCGGCGAGTCGACCGAGACACTGCCGTCCGGCATCGGCATCAACGACCCGAGGGTCATCGAGTTCACCCAGTTGCGGAACCTGTTCGGCAGCATCGTACCGATCGGTAGTGAAGAGGCCGAGGCTACGCCGACTGTGGGCACCCGGCGCTCGACCACGGCGGCGCGGTTGCGGGCGATGTACGGCAGCGTGAACAATGTCGACGCGTTCGCCGGCATGGTCGCCGAGCCGCACCAGGCCGGTGGTGAGTTCGGCGAGCTGCAGCGGGCCATCTGGAATCGCGAGTTCAGCCGGCTGCGCGACGGTGACCGGTTCTTCTACGGCAACCAGACCTCGGCGCTGGACTTCATCCGGAACACATACGGCATCGACTACCGTCGCAACCTCGGTGACATCATCGCGTCGAACACCGACATCCCGCGCACCGAGCTGGCGCCCAACGTGTTCTTTGTGGACGGTCAGGTACCGCCGACAAGCTGCCGGGTCACGTACCGCGTCGTCAGCCAGTGGACGAACGCGTTCGAGGCCGACATGTCCATCACCAACACCGGCAGCAAGCCGCTCGATGGCTGGAACCTGCGGTTCACGTTCCCGAACGGCCAGACGGTCACCCAGCTGTGGAACGGGGTGGTCGCCCAGACGGGCGCGGATGTACCGGTCACGAACGCGACCTGGAACGGGGTACTCGCGCCCGGCCAGACGTTGACCGGGGTGGGCTTCATCGGGTCGTGGAACAACGTCACCAACAACCGACCAGCGCGCTTCTCGCTCAACACCACGAATTGCACGATCGGGTAGCACTTCGATGAGTTGTGCCGGGGGCAGCGTGGCCCCCGGCACAACAGCCCCCGGCACAACAGCCCCCGGGCCGATACGACCGAGCTAGCCGGTCAGGTTGAACGGCCGGTGGTCGGTGTCGAGCGACGGGCTGCCGTTGGCCCAGATCTCGAACTGCTGCGGTGCGAACACGCCGTACGACTCGGGGATCCGGACCCGCTTGCTGAAACGGCCGTCGGTACCGACGACCACCGTCCCGATCTCCTCGGTGTGGAACCGGATCCGCACCTCCTCGCCGGGCGTGAAGTTTTCACCCGTTACGGTGACATCGGTCCCGGTCCGCCCGCTGGTCCGGGACAGCGTGATCTTCGGCGGTCCGCTCTCGCCGCCACCGCCCGAAGGGGCGACGATCGCGGTGCCGCTGGTGAGCAACTTGAACGGCGCCTCGGCGTGCTGGACGCTCGACTTTCCCACGGCGCTGATCATGAACTGCTGCCCGCCGAAGGCGTCGTAGGTGCCCGGCACCTTGGTGTTCGCGGTGAAGTCGCCGTTCTCGTCGACCCGCGCCGTCCCAATCAGATCCACGTGGAAGCGGATCTCGACCGTCTCCCCCGGCTCGAAGCCGTGGCCGGTCACCACCACAGGTGTGCCCGAACGCCCTTCACCGACCGACAGCGACACCGCCGCCTCCGAAAGCGGAACTCCCCGCCCCGGCAGGTGCGGGATGCGGAAGTCACCGAACGCACCCAGTTGGGCGAGCAGCGCGCAGAAACCGGTCACCACGCTGAGGATCGCGGCGACGAGGCCGAGGATCTTGGTAGGGCTGTCGGCCCAGTGCCGCCTCTCCGGCTGGACCGGCCCGTATGGCGAGTACATCGACGCCAAATCGTAGGGGAACGGGCGGCCGTTGTCTGTCGGAAAGTCAGCCGGTCATATGATCAATGGGTGACGTACGACGTACTCGCCGAAGCCGCCGACCGGGCCGCCGCCTACCTGGCCGGCCTGCCCGACCGGCCCGTGCGACCCGATCCGGAGGCGGTCGCCCGACTGTCCATGCTGGACACCGAACTGCCCGAGAAGGGCAACCCGGACAGTGAGACGCTCCGCGTGCTCGACGAGTGCGGCTCGCCCGCCACGATGGCCACGGCCGGCT
Source organism: Micromonosporaceae bacterium (assembly GCA_035650075.1). Classification (GTDB taxonomy): domain Bacteria; phylum Actinomycetota; class Actinomycetes; order Mycobacteriales; family Micromonosporaceae; genus DASSUC01. Next base: position 11,093 of record DASRII010000284.1, on the reverse strand, counting down.
CGCGCTTCTTCGGCTTCGTCGTCGGGGGCAGCCTGCCGGCGACGCTGGGCGCGAACTGGCTCGCCGGCGCTTGGGACCAGAACACCGGGTTCGAGTTGCTGAGCCCGACCGCCTGCGCGCTCGAACGGGTGAGCCTGCGCTGGCTCGTCGACCTGCTCGGGTTGCCGCCCGGGACCGGTGCCGGCTTCGTCACCGGCGCCACCATGGCCAACTTCACCGCGCTCGCGGCGGCCCGGCGGACCGTACTCGACCGGGTCGGTTGGAACGTCGAGGCCGACGGGCTGTTCGGCGCACCGCCGGTGACCGTGCTGGTCGGCGACGAGGTACACCCGAGCCTGATGAAGGCGCTCGGCATGCTCGGCCTCGGCCGCCGGCGCGTCGTCCGGGTACCGGTCGACGACCAGGGCCGGATGCGGGCAGACGCACTGCCCACAGTGGACGGTCCTACGATCGTGTGCACGCAGGCGGGCAACGTGAACACCGGGGCCATCGACCCGATCGGCGAGATCTGCGCGGCGGTCCGGCCGGCCGGCGCCTGGGTACACGTCGACGGCGCGTTCGGGCTGTGGGCAACGGCCGCGCCGGCGCGGGCGTACCTCACCGAAGGCGTGAGCGAGGCGGACTCTTGGGCGACGGACGCTCACAAGTGGCTCAATGTGCCGTACGACAGCGGTCTCGCGTTCGTCCGCGATCCGGAGCAGTTGCGGCCGGCGATGGCGGTGACCGCGGAGTACCTGCCGCTGGAGCACGGTGACCGCCAGCCGATCGACTACACGCCGGAGCTGTCCCGGCGGGCGCGGGGCGTCGAGGTCTGGGCCGCGCTGCACTCGCTAGGCCGGGCCGGCGTGGCCGACCTCGTCGAACGGTGCTGCGCCCATGCTCGCCGGTTCGCCGACGGGCTGGCCGGCGCGGGCTACGAGATCCTCAACGACGTCGTGCTCAACCAGGTGCTCGTCAGCTTCGGCGCGCCCGAGGTGACCCGCGCGGTGGTCGCGGCCGTGCAGGCCGACGGCACGTGCTGGTGCGGCGGAACCGTCTGGCAGGGCCGGGACGCGATGCGCATCAGCGTCTCGTCCTGGGCGACGACCGAGCGGGACGTCGACCGTAGCCTCGACGCGATGCTCCGGGCCGCGGCTTCGGTCGAGGTTTAGCGGTACGCGGTTAGCCGACGCGCAACTCCACCCGCACGGTCTCCAGGTCGACCTCGGACGTTCGCACCTTGACCGCCAACTGCCAGGTGCCGGCCATCGGCAGGCTGAGCCCGGTCGACACGTAGTCGCCCGGCCGGACCTCGCGCAGCGTCACCGGCAACGGCCCGATGCTCTGCGCGCTGAGGCTCAACGTCGCGGTGACTTCGGGAACGTCCCACGGCTTGCGGGCCGCGTCGAGGACCGTGACGATCAGCGTGCTGTCGCCGACCCGGGCCGGATCCAGCTGGACATAGACCCGTCCCCCGCCGTCGAGCGGCAGGTCGGTCGCCACGACCTCGGGCGGAGCCTGCGTTGTAGACGTTTGGACGGGCGCAGCTGGCAGAGCCGCCGCGGGCCGCGCACCCGGCGGGGTGGCGACGAGCAGAGCGGTGATCGCGAGTACCGCGAGACCGATGGCCACCTCGATGCGTACCGACCAACCCAGTTGTCGGCGAGCGAGCAGTTCCTGCTCCCGCTCGGCGCGTTCGGTCCGGCGGCTGCCGCGGCTCGGGCCGCCGGGCCCACGCCGTCCGCCCGTCCCGGCCAGGGCGAGTTCTTTTTCGACCACTGTGGACACCGCACTGTGGACGTACCGGCGGCGCACCAGCGAACGCGACATCGCCCCGAACCACAGCAGTACGCCGATCGCGGCGAGCTTGAACACGAGCAGCCGCCCGTAGCTCGACCCGGCCAGCGCGGCCACCGAGCCGACCCCGCGCCACGCCTGGTAGGTACCGGTGACCACGAGAACGCCGACGCACACCGTGGCGAGACTGGAGAACCGGGTCACCGCGGCGGCGACCTCCGCCACGGGGGCTGGCGCGCCAGCGCCGGCCGCCGGGGCGACCTTGGCAGGCACAGCCAAGGGGCGGCCGGCAGTGGCCGGTAGGACGGCCACGACGAGGAGAGCCAGGCCGCCGAACCAGGCGGACATCGCGGCGAGATGGATGGCGTCGGAGAACCGGGCGAGCAGGTTGGCATCCGCGTTCGCGTGCCCGGTACCGATCCAGGTCACGGGCAGAGCGAACGCCGGCAACACCGTCCACTGTGGATACCAGGTTGGCCGTACCAGGACCGGAACGGCCAGTCCCAGCAGGACGAGCCGGGCGATGACGTACCGGCCGAAGTCGGTGCCGACCGTACCGGCCAGCAACGCCGGATCGAACAGCGAGCCGAGCGTGCCACCGGTGGCGTACGGCCCCTGAACGAGCAGGGCCGCGACCGCGCTCGACACGCTGGTGACCCAGCCGGCGAACAGCATGCGCCGGGCCCGGCGCCGGGACCAGCCGGCCGGCCAGCAGAGAAGGAGGAACAGGGCTCCACCGGCTAGCAGGGCCAGGCCGGCGTACCCAGCCCACCGGAACAGCCAGAACGCCGCGGCCAGCGCGGGGTCGGCGGTGGCCTGGGCGCCGGAGTCCGGCAGCGGTACGACCTGTACGTCGCCCACGCCGAAGGCGAACGCACCGTGGATCGGGTGCGAGTCGGCGGAGACGACCCGCCACGCGACGGTGTACGTGCCGGTGCCCAGTCCTGCGGGCATCGGCAGGCGTACCTCCTCCGGTGTGGACGGTTCGATCCGGGCCGGACCGGCACCGCGTACCGCGCCCGTGGCGTCCAGCAGCCGCACCCCGTCGGGTACCAGGAGTACCCGTTCGCTGAACCGCAGGACGACCTCGGCGGGCGCGGTGTCCAGGCGCGCGCCGTTGGCCGGCGTGGTGCCGACCAACTGCGCGTGCGCGTACGCCGGCTGTGCCGGTCCGACCAGGACCCCGGCGACGGCGGCGACCAACCCAAACCAGACCGCCGCGCGTCGCCGGTTCATATCAGACCTCCGGTGCGATCGAGATGATGTTCGACTCCAGAGCGCTGAGCCCGAAGGGCAGCTCGAGCACCCGGAAGATGCCCCAGATGCCCGCCTCGGCCCATGGTGACCTGGCGTCCTGGTAGAGATAGTCACCGGTGAAGCCGCCCGACCCGCCGGCGGAGGTCAGCTCGACGTCGATCGTCTCGCCGGCTCCGATCGTGCGCGCGGTCAGCAGCTGCGACCGCTTGTCGGTCGTACCGTTCCACATCCTCGGCTCGAGCGGGAAGCTGTGCCCGCCGATGGTGAAGGAGTGGAGCTGGTCCGAGGCTCCCACAGCGACCCGCCAGACCACCGGGTCCTTCTCATGGGTCATGAAAATTGGGGTATCGGGTTCGCCGTACAACCCCGAGCTGAACGCGATGCCGTAGTTGCCCGTGACCGTCGCCAGCGTGTAGTTGGCTGGGTTCGAGGTCAGGTTGAGCCGTACGGTCAACGGTTCGTTGCGGTAGTTGACGTGGCTGTACGCCTTGTCCAGCGAGCCCGCGTTGTTCGCCGTCCCCGGTGGCGCGCCCTCGACGGGCACGGCCGGGATGTTGGCCGCGGTCACGCTGTTGATACCTATGCCTGCGACCTGGTCGATGTACGGCACGATGCTCCGCGAGTACTGCTGGTCCGTTGTCTGGACCTGCATCGCGAACTCGCGAAAGTCCGGCGCGTTCGGCACCCGGATGACGGCCTGGCTGGCCGTGCTCGTCGAGTTGAGGAACTGGCCGGTGAAACTGTTCTGGTACGTCGAGCCCTGCGGCTCGATGATCACCATGCCGTACGCCCCGTGCCGGAGCGATCCCAGGCTGCCCAGGTTCTGGAAGATGGTCGTACCCAGTTCCTGGTCGGCGTAGTAGACCAGCAGCACGGTCTGTCCCGCGCCGACGGTGGTGTCCGGGTTGAGCCCGACCGCCGCGCCGGAGGCCAGCTGCTGGTTCTTGGACAGCTTGCCGAGGTCCAGACCCACCCGGGTGCCGCCGTACAGCGAGCCCGGGGTGAGCTGGTTGCGCAGGGTGATCTTGAGGCAGTCACCCTTGTTGGCCCGCAGTACCAACGGCTCGAGCGGCTTGGTCCCGGCCACGATCCCGGCCATGTCGGAGGTCAGCGAGTACATCACGCCGCTGGCGTCCGGGAACGGGGTGGTGGGCAGGGCCTTGTTGAAGACCGAGACGTCGTAGTTGCGGTTCGGTGCGCCACTCGGGCACGGCCACGTCGTCGACGTGACGACGGCCGTGTTGACCGAGCCGTTCGACAGGAACCCGGGCGCCGGGTTGGGGCCGGGGGTCACCTGGGTGTTGCCGGTCGCGGCAACCTGCCTCGGGAAGCCGCTACCACTGAACGGAGTCCGGTTGGGCAATGGTTTCAGGGTGCTCTGGAGCTTGTCGTGCACCCGGAAGATGCCCCACGCGCCGCTCTCCAGAGCGAAGTTGCGCGTGCTGTAGTACAGGTAGTCACCCGGACTCTTCAGCGGTCCGCCCGCACCTCCGTCGAGGACGTAGTCGAACCGTTCGGAGATGCCCGTGGTCGCCGTGTCCATCAGTTGACCGTCGGAGTTGAAGCGCTCCATCCGGAACCGGTGGCCTTGGATGCGCAGCGCCTCGGCGCGCTCGTTCAACCCGATCGTGCGGATCACCACGGGGTCACCGGTGTACGCCCGCAGCAGCGGGGTCATCGGATCGCCGTACTTCACCGACGAGAAGACGTACGGGTCGACGGTCGTCACGGTGGCCCGTACCGACGTGGCGTTCGCGGAGGCCGGATCGTCCGGGCCGCGGCTGAACGCATTCCTACAACGTTGCCCGCTGTACTCCTGTCTCTGCATGGTCGTCGAGGGGTCAGCGGGGGTGGCACCCGGCGGTGTGCGTTCACCCACCGGCGCGGCCCGGAGGTTGATCGAACCCTCTTCGCACTCCTGGCCGAAGTTGAACGGGTTCAGACCACCTCCCGAGGCGGCCGTGAGCTCGTTGCGCCCACGCCGTCCATTGTGGAGGAATATCATGAACTCCCGGAAGGAGCCGGACTGGCCGACGCCCACCGAGCCGGACGTGATGATGTCGACGATCGTGCCGCTCTTGACCGAGTTGCCCGTCACCGGGTCGCGGTACGTGGAGCCGGCCGGCTCGATGATGTGCGCACCGAACAACCCATGCGCCCAGGACTCGATGCCGTCGACGTGGTCGTGCCAGAACACCGTGCCGGAGTCCACATCGGAGTACCAGCGGTACTGCACGAACTCCACGGTCACCGGTTCGCCCGCGGCGTGCGTCTTCGTCAGGTTACTGTCGAGGGTCAGCTGGTTGCCGACGATCCCGGTGATCTTCCGGATCTCGATGCTCGGGGTACCGACCCCGACGCCGATCCCGACGCCGACCCGGAGCTGCCCGAGCGTGGACACGGTGATCGTGTTGGGAGAGTCCACAGAGGACAGCGTGCGACCTTCCTTGGCCATGCCGAAGGTCGACTGCTCGTACGCGAAGCCGGTGATCACGCCATCGGACGCCCGCGGGTCGAACTGCACGAAGTGCGTGTGCATGTTGGTCTTGGCCTGCACCGCCGGGTTCAGCTGGTGGCCAAAGGTGATGGACACGCAGTCCCCGACGTTGGACCTGATCGTCAACGGCTCGACGGGCTTCGTACCGTTGAGGACGGCGTTCTTGTCCTCGTTGAGCACGAAGATCTCACCGTTGGCGTCGTTCTCCCGGTGCGTGGCCTGGAACGCCACGGATATCGCGGTGATGTCGTAGCTGCGTTGCGGTGCGGACGACGGGCACAGTCCGTCGGGTCTCGTCGACGTGACCGTGTTGCCGAGGTACGGCGCCGGCGAATGCCCGTTCGGCGAGAACGGTGGTCGCATTCCCAGGTGCGGTTTCAGCATCGGGTACGCCGGCCGTCCGTTGGCCGGGTTGAACAATATTTCAGGCCTCACCCCTGGCGTGGGAGAGATGTAGTTGGCCCAGACCGCGGTGGTCTCCGGTTCACCCAGATAGACCGGTGCGGTCGGGGTACCTCCCTTGACCCAGTCCCAGACCGTCGCGTCGTCCGGGTCGTTGGTGCCGTCGGTCCGGACCCACCGGACGCCCTGTGGCGGCAGCTGACCCTCCACAAGGGACTCCAACGCCACCTGTGTCGACGGGCTGGTGAGGTTGGCCTGTAGCACGACCGTCTTGCCCTCGATGACCCGGCCGAGCAGCCCGGCGGAGTTCACCGCGGTCGGGCGAGACGACGCGCCCGGCAGCTTCGCCACCCCGGCCTGGGCGGTGTCGAACACCCGCCACATGCCCCACATGCCGGCGATGTAGTGGTGCGCGATGTGGCAGTGGTAGAGGAAGTCCCCGGCCGCCTGCTGGCAACCGCCGGCGCCACACTCGTGCTCCAGGTTCATGGCCTCCATCGGGCTGACCGTTTGCGAGTCGAGCCGGATGGACTGGGCGTTCTGGATCGGTACCTTGCGCAGACCGCTACTCATGTCGGTGTTGTCCGCGCCCGGGTTCTGCCGCCACCGCGTCGCACCACCGTGCAGGTGGTGGACGTGCAACTGCTCGAAGCCCGCGTGTACGAGCCGGGTCTTGGTCGGCTCACCGAGGTACGACCGGACGATCGGCGTCGAAGGATCGCCGTTCGGGTACGAGCTGTACGCGATCGATTCGTTGGCCTGCATGGCGTCGAGCCCGCGCGGGGCAAGCGGCTGCAGGCGCCGGTAGAAGGACTCCGATCGATAGTTCAGCGCCCGGCTGCCGGGCCGGTACGCGTTGGTACCGCCACCGCCCGCCCGCGGGTTGGCCGCGTTGGGCGCGCCGGTATCGATCATCGGGAGAGCCCGACCGTTCTGTGCCTGATCGCCGACGGGAGCCGCGTCCGCGTTCTCCCGCAGCGGCCGGCGCAGGTTGAAGTTCTCGTCACCGACCTCGTGGTAGATGATCACAGCTTCCCGGAAGGTCGGGCCGGCCGACGGGTCGACCATGGCCTCCCAGTTGCTCCAGTTGTTGTCGCTGGTCTTCTCCGCGCCGGTGCTCGGGTCGTACCACCGGGCGCCGGAGTCCTCGGCGACGAGCGTGCCGAAGAGACCGTGCGCGGTGAGCTGAACCGAGTCGCCGCCGCTGCGGAAGACCTTGGCGCCCTCGCCCATCAGCGGGTCGAGGTAGTACTTGTACTGCTTGGTCACGCCCTGGGCTGCCATGTTGACGGGGTTGTTGCCGACCGCCTGGCCGCCCTGGCCGCCGGCCGCGTCGTACGACACGCCGGCGATGTCGATCGAGACCTGCGGTACGCCGCCGGGCTGGGTGATGACCGGATTGCCGTTCGGTCCACCCCGGGGCGCGTTGACGATCTCGTTCTTCAGGTTGATGACCACGCACTCGCCTAGCCGGGCCCGCAGCACGAGCGGCTGGATCGGGTCCTGCCCCAGCCCGTTCGTTACCTGCGCGGCGTTGGGGTTCTGCGCCACGAGTACCGGCCACGGCGTGACGATGTTGCCGTTCGCGTCCTTCGCGTCGTCGATCGCCGAGGCGACCTTCAGCTTGGCCTCGAAGGCTCGGACGGCCGCCAGGTTGCTCTGCAGCACGTACATGTAGCCGTACGGGTCGTGGTCACCGGTGCGGTTGACCACGATGTCGACGTCGATCGCGCTGACGTTGAACACCCGCTGCGGCGCGGAACTGCAGCCGCCGGAGCCACCCTGCACGACGCCGCCGTCGGGCTCGGGCTCGGCCTGGGCCGGTGTGGTGACCAGCGTGCCGGCCAGCGCACCGATGACGAGCGTGAGTACCCAGCCCATCGTGCTGACGGGCCGGACCTTGGACACCACCCAGGTCCGCCACAGGTCGCGCGGCGACGTGCCGCCCGATGTGACGGTGATCGCGACGACGCCGACCAGGGCGAGTATCAGGATCGCCGCTTCCATCTGCAACGCCTGGGTCAGGCCGTACCCGAACAGGTCGGCCGGTAGCCCGGTGGCGCCGTGGTGATGACCGGCCTCGGTGGCCGGTACCGACGGGGCGAGCGCGGTGTGCCCGACCGCCTGGACGATCGCGAGCGGTACGTAGAGCACCGTCATCACGATCGCGATCGCCGCCGCCCGGGCTACCGGCTCCCACGCCGATGCCGATCCGGCGTGCAGGCCGATCCTCCGTCCGAGCACGCTGACCATTCCGACCGCGAGCGCGGCTACCGGCAACGCGAGGAGGAAGTCGACCGCGAGGAATGGCGTGTGTGACCACAGCGAGCCCTGGGCATTGAAGAGTGCCAAATGCTGCCAGGCCACCATCCCGGCGGCCAAGATGATCGCCAGGAAGAGGTTTGACTTGTATACAGTGTTGGTGTCGCCTCTTGTCGGGCCACCGACTTTCGTTGCCGGTGACCTGGATGTGGGCACAGTTGGTGACTCGCGCATAGCGGGCCTCCTTGTCTATCGCGCGAGATCGAACTGTCGGCGCTAGCCGGACCGTCCGCCGGCGGGGTACCGCCCGCCGGCGGACCGCATGGTCCGCCTCCGCCGTGTCTGGTACGACGTGCGAACGCGTGGGGTCGATAGACCTCCCGAAGGGTGCGAGGGACCTAGGTCGGGCGGCCCCCGTCGCCGGGGACCGCCAGTGTGATGCGAGGTACGGCCTAAGGTGTGTGGCCGTGGTCGGGTGCCCCGCCAGCCATGAGCGGGATGGCCAGCGTGGCGGTGTCCCCGTCGCGCCGCCACTCCAGGTAGAGCGGCGGGTCGCTGCCGTCGGGGACGACGGTGTCGAAGTAGAGAACCCCATCGACAGCGCTGCCCGGGTTCAGCCGGTTGAGCCGGCCGAACGTGTCCGAGTGCAGCGTGCGAGGTCTGTCGAGGCGGCCGCCACGGAGGAAGAACTCGTCGGCGAGGATGAACTGGCGCGTGTCCGCGCTCGTGTTCACGAGTGTGAGCGGCACGCCGAAGCGCATGTCATCACCGACAGGCGCTCCCGGCATCATTTGTGCAGGCATCTGGTATCCGCCCTGGTTGTCCATGTTATGCCCATCCATGGACAACCATCCGGCATCGTGTAGCCGGACAGACAGACCCCCAAGGGTTGCTGTGTGATCGGTCGGTTCCGCGGCTTGGCGGCGCACCAGCAGTCCCGTGCCCACAACGGCGAGGAGGAGGGCAGCGACTGCAAGGGTGAGCCAGATACCACGAACCGCCGCCCCGTTGCCCCGCGGCGGGGACAGGCCGCGCGGGCGACGCGGCAGGAGAGCTGACTGGCGCAAATCGACTCCCCAGCAGGTCGCACGCGTCGAGAGATCGACACGTGAAATATTCAAGGTCGTTTCTCTCATCAGAACGTGATGACTGTCAATGGTCTGACATCACATTTAGAGAGATGTTGATCGATCAAATATACGTTTGAAAAATTTGTGTCCGTCGATGACACATCATGAGTGCACATAGGACACTCAATCGGCTTGTATCAGCCCGGATCACTCGCGCCAGCCGGCCAGCTCCACACCCTTGGCGAGTTCGACGCGGAACCCCAGATGCACCTCGCGGGACTCGTTCGGAGCCAGTCGCAGCTTCCAGGTCAGCACGCCGAGATCGGTACGCTCCGCCGGCGCGGGCTCGGCCCGGACCTCCTTGACGGCGATCTGATCGTCGCGGGACACCGGCACCTGATCGAGCACGGTGACCTCGACCGGCCGCGGGGTGTGGTTGGCAACGGAGATGCGGTAGTCCGCGTCCCGCCGCCGGGTGGTCCCCAGCGTCACCTTCGTCGCGGTCCGGCGCACGAGCTTGCGCTCGACGCGTACCCGGTCGTCGATGCCCAACGCCAGCTCGACCTCCTCGCCCGGTGCCCAGGTCTCGAGCTTTGTACTGCCCACGAAGTCGGGGCCGTGAAACACCGAAGCGGTACCGGGCAGCAGCGTGTGCGGTGAGCTGTTGGTCGCCGTGGCTCGCAGGTGGGCCTCTTCGGCCAGTATCGGCGCGGTGACGTAGTCCAGGGTGGAGTCCAGGTCGAACACCGCCACCGTGGCCCGGTGCGCGCTGCCGTCGGCCGGTACCGCGATCGGGCGCGCGGGCTGGTACGTGGCCGCGGCGACGCCCTGCTCGACGCCGGCCGTAACCTCTCGTACCGGTGGCGCCGCGTCGACCTCGAGCGCCGCGGCGTACGCCTGCTGTTCGGGCGCGCCAGCGGGAGCGGGCATCGCGCCGGCGATCATGCCGGTGACGCCCCGGGACCGAGCCATCGGCCGGGGTACCGTGATCGGCCGGATCCGGTCGAGGTACCACGGGTCCAGCTCGGGCACGGTGGCCGTGGCCGACGGCCGGGCGGTGGACAGCCGCAGGTCGCACTCGGGCCAGTCCTCGCCGGTGTGTTGGCGCACGAGGCCGTACCACGTCACCGTCAACCGGTCGGTCTCGTCGAGCCGCAGGTCGTACGCTGACTCCCAGCCGGCCCCGGTGACCACATAGGACAGTTCGACCTCGACCTCGGCGTCCGTGTCCTCCCCGGCTTCGACCGCGAGGCTGACCAGCGCCGCCGTCCGGTCCGGCTGCCGCGCGACAGTGACGTCCTGCAGCTTGCGCTCGCACGCCGCCAGCTCCTCGGTCAGCTCCTCCCGCCGGCGCGCCAGGTCCCGCTGCCGGGCATGTACCGCACCCAGCTGCTCGGCCAACCCGTCGGCGAACGCGGCCACGTCGGACGGTTCGGAGTCCCCGGCCGCGAGCGCGCGGGCGAAGTTGCCGCCGGCGCGGGACGCGAGCTGCTGGAGGAACTCGACCCGCTGTGTCTCGATCGCCTCCGCATCGTCCAGTTCGGACAGTCGACCTCGCAGCTGGCGGCGCTCCTGCTCGAGCTGGGCCGCGACGGCGTCGGTCGTTCGCGGCTGGTGCCGCCGCGCCACGTCGACCCCCAGCACGGTGGCGGGACCGCGCCCGGTGACGCGGATCGAGTCGGGTGACAGGTACAGCGGCAGTGGCTCCACGGAGACGGCGTGGTCCCCGGCGGGCAACCGGATGCGACCGCGCCGGGTCACCCGGGCGCCGTCGCGGAACACGGTGACCGCGACGATGGTCGCGTCGAGCTGGCTAGCATCGCTCACGG
>DASRII010000283.1:0-25415 GCA_035650075.1 Micromonosporaceae bacterium | reverse complement strand
GACCAGCCAGCATTCGGGCAGGTCCTGTCCCTTGTGCGCCGACCGGGTGCCGGCGTCGGCCTGTAACACCCGGCAGAACACGAACCGGCTGGTCATCGGCGCCGGCTCGCCGTGGCGTTGCTGGGACCCGGTCCGCCAGGTGACCCGGGTGGCCCGCTTGGAGCCCAGCGCCATGACGTGGTCCTTGACGGACTGGCTGCGCTGTTCGTAGCGGGGTTTCGGTCGTGGGCCACGTCCGCGGTACGGCGGGGTGGTTCGGGTGGCGGCGGCGGGTAGCACGCTCAGCGTCGGGGAGATCTGCACCGCGTAGGGGATGCCACGTCTGGTCAGCCCGTGGCGGAGCTGGCTGCTGTCGCCGTAGCCGGAGTCGGCGACAGCCACCGGTGGTGGGGGCAGCCCCCAGGACAGTGCCTCGTCGACGCATTCCAGGGCCAGCTGCCATTTGGGCCGGTGGTGCTCGTCGTCGGGGATCCCCGCAGCGGCCCGGCGTTGTGCCACGTCCGCGCTGGCCTTGGGGGAGGCGGGGTCCCAGGACTCGGGCATGAACAGTCGCCAGTTGACCGGGCAGGACTGTTGGTCGGTGGCCAGGTGCAGGGTGGTCGCCACCTGGCAGTTCGTGACCTTCCCGACGGTGCCGGTGTACTGGCGGGCCACGCACGGCGACATCCGTCCGTCCTTGACGAACCCGGTGTCGTCGAGCACCCACGCCGAGGGGTTGACCACCTTGTGCATCCGGCGCGCCAGCTGCCGGCGGACCTGGACCGGGTCCCACGGCGTGTTCGCCAGGAAGTGCTGCAGTGACTGCTCGTTGGCCTCGTCCAGACGCTCGGCCATCGGCTGTACCGACTTGCGCCGGCCATCGAGCATCAACCCCGTCAGGTAGCAGGAACAACGCTCCTGCCAGCCCTTACGCCGCAGCGACACGAAGACGTCCTCGACGAAGTCCTTCAGGTCGGCGTCCAACCGCAGCAGAGTCTGAACATCCACGCCACCCTCAACGACGAACCCGCCCAACGGTGACGCGATCATGACGGAGCACTACTAGTCCAGCTTCAGCTTCAGCTTCGGCGCCCCCGGCGCCTACGCCCACGTCAGCCATCGGTGGTCGGGATCGCCGCGCGACCGCTTCAGCTGGTAGGCGACGATGCCGGCAGGGCCGTCGGCATGTGCCGGATCTGTTTCTGCTGTACGACTCGGGTGCGGTGACGGTCGTCGACGTCAAGCCGCAGCACCGTGTGAGCGATCCTGGGGTTGCCGCGGTGTTTCGCGTGGACGAGCAGGGTGATCCGCGTTCGGGGTTGGGCGTTCGAGATGTGGTCCGGTGTGGACAGTAGCTGGGCTTTTGCTACGGTACCGCGTCGCGGTCTGTGGTGCCTGGGTGGCCGCCAGGATTGGTGAACCGGCCCGCGTAGGTGAGTACGAGGCCAACGACGGCCAGGGCGCCGAAGAAGATCCGGAACAGCAATATCGCGGTCGGCGAGTACATGGTCGTGTCCACGCCGGACTCGACCGTCGTGGGAACAGCGATCAGTAGGAACCCACGGACGGCCACGAACCAGCCGAACAGGGACACGGTGACTGCGTGCGGACCGCGCCAGGTGCGGTGCCCGCCGATGATGACCAACTCTCCGGCGAGCATCAATGCACCGAGCGGCCAGACGATGGTCGGCTGGGCGAACAGATCTCCGACCAGCTTTCCTAGTCGGCAAAGGCGCGACGCGGGTAGCGCGTTGCTTGCCCGGCCGGCTTAGGGGTGTATCGGCTCGTGGCCGGCCGTGAGGTTTAGCCGGCGCCTGTCAGGTTGTCGTAGCGGCCAGTCGTGCGCAGTTCCCGGGCGACTTTCGCCGATCATGCTGGGGCGACGGTGGCGTGGCTATCGCCAACGGTCACAGGGTTTCTGATCCGTCGACGACGGCTCGGGCGAGGTCGGACAGTTGGCGGTTGTTGGTGCGGGCGGTGCTGCGTAGCAGGGTGAATGACTGGTCCATGTCGAGGTGGCGGCGTTCGGCGATGACACCTTTGGCCTGTTCGATGACAACACGGCTGTTGAGCGCGGTCTGGAGCTGTTCGGCGAGGATTTCCCGGTGGCGGATGGCGCGCGCCTGCAGCAGGCCGATGGTGGCCACGTCGGCGAGGGCCTGCGCGAGCCGGATGGTGTCCTCGTCGAGGGCGCCGGGCTGGCTGTCGAACAGGTTGAGCGCGCCGATGACGTCGGTGCGTAGCCGCATGGGTAGGGCGTGGACGGAGGCGAAGCCGATCTGGCGGGCCGCGGTGACGAAGCGCGGCCAGCGATGGGTGGCGGTGGTCAGGTCGGCGACGGCGACGGGTCGGCCGGTGTGGAAGCACTCCGGGCATGGGCCCTGGTCGGTTTGCAGCTGGAGCAGTTCCAGCAGCCGGGTTTGTTCGGTGGAGGCGGCCACCACCCGCAGCGCGCCGCGTTGGTCGGCGAGCAGTACCCCGGCCGCGGACACGCCGAGCACCTGGGCGCACCGGATAGTCAACTGGTGTAGGAAGTCCATCACGTCGAAGTCGTCGACCAGGGTGTCGGCTATTTCGACGAACGCCTCGGCCAGCTGTCGCTCACTCATGTCGTTCACCCTTGTCCTAGCGTGGTCCTCGGCGTGTGAGCCGGCGGGTGCGTCTGCACGGTGCCGGCCTGGTGCGGCGTCATTGCTCATTGTCGCCGCCCGAGGGCGGGTCGGGTTTGAAGCGCAGCCGGCGCTCGACCACGTCGCGGGCCACGTCGCCCAGGCGCCGGTCGTGGGCGTAAGCATAGGCGCGTAGCCGCGCGAAGGCGGTCTCCGCGTTGACGCCGAGCTGGACCAGGATCATGCCGGTGGCCTGGTGGACCTGGGCCTGGTGTGCGGTCGGGTCGTCGCGCTGCCAGGCCAGCTCCGCGGTGTCCGGCTGGGCCCCGGCCGCCCCGTCTAGCAGCAGCATGCCCACAGTGTCGGCGAAGGCCAATGCGTCGGCCAGCTCGTGCGGGCTCAGCGGCCCGGGCCGGGTCCGGTACAGGTCGAGCACTCCGAGCCGGATCGCGCCGACCTGCAACGGCATGGCGAACACCGCACGCGCCCCGCTGTCCAACGCGGCCGGCGTGAATACCGGCCAGCGGGCCAGGCAGTCCGCCCCGCGCAGATCCCCGGCCAGGACCGGGCCGCCACCGCGGAAGGCGTCCACGCAAGGGCCCTGCCCGAAGGTCAGCTGCCACTCTTCCAGTTCGCCGGCCACCCGGTCGGTGGCGTGCATGGTCTCCCGCACGGTCGGGCTGACCATCACCGTCACCCCCGCCCCGTCCACCTTCACGCCGGCCACCGCCGCGGCGCACACGTGCGCCACCGATACGGGGTCCCCACGGGACTGCTGGCCGACCTGCACCCAGATCCGAACAACCCGGTCGGCGCCTACGTCGTGGCCGCTCATGGCGTCACCGCCGGGTGAGGGCCGGGCCGGTGCGCCGCCGCCCCGTGTCCGACGGCCATCGACGCGGTCCCGAGCATCACGATCGGCTCCTGCGTTGGCGGGCCTGACCGCCGGTGACGACGCGCTCGAGCGTCGGGTCGGGTGGCGGGTCCACACTGGTGAACCGGCGGCCGGTGCGGCCGACGGTGTGCAGGTGACGCACGCCGTGGTCGTCCGAGCCGAACGGGGCGGTTTCGACCTCCAGGGCGTGCCGGGAGGCACATGGCCCGGACGATGTCCGGATCGAGGCCGTCGGTGCTGCGATTGGTATGGTGGCGGTGCCTGTTGGCGCACCGGCCGAAGGAAGGCTCGATCGCCAGGTTGACCTGGCGGCGGCCGGGCCCGCCGGTCGGATCGACGCGACCGGACGACGTGCGATGCCCTGAGGTCGTGGCCGCTGAACCCGGTCCGGGTGAACACCACCGCCGGGTACGCCGCCGTTGCGGCTGCCACCACGATCGTTCCCGCAGCGGCAACCCGGTCCATCCCGCGGCGAACGGCACGCGTGGATGGTCATCGGCGATGCGTGGTGGGGCAGGCGGGGGTCGAGCCGCATCCGGGTCAATGGCTGCGCGTTGTGGCTGCCGCTGCGGCGGCACGAGCCTGGCCGCGACCGCGCAGCGGCCAGTTCGACGGTACTCACGGATCCTCCCGGCACTCGACGCTCAGCATGCCGCCGGGGTCTGGAGCAACCGCTGGCGCCACTCTAACCCGACGAGATGTCGGATCTCACCTTGAGGATTCGCGGAGCGGCCGATGAGCACCGTTAGGTCCTCGCCACCGATGGGTATGAGTCAGCCGTCCGCCTTGGCCGCGACCCCGCCCGGGCAAATGCTCACCTTCCAGGCTAGGAGACACGCGTGCGTCCAGGACCGATAGCAGGAGTGCTCCTGCTCATCTGGCTGGTCATCGGTGCGATAGCAGCCGGCCAGCGCGGCTACTTCAATGGCTCTGACACCACCTGCGCCAAAGCCAGCACCATCGCGGTCACCGTTATCGCCGGACCGCTGAACTATGTCGGCGTCAACCCTAAGATCAACTGCAAGGTGCCGCAGCCGTCACAGTAGTGTCGCCGGTCGTGCGGCGTCGGCTGCAAAGAGGTCCAGGTCCGTCTCGCGCCTGATGCACCGGAGGCGATGGGCGAGGCGACGTGCTCGTAGCGGCACACACTGCCCGGCACCGCAACGGCGGTGTGGCAACGGCCGGGCGCGGCAGCACCGCGGTGTGGTCTGCGGCCGCGCCGCTCGGTCGTGGCCGCTCACTGCGTTGATTTGTGGACCTTGCGGTGATGGTCGACTCTCCCGGACCCGGTCGACGCGCAGCCACGCCGGCCTGCGGCACGCGGCGCCGCTGGGCGGGCCGGCGGTGTGGGTGATCCCTGACCGGGGTAGGTGTCGTGGGGTCCTGACGTTGCGGCGTGGAGAGGCGGTGGGCATGACGGGGCCGTTCCAGATGACGCTGGCGGTGTGTCTGCCCCGCGATACCGCCGGGATACGCCTGGTCCGGCGGGTCACCGAAACCGCGCTGACCGTGGCGGAGCAATGCCGGGAGCAGATCGCGGTCGTGTTGACCGAGGCATGCACGAACGTGGTGGCCCACGCCCGCAACAGCGACCAGTACGACGTCGCTGTCCGCATCGCGATGGCCTGTGCGTGATCGAGGTTACCGACACCGGGGCCGGGTTCGCACCGGCCGCAGGGCCGCCGGGGCTACCGGCGCAGGCCGCCGAGTCCGGGCGCGGCCTCTACGTGATCGCCGCGTTGAGCGACCGGTTCGAGGTGATCAGCCAGCCCGGCCGGGGCGCCACTGTCCGCTTTGCCAAACGACCCAGCTACACCCGCACGGCGGATGGGAGCACGGCCGGCCCCGAATCCGCACCGCAGCCCCGGTAGGCATCCCCGGAGCCGGGCGGACGAGACGAGGACCGCCGCGGGCGAACTGGCAGCCTGCAAACCCTGTTGTCCTGCCGCCGCTGTTGCGGGCTACCGCCGCCGGCGGGACGGGTGTGCCCCGCGTGCAAGACCGGCCGTGCGGCGGGCCGGCCTGCGGCGGCGGATCACGCGCTGGTGGGCGGTTGTGCCAGCCGTCGAGGTGGGCTGCGGTGCGGCGGGTGCCGCATTCGTGGCCAGATCGGTGATGGGTCCGCGGGTGCTGGTGGCGGTGAGCGCGGCGGCGAACAGGATGAACTGGTTGAGCAGGCTGAGGAAGACCAGCACCGCGACCGCGCCGGTGACGACCTGGTAGGCCGGGTTGGCCTCGGTGCGCTGCACGTAGAGGCGGCCGAGCGTCTTGAGCAACTCCAGCCCGGCGGCGACGAACAGCGCCGGTCCGAGCACCCGCCGCGGCCGCATCCGCAGCCGCGGCAGCGCGGTGAGTGCGGCGATGGCCAGCAGGACGTTTACCCCGATGCCGAGCACGTACCCGGCCGTTCCGAGCAGCCATCGACCGGGCCGGCCGGCCGCGTCTGCCGCGTCGCGTAGCAGCCAGGTCAGCAGGGTTTCGGTACCCGCCGCCGCGGCCAGCGACGCGGCCAGCAGCAACCCGAGGCCGGCCAGGACGGCGAGGTCGATGAGTTGGCGGAGGAGGAAGTTGCCCGGGTACTGCGGCAGCCGCCAGATCGCCCTCATCGAGGAGCGCAGCGAGTCCACCCAGAACAGGCCGGCGACCGGGAGCACGACGAACGCGACCAGCCCAGCGGTCCCGCGGGCCTCCCGCAGCACCTGCGCGTCGAGGCCGGGCAGGTTCTGCGACAGGTATGACTGCACCGCGCGCAGCACCGCGGGGTCGTCCAGCACGTAGCCGAGGATCGCGAAGCCCAGCAGGGCCAGGGAGAACGCGGCGAAGAACGAGTAGTAGGTGACCGCGGCGGCCAGTCGGCCACCGTCGGCCTGGTCGTAGCGCACTACCGCCCGCACGAGGTGGTCGAGCCAGCCGAAGCGGCGCCGCGCCCGCCCGAAGCCCGCCGCGGCCCGCCGCGCCAACCCGGATCCGGTCATCGCATCAAGCAGTACCCGCCACCGACGTCGCGCACGCCTTGGCCGGGGTCGCGCGCGAGCCGCGGTGGCGGAACTGGGGCTCTCGACAGACGCTCTTGAGAGTAGGCTGCGGGTAGCTGCGCCGCACCGATGTGCGCCGCTCGCCGAGCCTGCAAACCCGGAACTTCGGGTTGTTGCCTCCCGGCCCGGGCCCAGCCCCCGCCCGCTCACCACAGCGATCCCGTGAAGCAGTTGGGCCGGAGGAACACGATGTCCACCGCACTTTCGCCTGTGACCGCGTTGACGCAGCTCCACCTCGCCACGAGTTGCCGGCACCATCGACGGCCCGGGTGGCCGTGGTCGGGGAGGTCGACCTGGCCACCGCGCACCTGCTCCGCGACCGGCTGCTCGGCGTGTTGCGCGAGCAGGCCCCCGCCGTCCTCGATGTCGACTTGGCCGGGGTCACCTTCCTGGACTGCACCGGAGTCAGCGCCCTGGTCGCCGTCCGCAACGCCGCCACGCGCAGCGGGTGTCAGGTGCGGGTCACCCATCCCCGACCCGTCGTCCGCCGGGTACTCGATGTGACCGGGCTGCTCAGCGTGCTCACCGCCCCGATTGACCAGCTGCCAACCACCGGACGCGTAAACCCGGCGCAGGCTGGACCCACCCCCGCGGCCGCGACGCGGCCGCCCGGGGTGACGGCTGCCGCCTGACCCGGGCCGGACCTGGAGGTCGCCGACCTGGCCGCCTCGTGCGGCCGGAGGGCTGGTGGCGTGGCCGGGCGGCCTCGGCGGTCGTTCCGCAGGCGCTAGTCGCGACGCCGGCTCACCAGCCGGTGCAACTGGGTGATGCGGGCCGTCCCGAACACCATTGTCAGGATGGCCGAGCCGACCGCGGCGATCAGCAACGCCAGGGCCAAGGGCAGCGTGCCGTGCAGCTACAGGAAGGTGACCTCCACGCTGCGGGTGTTCTGCAGCATGAACACGATCAACGCCACCGAGACCAGCGCGGCGGCGCAGATGCCCGCCCAGGCCGCACTCCACCGGGTGCGCGGCACCGCGCGTTGGCGCGTGGTTACCGGCGCCTGCGCCGGCTCCGGCGCGTCGGTGGGTTCGGCCACCGGCGGATCCCCGTCTGCCTGCGTTCCGCGTAATTCCACCCGTCTAGAGCACGGAATCGGGGACTGAGCTGGGATAACGTGGGGAACGTAGGAGACGGGCCGTGTCTCTAGGCTCTGAGGTTCGCGTTCCCCTGCGCGTGACCGGACTCCGATCAAGATCGCAATTCGCTGGCGATCAGGATTCGGTGCCGCCAGCGATCCTGCCGCGCCTTGGCGGATCGTGGGGTGGCTGGCCGAGCGTCACTGGCCTGGCGTTGCTCCAGAGGATAGCGATGAATCCCTTACGCCACAAGCGATCCAAGCATCATCCGTTTCTCTAGGCGATTTCGCGATTGCGGGAGACATGCAACCGTCTGACCTGCAAGAACGTCCCGGTTCCGTCTCCAGAGCCCCCGAATTACGCGGAACGCAGGGTCTGGTGCCGTGGGTTTGCCACGATCGGGTTGCAGAACGGACATGATCATCACCCCTCATCTCGCCGCCAACGGCCCGGCAACTGGGGATTCCGGGATCGTCAATCCCGGATGTCTCCAGCGTACGCCGGCCTACCGCTTGTCCACCCGGTGCGCACCCGGCGTCGGTCGGCTTGGGGTAGCGGCGATGTTGTGTTGGGGGCAGACGGTGGACATCTCAGCCGCGGCGGTAGCGGGCGTCGAACAGGCAGTAGAGCCCGAAGCAGGCCAGTCCGGCGGCGACGAGGAGCAGCAAGGCGGTGCCGTAGGTCTGCGCCGCGAGCGTGGTGAGCGCGGCGTCAAGTCCGACGGCCTTGTCCGGGCGGTAGGTCACCGCCATCGACACGATCAGCAGACCGATGATGGCGTATGCGACGCCGAGCGCGGGGTAGCCGGCCTGCCCGAGCCGGACAGCCACCGTGCGTGCGGTGGGGCTCGCGGTGGACAGGTCGAGGTCCTCGACGAACTTCTTGCGCACCCCGCTGTACGCCACCGCCCCGGCGACCCCGATCACAGCCACACCGACCGCCCCCACCAGCACCTGGCCGAGGGGCAGCGCGAGCACCCGCGCGGTAAACGCCTCCTGTTTTTCCGACGAGCCGCTGCCGCCACCGGCGGCGATCTTGCCGGCGCTGACGGCCAGCACCCCGAACACCACCGCCTCGACAGCACTCACGATCCGCTTGCGGGTTCGTTTGTTGTGCGGGCGTACCCACCGCAGGCCAACCGCCGCCTCGCCGAGCTGCCACAACACCAGCATGGCAAGCCCTACCGTGGCCGCCCACAGCAACGCCCGCCCGCCCGACTGGGCCGCCAGGGTCTGCAACGCGCCGCCCTTGTCCGCCTTGGCGCCACCGGCCCCAACCGCCACCCGCGCCGCCAGATAGGCGATGGTGAAATGCACCAGACCGTACGCGGCCAGGCCCACCCGACCCAGGAGCTGGAAATACCGGTTCTCGGTCGTGTCCCGGGCGGCGTCTCCCGCAGCGTGACCGACCTGGCCCGCGGTGGTGGTCATCGGATGCTCCCCTCGACACAGGCGGGTACCGGCAGCAATATGCCTGCCGGGTCGGTGAACCACGCGACGTCCTCGGCGCGGTCGACACTGTTCTCTTCGATCGTGGGCCGGTGATACCGCCCGGAACCGACGCCGCGCCCGACCAGTTCATCCACGGCGGTATCGAAGGAGGCCGCTGCGTGGCCGGACTCTCGGCCGACGGTGGTTTCGCAGTAGGCCAGGCCGAGCTGGCGGCAGAACTCCCTGAGCCCGCCCAGGGCGCAGTCGACCAGCCAACTGCCGCGTACGTTACGCGAGGTGATCACCTGCCTGCGCAGGAAGTCCGTTTGGTCGTCGGCGGTGAGCATCGGCATGCCCTTGTGGTTGGGGGCGAACGAGCGGCCCAGATACAGGCCGAGCAGGGCCTGCTGGACCACGATGAACACGACCGCCTTAACCGGGGACAGCACCAGCAGCACCGCGGTCAGATAGCCGGCCGCGTGCAGGCCAAGCATCGGCGCCTCCCACCGGCGGTGGCGCAGCCCGCGTCCGACGACGGCTTGGACGTTGGACACGTGCAGTTGCACAGCTTCCAGCAGCAGCAGCGGGAAGAACAGGTACCGCTGGTGGCGGGCGATGAACCGGGGCACCCGTCCCCGTTTGCCGACCGCCTGCCCGGCGGTGAACGCCAGCGCGCCGATGTCGATGTCCGGGTCCTTGTCCTCGGTGTTCGGGTGGGCGTGATGGCGGCTGTGCTTGTCCACCCACCAGCCGAAGCTGAACCCGACGGCCAGGTTGCCGTGCAGCAGGCCCACCAGGTAGTTGGCCCGCTTCGGCCGGAAGATCTGCCGGTGCCCGGCGTCGTGGCCGAGGAATCCGACCTGGGTGAACACCACGGCCAGGAACGCGGCGACGGTGAGCTGCCACCACGAGTCGCCCACGACGACGAACACGGTCCACGCCGCGACGAGCAGCCCGGCGGTCACGGCGATCTTCGCCCAGTAGTAGCCGCGCCGCCGCTCCAGCAGACCGGCGGCCCTGACCCGGCGCATCAGGTCGGCGAAATCACTGCCGCGCGCCGGGGCCGCCACCGTCACGGCCGCGCCGGTGGCGCGTTCAGGTTTGATGGTGAGAGGGACGGGTGCCGCCACGTTGACCTCCCGGGGTGCGCATCGTGGTCATGATGATGCGTCGCCCGGGGTCCGGGGGCTGACCATACTGCTGTTGCGCCGGCCACGCGACCTGGCGGCGGGCCTGGACGAGCTGGCCGGCGTTCAACATCGACGCTAACACCGGCCGCCAGCGGGCGCGAGCGCAGGCGAGTTCGGCCCGCGGGTGAACACCCGTCCCGCCACGCGCTTGCCAAGCCCGCGGTGGGCACCGTATGAGGTCGTGGACGCACCGCGCCGGTGGTGTCGCCGGCCGGCTGCTCGCCACCGCCGGCGCATGCGGCGGCGAGCGCGCGTCAGGACGCGCCCATCGGCAGCGGGGCGTCGTGGCCGGCGCGCGACCAAGTCGGCGCGGCGACCGGACGTCACACCAGCGGCTGGCCGGTGTCGTCGTAGCTGCGGCGTTCGGTCATCACGGCGCGGGGTGCGCGGCGGCGGTGCCAGAAGTAGAGGAACAGGACCAGCCCGGCCGCGCCGGCGAGCATGAGGATCCAGCCGACCACGTCCAGGTTGAGCCCGGCGACCGTCGCGTCCACCGCGAAGGTCAGGATCGCGCCGACGACGATGAGGAGAATGCCTACTCCGATACCCATACCGGCAGCGTCCCCAACATTGGGGGTTTCCTATCAGTTGAGGTGTGCCACATGTGGCGGCCGCCAGTCTATGGCCCACCTGCGGGAGGTCACCCCGACGCCGCCGGCGACCACCCAGCCGACACACGAGTTCTCCCAACGCACGAAGCCCAGTGCCCGCGGCGCTGTCCGGATCGGAACAGAACCGTGGCCCAGGGCACGCCGTAGCCGGGGCGCCCTGGGCCGAGGGTGGTTGCGGTCAGAGGGTGAGCAGGCGCTCGAAGAAGGTGCGGTAGCGCTGCACGACCACACGGTACTGCTCAGTGTCGCCGCTGGACGGCCACGAGTTGAGCTGCTCGCGGTGGCTGGCTAGCGCCGCGGTCAGCGCCTCGACGGCCTCGTTGACCAGGGTGCGGGTGTCGTCGGCGGCCTTGTGTGGATCGTCGACGAAACGGAGCTGGGCCTCGCGCCAGCGGTCGCGGAGGTCGCGAGCTGAATCGTCGGTCCAGATCGCGGTGACCGCCGCGGCCGGCGCGTCGCCGGGCTCGAAGTCGGTGGGCTCGTCGAGGCTGGCCGGCTCAGCGGCGCCTGTGCCGGCGGCCGGCTCGTCGTCTGCCTGCGCTTCAGCGTCCGGATCGTGCCGAGCAGCTTCGTCGAACGTCGCAGACCCGACGGCGTCGTGCGTTGTGCTCGGGTCGTCCTCGGGGTGGATGTCGCCCTGCCCGTCCATCCGCCGCTCACCGTGCGGTTCGTCGTCTGCGACGGCGCCGTCCGGCTGCTCGTCGCGCCAGGCTGCACCGTCGCGACGGTCGTCGCCGACGGCCTGCCCACCGGCGGTCGGTTGGTCAGGGGTGGGCCGCGCGGCCTGGTCGGCCTGCCGGTCGGCGGCCTGCTCGTCGACGCTGTCCCCGACGTGGGCCTGGTCGTCGTGCCGGTCGGGTTCGGCGGGGCCGAACACCCGCTGGAGCAGCGGCCGGTCACCGTCGGTCGACGGGTCCCGTGGGGGTGCCTCAGTGTATGGGCGCATTGGGCTGCCTTTCTCGGTCAGGGGTGGCGTCGGCGGCCGAGCCGTTGCTGGAAGGCCGTACCGGCTCGGTCCCGAGCAGGTCGGCGAAGAGCGTGCGGTAGTGCACGAGCGCCTGCCGGAGCTGCTCGGTCGGGGCCTCGCCCCGCTCGTTGGCCTGGTGGATGTCGTGGGCCTCGCGGTAGTGGCCGAGCAGGCGGGCATGCTCGACGGACAGGTCGGCGACCTGCTGGTCGAACCCGCCGGTCGGGTACCCCCGTTCCGCGATCAGCTCGGTGACCAGCACATCTGCCTTGCCGACGGCCTGGTCGGGCGCGTCGATAAAGCGGACCTGGATCTCCTCCCAGGCGCCGGCGTACCGCTCGCGGGATGACGGGTCGAGCGGGCGCAGGTCCAGTTCGGTGTGGCGCCGTTCGCGCTCGCGCAGCTCCCGTTCACCGGCACCGCGGCCGTCCTGCTCGGACACGACCCGGTCGTACTCCGGGCCGAAGCGGGCCCGCAGGGCCCGACGTCGGGACAGGAACACGACGCCGACGGCCAGGAACAGCACGACCACGACGACGATCACGATGATGGCGATCTGCATGGATGACATGGCGGGTACCTCCTTCAATCGGAGCGTGCCCAAAATCGATGATCATCATCGCGTTTCGCGGAACCGGTTCCGCGCAGCCGTCCCCAGCGACCGTGGGCGGCGCCAAACACACGGTGCCTGGCGGGGAAAGAGGCGTGTTCGTCAATCTCGCCGACATGGTGACGCGCGGATATCGATGACCGCGGTGACCCGAAATGTCGGTGTCGGCACCGGCTGGTTCGAGGGGCAGTCCGCCGCCACGCAGGCGGGGCGTGTCGGCTGGATCGCCCGCCGGCCGGCGGGGCGGCTCGGCCACGGCCGGTCGCCAGCAGGACTCTAGTCCTGGGCTACCAGCGCCGGTGGCCACCCATTGTGGACATCCGGACGTTCACTGCCGGGCGGAGCTCGCCCGAGCGGCTGGCCGTCGGCCTGCGCCACATCCTGTCCCCGGGTGGGGTCCTGCGCCTGGTCGACGCGCCCGGGCGACCCCGCTCCCGGCATCGACACCGGCGCAACGCTGAGCCGTTGCTGGCCACGCTGTCCGTCTGGGACCGACGCGTCGTCACGACGCGCGCCTACCCCGAATGAGCCAACGCCGATCGCCACTGAGGTGGGTGTCTCGCAGATGAACGTCTCGCAGGTACTGGCTCCGATCGCTGGGGGCGGAAACCGTCGCCAACAGGTCGCAAACGGCTACCCGGTGGTGAGGCTGGCATACGCTGGCCGTGTCAAGCCCTGGCGCCTTCCCGGAAACGGCGTAGTGTCGATCGTGCGGTCGGCGTCCACCCGCTGACCCCGCCAGTCCAGCATTCCCGCTGGCAGTCCTTTCGCCGCCCGGACCTCGCGGTCAATGACCAGCGACTCCCGGCGCTCCAGCAGTTGCGCCGTCCCTGCCGGCACACCTGCGGCGTGTCCCCACAAGGGCGTCGACCACCATGACCCTTCTCGCCGCGCCAGCGACGATCATCGCGACGGCCACCTACCCCGCGCCACCGGCAACGCCGGCCGCCCGCCACCGCAGGTGCCGGCCCACAACCGTGCCCACCGTGGCCCCTTCGCGTGGCAGCCGCCCGGTCGAGGATCTCGACCGCACCGGACTCCGGGTACCGGCTGCTTCGGGGCCAGTCGACACCTGGCCGCTGCGCCGGACCGACCCGGTCCGGGTTGGCGGCTACCGGTTGGTGTCCCGGCTTGGGTCCGGCGGAATGGCCGACGTGTTCTACGCCATGGCGCCTACCGGAGGGGCGGTCACGGTGAAGATCCTGCGTGCCGCCGGGACGGCCCAGACCTGCCAGCGGGAGTACCGGCTGGCGCACGCCATGGACGCGGACTGCACCGCGCCGGCAACAGACTACGGCCTGTCCAGGGCCGGGGCCTACCTCGTGACCGCCTACCTCCCCGGCTACCGGTGCGGCTCCACATTGGTCGCCACGCCGATGCCGGCTGGGCAGCTATGGACGCTCGGAGCGGCGCTGGCGAGGGTGCTTGCCGCAGTCCATGCCCGCGGCGTCGTGCATTGCGATGTGAAACCGTCGAACCTGCTGGTCCGCGGCGGCGACGTGCGCTTGATCGACTTCGGGATCGCCCGGTACGTCGGAGAGCGGTGCGGCGGTGACGGGACCGTGCAGTGCACCCGTGGCTGGGCCGCACCCGAACAGCTGCGCGCCGCGCCGGCAACACCGGCGGTAGACATCTTCGCCTGGGGTTGTCTCCTCGCCCGCCTGGCCGGCGGCGTCCATCCGTTCGCCAGCCAGAGCGAACAAGAATGGATCCTGCGCATCCAGTCGGCGCAGCCGGACCTGTCCCGGGTGCCGGCGGGCCCGGCCGAGGTGATCCGCGCGGCGTTGGCGCGTAACCCACGGGAGCGGCCGAGCGCACCTGAACTGGCCACGATCTGTCGAGTGGGCGGTGACCATCGCCCGCGGCCGGTGCCCTGGCCCCGGCTCGAAGCCGCAGCAGCGCGACGACACCCAGCCGCCGAAGGCCGCGACGACCGCCCCGCTGGTACCAGCGGGCCGTGGCCGATGGGCCACCTCGTGGACACTACGGTCACGCGGCAGCGGCGACCCGAAGGACGTTGGCCGCGATGACTGCCACCATCACTTCCGCGACGAGGACCGCTGCCGGCCAGGCGAGCGCAGCGGCCGCCGTCGCTTCGCCACCTGGGTTCGCCGACGACGGCGGCCGGTCGCCGACGGTCGGGTTCGGTGCCGCCGTTGCAGAAACCGGTGACCGCGCCGGTGTGCTCGCCACCCGCCCGGCCGGCGATGCGACGGTGCAGGACCTGCTGCGCCTGCGCGCCAACCTGCCAGCCGGGCACCCCGACCGCGCCGGGCTGCGCACCCGCAGCATCGAGGCGGGACTGCCGCTGGCCCGGTGCCTGGCCGCCCGCTACCGCGGACGCGGTGAACCCCTCGACGACCTGTACCAGGTCGCCGCGCTCGCCCTGGTCAAGGCCGTCGACGGTTACGACGCCGCCCGGCAAGCGGCGTTCACCTCCTACGCCGTGCCCACCATCGTCGGCGAGCTCAAACGCCACTTCCGGGACACCACCTGGCGGGTCCGGGTGCCCCGACGGATCCAGGACCTGGCCATCACCCTCGCCCCCACCCACGCCAGGCTCGCCCAACAACTGGGCCGTCCGCCGACGCGGCAGGAACTCGCCGCGCACCTCGACACCACCGAAGACGACATAGCCACCGCGCGGAGCGCCTGGCAGGCCCACCACCCCGACTCCTTGGACGCCCTGTCGGCGGCCGGTGGGGCCGAACAGCGGCCGCTCATCGAGACAATCGGCGGCCTCGATCAACGCCTCGACACAGTCACCGACCGGCACACCCTGCAACAACTGCTGGCCGGGTTGCCCCGCCGAGAGCAACACATCCTGGCCATGCGCTACTTCGCTGACATGACCCAGGCCGAAATCGCCGGCCAGGTAGGGATGTCGCAGATGCACGTCTCACGGCTGCTTGTCCGCACCCTGACACAGCTGCGCGCCCGGATGCAGGCCGAGCGGACCTCACATCCACCGCACCGGGACCCTGCCCAACCCGCCGCCCGACGCGCCTGACCCGCGGATGCCACACCGGATTCCACCCGGATCCGCACCGACGACCCGCCGCCAGATCGCTGACGAAAGCCGTCTTGAGTACCGTAACCGCGAACCACCCGGCGCAGATCACGCACCAGAACGCCAGTACCAGCCGAGATGAGCCTATCCTCTTCAACGGTCTCGGATCTTGACGCAAACGACCGTCCCTAGCGCTATCTCATCGGCATGTGAGTAAGTGGATCACGGGCTCCTGCAGGCCAGACGGTAATGTACCGCAACCGGCTCGCTCGGCAGACGTGCGCACGCGCGGCGTGAGGTGGCGTCCGAGCGTGATGAACGCGTCGGCCTACAGCTGTGTCACTGCGACATACTCGGCGTCGAGCGTCTCGGGCCACCTGAGCTGAGTGCCTTTCGAGCTGTGGAGGCGCAGAACGGCCCAGTCGTCCCTACCGTTCGGGCATGTGCCAGGTACCCACGATCTCCACGGTGTCGGCCGCCGCAGCCGGGTTCCCACGTTTGAGGGGACCGGCCGGGGGCACCAGAGTCAGCATGTTCGAGCCTCGGCCGTCAGGATCGCGGCCGGGGTTCATTGCGTTGGTTGTCATGCGGGCGTGGAAGTCGTTGGCGAGGATGATGCCCAGAACTCCCGGAGGACGGCTCCGGCGACGGTGGCCTGGTTACCCTCCTTAGTGGAGGCAACAGTAGTCCTGGTCAGATCTTGTTGGGCCATGGCTGGCTGGATCATCTGCGGGTGAGTCGGTCGACCTCGGCTGCTGAGGGGTTGACCAGCCATTCGCCGGCGACATGGACGGTGGGTACGGTCTCGTTGCCGTCGGCGACGGCGCGCACGGCTGCGGCGGCTTCGGGGTCGGTCCAGATGTTGACTTCGGTGAAGGCCAGGTGCCGGCGGCGCAGCCCTCGGCGGAGCAGGAAACAGTAGGGGCAGCCGGGCCGGCTGTACACGGTGATCGGCGGGTGCGCCGCGTCGGCGGTGCTCATGAGCCAGGTTCTTCGCTGGGGCGGGTGGCGATGCCGCGGATATGCGGTGTGGCCGGGCCGCTTGGCCCGGTGGGCGGGAACTTGAACCGGTGCAGGTCCTGGATGACGAAGCCGGCCTCGGCGATGGCGGTCGGGGTGTCGCGGCCGGTGTGGCAGCCGGCGAACAGCTTTGGCCAGAGGGTGGCGTCGGCGATGCGTTGTGCGCGGCGCATAGCACCAGGGTGCTCGGCGGCGACGTGCTCAAAGAATCGCAGCTGTCCACCCGGACGCAGGACCCGACGGATCTCGGTCAGGGCTGCGGTCTGGTCCGGCACGGTGCACAGCACGAGGGCGACAACGGCGGCGTCGTACTCGCCGTCGGTGCCGGGTAGTGCCTCGGCGACACCGTCGAGGACCCGGACCGGCACGGGCGCGGTCCGGGCGGCGGCCAGGGCGGCGGTACGCAGCCGCGGTTCGGGCTCGACGGCCACCACCTCGCTGACCGTGGCCGGGTAGTGGGCGAAGGTACGGCCGTTGCCGGCGCCGACCTCGACCACCCGCCCGTGCAGGCCGGCGACGAGCGCCCGGCGGTGCCCGGCCCCACCGGCGCGGTCCATCGTCACGCTGAGCCGCAGGTAGACGCGGGCGAAGATCGGGTGGGACACCGTCGTCATGGATCCTCCAGGCGGCGTGGGCGGGTCAGCACGGGTCAGGCGTTGCCACGGCCATCGGGACCATGGCACGCACGAACACCTCGGCGAGCATGGCGGCGACCGCCGTGTCGTCGACCGGGTCCGGATCCGGCCGGCCCGGGGCGGGGGGTGCGGGGTCGAAGTGGCAGTGCACCGCCCACAGCGCGGTCACCTCCACGATGGTGCGGGCGACCAGCGGGGCCGGGCCGGGCAGTACGAGCGCACCGGTGTTCTGCCGTCGGATGAGGTACTCGGTCAGCGCGTCAACCTGGGCGCGTCGGCCACTGCCGAACCATACCTGCGCCAGGTCGGGCAGCTCGGGGGCGCACCGGTCGACCAGCTTGATCGCGATCTGGTGCTTAGCGAGACGCCGGTAAAGGTCGGTGATGATGCTGGCGAGCTCGGCCTCGAGGCCGGTTGACGCTACGTCGGTCGGATCGCTGAGCACGCGGGCCAGCTCAAGGTCGGCGAGCTCGCTGGCGAGCCGGCCGGCGACGAGGGCAGCGAGCTCACCGTCGGCGGGCGCTGGAACGGGCAGCTCGGCCGGTACGGGCACCGGTTCGTGGCCGTCGGCGTAGCGGACCGCGGCGGCGAACAGGGCGGCCTTGTTCTGCGCGTACCCGTAGAGGGTGCCTTTGGCCAGACCCAGGACGTCAGCGACGTCCTGGACCTGGGTGCGGTGGTAGCCGTGGGCGACGAAGACCCGGGCGGCAGCGTCGACCACGGCGGGAAACCGGTCAGCGGGAATCGCGCGAGCCACACTCCCACAATAACCGACCGACCAAGTCAGTCAAATAACTCCATGGTTCGGGCATGGCCGATGCCGACCTTGTCGCCGGGCAGCGCGACCTCGGCCACGACCGGCAGGTGGTCGGAGGCGCTGACGGCCAACGGCGAGGTGACCACGGCGATGGTACGGACGATCACATCCGCTGACTGCATGACGTAGTCGATCCGCCGGTTGGGAGCCACGCTGGGAAAGGTGTAGCCGGTCCCGAGCCCGGCCGCCTCCCACCCGTCGACAAGATCCTCGACAAGGGTACGGATCTCCGGCGCCGCCGGGGTGGCGTTCAGGTCGCCGAGGAGGACTACGGACTCGTACGGCACGCCGATCAGCTGCTTGATCGCCTGGGCCTGGGCGAGCCGCTCGGCGGCGTCGTTGTGCTGCAGGTGGGTGTTGTAGACGAGGACGGGGACGCCCCGCACGTTGATCCGGGCCCGCAGCAGGCCCCGCTGCTCGTGGTCGCCGAACCGTGGCAGGTAGGTGTTGTCCCAGTCGAGGATCGGGGCGTTGGACAGGATCGCCGTCCCGTACTGCCGGCGGGGCTGACCCGGGAGAAACGGGTCGAGGTTGA
Organism: Micromonosporaceae bacterium; assembly: GCA_035650075.1. Classification (GTDB taxonomy): domain Bacteria; phylum Actinomycetota; class Actinomycetes; order Mycobacteriales; family Micromonosporaceae; genus DASSUC01. Next base: position 6,993 of record DASRII010000283.1, on the reverse strand, counting down.
GGTTGGCGCCGTACACCAGGTGCATGTTGAGCTCACGAGCCAGCCACGTGGCCTGGTCGACGAAGCTACTGCGGGCGTCGAAGTGCCGGTCGACCTCCTGCAGGCCCACCACATCGAGGTCCGCGTCGCGGACGACCTGGGCGATCCGGTGCAGGTCAACACGGTTGTCGGTGCCGGCACCGTGGTGGATGTTGAACGTCATGACCCGAAGCGGCCGGTCTGGTGCCTGCGGCTCGGCCGCCGGGTAGGCGCGGGCCGCCATCGCCGGCGCCATCTGCGCGGTGGCCAGGACCGTCGCGGTCAGGACGACGGTGACGAACGGGGCGAGTAGTCGGGAACCAGGCATGTCGGTGAGCGTGCCAGGTTGAGATGACATAGCGGTAACGGCAGCTGCAACCGCGGCAGCGGGCTCTCACGCCCCGGTGGCGGACGGATCTTTCGAGGTCAGGCGGTCGACCTCCGTGAGCAGCTTCGAGACCTGGGTGACCACGCTGAAGTTCTCCTTGGCATAGGCCTCGACGGTGGGGCCCTTGGCGCCTTTCCAGTCCTCGGTGACGGCGCGGACCACTGCTGCGGCGAGCGACGCCGCGAGCTCCTGCCGATCGTCGGTCTCCGGCACCAGCAGTCCGACCTCGGGGGTTACGAAGTCGCGCGGGCCGCCAGAGTCGGCGCCGATCACCGGGGTGCCGCAGGCCATGCACTCGATGAACACCAGGCCGAAGGGTTCGCCATAGGAAGGGAAGCAGCCGACATCCGCGCAGTTGAACAGCACCGCCAGCTCGTCCTGCGACCGCGGGCCGAGAAAGTAGGTCCGCTGGAGGCCGAGCCTGGCGGCGAGGTCATGCATCTTCACCTGCGCCTCGACCGGTCCAGAGCCGATCACAAGGGTGAGGATCCGCAGCTCGTGCTGCTCGTAGCTGGCCGCGGCGCGGAGCACGGCGTCCAGACGCTTCCAGTCGGCGAACTTACCGCAGAACGCCACCACCGCGTCGAACCCGCCCGCAGGCACCACCGGTTCGGGCTTGCTGTCGCTGCCCTCAGGCGGCTGTGTCAGGAAACCGGCCAGCACGTTCGCGCGGTCGGCGTAGACATCGGTCGGCTCGGTCAGCCTGCGGAAGACGTGCTGGTTGTAGCCGTTCGGCGAGAGCACCACCCGGTCCCGCGGGAACTGCGGGAACACGTCGAGGAAAGCCTCGACCTGCTCGGCCGAGATCGACGCCACCATGTCGACACCGTGCGCCGGGCTGGCGTAGTCGAAGATCTTCTCGCGCTGCATGAACGGCAGGAACCGCAACGGAAACTCGTCGGGCCGGTCACCGCGCCGCTCGCTGGCGTACATCTTCAGCTCGGTACCGTGGGTGAAGCAGAGCAGCGGCATCGTGCCTCGCCCGGCCTTGGCGCGGCGCCGGACCACATCGCGCATCACCACCGTGTTCATGAAGGCGTGGTGGGCGATCGCGAGCTCGAACCGGTCGCCGGCCTGCGCCTCGATCTCGTCCATCCAGCTCGCAACCTCGTCGGTCAGCCGTCGCCGGTACGCGGTGACCTCCGCCTCGCCCATGCTGTGCCAGCGGTAGCTGCTCACCGGGGAGACGGACTCGCAGATCGGGATGTCATGGTCGAGCGCGAAGACCCGCACGTACTCGTCCCGGAACCGCTGCCGCCGCGAGGGATACATCGAGTAGCACCGCAACCCGGGCAGAGCGTTGTACGCGTGATGGTGCGCCTCGTGCAGGATCCCCGATCCCGGAGCGAACTCCCCACCACGTTGCCAGTTGTTGGTGCCGAGCTGAAAGATCAGCCGGTCGCCCATCCACGCCTCCCCGCTATGCCTGCGCGCTCCTCGGACCGCATCCGGCGGAAGAGGGGTAAGCAGGACCGGCCAGGTACAGGCCTGAAGCCGACTCCGCGCCCGAGCTGCGACCCAGCGGCTGGGCGAGCTTCGGCGGGCCCGGGTCGGGCGGTCACGACCACCCGCCCGCCGTCTTGGACCTCAATGTCCAGCGCCGACGCGACACCGTAGCACCCGCAGCAGACCAGTCGCGCCGGCGCCCAGGCTGCCCCTTGCGTACGACCGGCCTGCCCCGTGCCGAGGAGCGGGAGCCCCTCGGCACACTCGACGTGCGACGCTGGGCGCCCGAGTCATCTCACGGCGCAGTACCCGTCGGCCAAGGCTCGTTGCCATTCGACCCCGTACGGGTCGGGTCCGCTGTACGTGCGATGCGCCGGGGCGCTGGGGGACGGGATCGTCGGCGCCGGGACGTAGCTGGTATGGGTCCCCCACAGCCGTTCCACCCGTACCGGGACCGGCCACGGCTCGGCGGGTACGGAGGAACAGTTGGTGACGCGGTACACCAACATGAGCTCCATGCTGTTCCCGCGGTGCAGCGTGGTGGGAAAGTCGCCGCGCACCTCGACCAGCGTCAGGCCAGGCCCGTGCCGGCCGGCCCCGGTCACCGTGACCGGGAACCAGCCGCGGTTCACTACCGACACGCTGTGCTGGACCAGCTCATGCCCGTAGCTCCAGCTGTGGCCAGTGTTCGACCACTCCACCCGTGGCCGGACGATGCCCGACCCCCAGCCGAGCATGGCGGCGATGATGAGCGCCAACGACAGCGCCGGCGCGAGCGTGAACCACCGCTCGGCGCGCCTGGACAGCCGCCCAGCGTTCGGATCGAGGCCCGACCACACTTCGTCGCTGACCATGAGCCACCTCCCAACCCGCTCACGACTGTATCAATGACATGATACATTGAACAAGTGGACCAGCTCCTTATCGGCTTACCCGTGGCGATCCTGCTGGTGCTGCCGGCCGCGCTGGCCGGCGCCGTAGCTGCCGCGCCGGTGTCCCGGCGGCGGCTGGAGAAGTTCACAGCCCAGCACGAGCTCGCGGTGAGCCTCGCCAACGGCAACCAGGTCATCGCATATCTGGCCACCACGAGACGGTGGCGCGCAGCCGGCCTCGCCGCCGGCGCCACGTTCTGGCTACTGTGGACGATCCCGCGGCAGTCAGTCGGCGTCAACACCTTGACCTTGCTCGCCGGCTGGTTCCTCGGTGCGGTGACCGCCGAGGTACGGGTCGACCACCTCGCCTATGGCGCCCGCCGCGCGGCCTCCCTCGCGCGCCGCGAGCCGTCGTCCTACCTGCCACGTGGCGCCTGGTGGCTGGTCCCCGCCTGCGCGGGCATCGCCGTGGCCCTCGCCGGCGCCAGCGCCGTCCTGGCCGTCCGCGACGCAGTGGTCGAGCCGGCCGGAGCGGCCTGGTTCGCCGCCGCCCTAGTTGTAACAGCTGTGGTGCGCGTTGCGCAGCAGCGCGTGCTGCGCCGTCCCCAGCCGCTGGCAGCACCCGACGTGCTCGCCGCCGACGACGCGATCCGGTCCCGCTCGATGCACTCACTGGCCGGCGGTGGAGCCGCGCTGGTCCTCTACTGTGTCCTCGGCCAGCTACACGCGCTGACACCGGCGCTGGCGGGCCCGGCACACGACGCGGTCGCCATGGTCGAGCTCGTATCCGGTTACATCTTGGTGCCGGTCCTCGGCTACTCGGTCGCGACCGCCCGGTGGCCGGTGGCCCGTACCCCGGCCGCGGAGCCAGCGCCATGATCATCGAGGTCGACCCGACCAGCCCGGTGCCGCCCTATGAGCAGATCCGGGCCCAGCTCGCGACCATGATCGGCACTGGCGTCCTACCCGCGGGCGCCCAGCTGCCCACGATCCGGCAGCTCGCCGCCGACCTCGGCCTCGCCGCGAACACCGTCGCCCGCGTGTACCGGGAGCTGGAACGCGACCAGTTGGTGGTCAGCCGGGTCAGGCACGGCACCTCAGTCTCCAGCCGCCCGGCGCCCCTCCCCCGGGCCGAGGCGCGCCGCCGGCTCGCCGAGGCCGCCCGGACCTACGTCGCCGCGGCACGCCGCCTGGGCGTGACGATAACCGAGGCCCAAGCCGAGGTACGCACCCAGTTCTCGTCCGCCGTGACCGACGAGCCGTGACCGACAAGCCCTGCCGAAGCACCGTGACCAGGGACCACCGGTGGGAGCGGGGACCATGCGGTGGAGCAAGCCCACCAGCAGACATGGCCGTCACGGATCGAGTGGTGGTTGGTCCGATCAGACCGGGATGTCGACGGTGAGCGTCCCTTCCCGCCAGTCAGGTAGGCGGGCGACGACGCTGCCCTTGGGGCTGACCAAGGCAGCCAGGCCGGGGAAGTCCTCATCCTCGGTTGAGCCGGCTTGTCCGGCCAGGGCGACCCACAGTCCCAGGCGCGTGGCATGGCGGCGCGCGTCACCCAGTGCGCACTCCTCCCACCAGGAGAAGCCCGCCCGCCAGGACACCTCGTCGGTACGGCGCCCGGATAGGCCTGGCGCCGCCGGGAACAGAACAAGCTGGGCACCACCAGCGGCGGCCGCGTCGAAGGGCGCGTCGAACCCGGCCTCGGCGCAGATAGCCACCCCGAACCTGGTACCGGCGTGCGCGAAGACGTGCGACCCAGCAGCCGTGGTGAACGCCTCCTCGCCCTCCCCGAGGTGCCGTTTGCGTTGCACACCGGTCACGCTTCCGCCGGCGGCGAAGACCTGCGTGATGTACGGCCCGCCCGTCGACGGGCGCTCCGCGATGCCGAAGCAGACCCCGACACCGGTCTCGCCCGACGCCCGGGCCAGCGCGGCGACAGCAGGGTGGTCCAGGCCCACCAGCCGCTCCGGGTGGACGGCAGGACCAACCGAGCCGGTCAGCGACATCTCGGGGAACAACGCGAGGTCACACCCTGCCGAGGCGGCCGTTTCCAGCAGCCGTACGTGCCGGGCCAGGCTCCCCTCGACGTCCCCCTTTCTCGCAGCGGATGGCTGCCAGCAGCGCACGCACGACGACATCGTGCCCGACCCAGGACAGGACGGGTGATGGCGCCCCGCCCGTTCAGGGGCGCTGGACGGGCGGGGCAGGCACGTCAGGACTGCGCCGCGCTGTCCATGCGCTCGCGGAGGCTCCGCGGCCGCATGTCCGTCCACACCTCGTCCACGTAGGCGGAGCACTCCTCCTTGGTGCCTTCCTTGCCGACCCGGTGCCATCCTGCCGGCACCTCGTGGCCGGCCAGCCAGAGCGAGTACTGGTCCTCGTCGTTGCGGAGCACCTCGTACCTGGCGTCGTCGTCCATCTCGCCGATCCTTCCGTTGGGGTTGGGTTCTTCTTGCTCTTGCACGGCCACGACAGCTGGCCCGTCCGCCTCGTGCTGGCGGAAGCCGCGCAGGGTGGGGCTGAGCGTGGCCAGCACGGTGACGATGGCCACGCCCGCCGTACAGGCCAGGACCGCCTGGCGTGCCGTCAGCGCCTGGACGAACGCGCCGCCGAGGACCGGTCCCACCGCCGCCGCCATGCCGATCACCACGCCGACCACACTGCTCATCCGGCCCCGCAGTCCATCGGGAGTGAGCAGAAGCAGGTACGTGTTGATCGTCGTGTTCGCCGTCGGGGCCAGGAACGCCATGGTCGCGAACAGCGCACCCATGAGGTAGCCGTCGGTGATGAGGACCGCGACCGGGGTGAGTGCGGTCAGCGCCCAGAACACGCCGATGATCGCCAGGTACTGCATCTTCCGCCGGTGCAGCGCAGACCGGTCACGACCTCGCGACCGAGATGGCGCACCGGCTCCCGGGGCGCCTTCCGTTGTGGCAGGCGGAGGAACAGCAACGCGACGAACGCCGCGGCATGCATGAGCGCGTCCACCGCGAACGGCACGAACCTTCCGGCGGCGAACAGGAACCCACCCGCCGCAGTACCCGAAAGCTGGCCCAGGTTCGAGCGTGCCGAGTTCATCGCCACGGCCGTGGACAGCTGCTCGGGCGGCACCACGTTGGGGAGGGACGCGCTCTCCGCCGGTTCGAACAGCGCACCGCACACTCCGAGCACGGCGGCGACCAGCACCATGTGCGGCACGGTCGCCACGCCCCACCACAGAGCGACCACGAGGCTGGTCGCGGCGAGCACCTGCGCCGCCTCGCAGCAGAGCATGATGGCCTTGCGGCTCAGGCGGTCGACGAGTGCCCCGGCCGGCAGCCCGGCGGCTAGGGTGGCGGCGGCGGTCGTACCCAGCACGAGCCCGGACGCGAGCGGCGACCCGGTGACGGCGAGCACCAGGAGCGGGAAGGCGATCGTCGTCGCGGCGAGGCCGAACTCCGACATCGCCTGGCTGCTCCACAGCAGCCGGTAGCTGCGGTTACGGGCCAGGGAACCGGTCACAGGTCCAGCTCCCCCGCGCCAGCGGTGCGGCCTTTACGGCAGTCATCAGCGCATCGGAGCGCGTCCAGGAAGTCGCCCGCGACTCGCTCCACTGTCGACTGGTTGTGGCGGTCGGGCTGGTACTGCCAGGAGAACCGCAGCCGCCCGTCCTGGACCCCGCCCACGACCTCGACCAGGTACGGACCTCGCTCGGCGGGTCCTGGTCCTGGCCGACCGCGCCGTGCACGGCCCGGTAAAGGCCAGCGTCGGCCTCCTGCGCCGCTTGCGCGCCCCACTGGCCCAGGTAGTTGAACATGACCTGCGACCCCGGCTCCTGCGCCGGCAGTCGGTCGCGCGCCGCCGGAGAGCCGAGGTAGCGCAGCGCCCCGAAGCCGAGCCCGTTTCCAGGGACCGCCCGCATCTGCCGCCGCACCGACTTGACCAGACCCCGCCAGTCGGGCTCGTTCCCGGCCGGCACCTCCAGCCTCACCGGGAAGATCGTGGTGAACCAGCCGACGGTGCGGGACACGTCCACACCGTCGAGGATCTCCTCCCGGCCGTGCCCCTCCATGTCGATGCGTACCTTGCTCTCGCCGACCCGCCGGGACAGTGCCCAAGCGAACGCCGCGAGCAGGACATCATTGAGCTTGTCCCAACCTCCTTTTCGCAGGTGGGCGGGGGTTGACAAGACGGCCGCTGGTACTCCGCGCCAGCTCAGGAATATGATCAAGTTGATGCTGACGAGAACCACCACCGGACTTGACCAAGGTCACGATCCGGTAC
>DASRII010000282.1:0-50418 GCA_035650075.1 Micromonosporaceae bacterium | reverse complement strand
CAAACTGGGCTCGAATGCCAGGACACCGCGCGTGCACTTGTCCTGAGAGCGTCAGAGGACTTCCACACCCAAGACATCGGATTCAATTTTCTATGCTCCAACGATGAAGAAGAACCCGGCGAGCGGGCAGGGTGGGGAATTCGGCGAGGAAGGCGTTCAGCGCAGGAAATCGTTCGCGATGTTTCTCGCCTACTCGCGCTCACCGGGCCGACCGTCATCGCGGTCGACCAGATTGACCTCTTAATCGCGCAGTCAGCGAAGTCGACCGCGGGCAGCACCCAGCAGCAGGAGGAGTGGCGGCAGGCGCTGCTGCTAGAACAGATCGCGGGCGGACTCATGGCCATGCGAGAGATGACGAGACGAACATTGTCAGTGGTCTCCTGCCTGCCATCAGTGTGGGAGCTTATCAAAACTAAGGCAACCGATACGGTCCAGGACCGGTTCAAAGTGGCCGCCCCCCTGAAGATGATCCCATCCGCCGAGTTAGGTCGCGAACTGATCGAGAAGCGGTTCACTGTGAGGTTCGGCGAGATCGGCTATACGCCTCCATACCCTACCTGGCCGGTGCTCCCATGTGCGTTCGCCGAGGCGGTCGACTTCACGCCGCGGGAGCTGCTGATCACCATCGACACACACGTCCGTTCATGCCTGCGCGACGGCGTGGTCAAGGAAATGGCGCATCTAGTCGCATCGAATGGCATAGCACCATCCGCCGTCAATCTTGGCCAACCGCCACCACCAGAGGCCGTGGCGGATCTCGATACACGCTTCGCCGAGTTGCGCAACGCCGCTGATCCCGCCCCCGCACTGGATGCGCGGAGCGAGGACGCCGTTGTCCCGGATCTGCTCGTTGTGGGGCTCACCGCATGGGCGGTCGAGCAGGGGCCTGCTGGGCAGGCGTTCAGCGTCGATCCTCCACCCGGCTCTAAACCGGCCCTGCACGGACGGCTGCGCCGCAGCCTCGAAGAGAGCCACAAGGACCGCGAGGACGAGGCGCACTGGGCGTTCCGCGCAATCGCCGCCAGCAACGCTATAGCAGCGCTGAACCGGATCCGCAATGCCGCAACGGCAGCGGGGCTGACCGAAGGGGTCACCAAGCGCCGGCTCTTCCTACTCCGCGACGACGAGTGGTCCGGCGGCCCGCGTACCAAAGAGGTTGTCGCCGCTTTTGAGGCGGCGGGCGGGCAGCGGCTCCCCTTCCCGGCCGACGATGTCAAGATCTTGATGGCGCTACGTGACCTGCTGCACGCCGAGGGCCTCGACAAGCTGCGCCCGTGGCTCGTCGCCCGCCGCCCGACTCGCGCCATCAGCTTCCTGGCCGAGGCGCTGGCCGATGCGGCCGACGGCCTGGTCGATGCGGGCGAGAGGCAGGCGCCTGCCCGGACCGGTACGACGCACACCGGGCCATCCATCAGGGTCGGTACGTCGGTGGACGACGGCCACCCGGTGACCGTGGAGCTGGAGGCGCTGCGCAAGCACACCGCCATCTTCGCCGGGTCGGGCTCGGGCAAGACCGTGCTGATCCGCCGCCTGGTCGAGGAGTGCGCCCTCAGCGGCGTCTCCGCGATCGTGCTGGATCCGAACAACGACCTCGCCCGGCTGGGTGACCCGTGGCCCGCGCCGCCGTCGGGGTGGCGCGACAACGACCCAGCAAGAGCTGAGGAGTACCTGGCAAATACCGACGTGGTCATCTGGACACCGCGCCGTGAGTCTGGCCGCCCATTGAGCTTCCAGCCGCTGCCCGACCTCAGCGGTGTCCTTGACGACGCCGACGAGTTCGCAGCCGGTGTGGACGCAGCCGTCGCCTCGCTCGCCCCCCGGGCGAAGGTCGACGCGAACACGAACAAGGCCCACCTCGGCCAGGCCGTGCTCCGGCAGGCGCTCACGTACTACGCCCGTCGGCGCGGGTCGAGCCTCAAGGAGCTCATCAGCGTGCTGGCGGCGCTCCCACACGGGGTGAGCGAGCTGGACAACGCGGAGAAGATCGCGGCGGACATGGCACAGACGCTGACCGCAGCAATGGTCAACGACCCGCTGTTCGGTGGTGGCGGCGTACCGGTCGACCCAGGTCTGCTGCTGACTCCGGCGACCGGGAAGCGCGCCCGGGTCTCGGTCATCAGCTTCATCGGGCTCCCCTCCGACGAGCAGCGGCAAAGCTTCGTCAACCAGCTACAGCTCGCCTTGTTCGCGTGGATCAAGCGGCATCCGGCCGGCGACCGCCCGCTCGGCGGGCTGCTTGTGATGGACGAGGCGCAGACGCTCGCCCCGTCCGGAGCGATGACCGCCTGCACCCAGAGCACGCTCGCGCTCGCGTCCCAGGCCCGCAAGTACGGTCTGGGTCTGATGTTCGCCACCCAGGCGCCCAAGGGGCTGCACAACCGGATCCCCGGCAACGCCGCAACCCAGCTCTTCGGCCTGCTGAACAGCCCAACCCAGATCACCGCAGCGCGGGAGATGGCCCGGGCCAAGGGCAGCGACATCCCCGAGATCTCGCGGCTGCGGACCGGCCAGTTCTACGCGGCGGTCGATGGCTCAAGCTTCGAGAAGATCCAGGCTCCACTCTGCCTGACCCACCACCCGAAGAGCCCGCTGACCACAGAGGAGGTAGTGGAGCGGGCCCGGGAAGGCCTGGCCTGACCACGGGCGCGTCTTCAGTCAGCTCGGCGGTAGAAGCTGCTTGAGCAGCTCCTCGACGCGCCTGCGGATGTCGTCGCGGATGGCGCGTACGGCGACGATGTCACGGCCAGCCGGGTCGTCGATCTCCCAGTCCTCATGCCGCTGCCCGGGGTGGTACGGGCACACGTCGCCACACCCCATGGTGACCACGACGGTGGCGGCCGCGGAGTCCTGCGGGGTGAGGGTCCTCGGCGCCTGGCCGGAGATGTCGATCCCGACCTCCTGCATCGCCTCGACGGCTACCGGGTTGACCTGGTCCGCCGGTTCTGATCCGGCGGAGCGCACGTCGACCGCGTCGCCGGCGAGGTGGCGTAGGAAGCCCGCAGCCATCTGGGAACGGCCGGCGTTGTGGACGCACACGAACAGGACGCTCGGTCTGGTGGCGGTCATGCCGTGGCACTCTCCTCATTGGCGGTCAGTGCCGCCACGCCGGCCGGCCGGTTCGCTCCTCGCCGGCTCCGCGCTGCGAGCTGGTCGGCGGCCGGCTCCTGCGCCGTGCCCCCGCCAGGCCGGGCCCGGCTCGGATAGAGGGCCATGACCGCGACCACGCCGAGCGCCGCCCCGGCGACCTGGGCCGCCACAAAGCCGGGCAGGGAGGCCGGGGTGATGCCGGCGAGGGTGTCGGTGAACGCACGGCCGGTGGTGACAGCGGGGTTGGCAAAGGACGTGGAGCTGGTGAACCAGTAGGCGGCTCCGATGTACGCGCCGACCGCGGGCGCCACCAGCGGCGTACGGCCGGTGCGCACCAGGGCGAAGATCAGCAGGACGAGACCTGCGGTGGCGACGGCCTCGCCGAGCCACAGGTGCGCCGCCGAACGCTGAGTCTGCGAGAACGTGACCGGCGGGAGGGCGAACATCAGGTTGGCCAGTACGGATCCGGCGACCGCCCCGACTGTCTGTGCGGCTACATATCCGGCCAGCTCCCGGGCGGTGAGCCCGACCCGGCTACGCCGTGCAGCCACCAGTCCGCGGCCGACACCACCGGGTTGAGATGGCCCCCGGACACCGGCCCGAACAGCAGGATCAACACTGCCAGGGCGAGCATCGTGGCGACCGAGCTCTACAGCAGCTGCACGCCGGCATCGCCCGGGGACAGGCGGGCGGCCATGATCCCGGAGCCGACCACGGTGGTGACCAGCAGCATGGTCCCGACCAGCTCGGCCGCCATCCGCCGCGGTAGCGGTTCGATGCTGGTCATCAGGGCTGCTCCTCGGCGCGCAGGGCGGGGATGGCACGGTCGATGCGGGCGGCGAGGTCATGGTAGGCGGCCTCGAACGCGGCGTCGGTGCCGGCGGGGACCGGATCCGGCACGGACCAGTGCAGCCGGCGCTCGCCGGCGGGCAGCGTCTCGTGGGCGTGGTCGCACACCGCGATGACCAGGTCCCCGTCCTCGGTCACCGCGTCGATATGAGCCGTATGCCCAGGGTCGATGCGCAGGCCGTGCCTTCTCGCGGTACGCACCGCACGAGGGTGGACCCGCTCGGCCGGGTCGGTGCCGGCGGAGCTGACCGGGATGCCGCTGCGGGCTCGCCACAGCGCGGCGGCGAGCTGGGAGCGGGCGGAGTTACGGGTGCACACGAACACCACCCGCGGCGGCGCTGCCGCGGCCGGCGTCCGCAACGCCGTCAGCGCCTGCGGGCACAGCCGGACGTAGGTCCGCCGCCGGTCGTGCTCTGACCGGCAACGGCCGACCAGCCCAGCGCTGGCGAGCACGTTGAGATGGTGGGCCACGAGGTTGGTCGCCATCCCGAGCTGGGTCGCGAGCTGTCCCGGTGAGGCGTCCCCAAGGGCGAGAGCGTCGACGATGGCCAGCCGGCCCGGGTCGCCTAATGCGGCGTGGACCCGCGCCCGCGCCTCTACTGTAGAAAGCTCATCTCTCACTGCCTCAAAAAGTATTGAGCTACTCCCCTCCTGTCAACTCCGTGCGGGTGGTCCAGCCGAGGGACGGCGGCGAGCGGGCACGCGCCGGCCGCGGCCACCACGGTGTGGGCCGCTGGCGGGCGTGACGTCCCCGGCCTCGATGGCGACAATGGTCCTCGCCGACCCATGCGGTGGTGGCGTCAGGCAGCCAGGCCGGAGGCAGTGTGTCCACAGGGGACGTGACAGCACAGGGGCTGACGATGTCAGCCCCAGGTCCATCGTGGCAGCGGGCATGATGATCCCGGCCACGGACTTCTGCGAGGAGCTGCGACAACGAGGGGTGGCCTTTGTCACCGGCGTACCCTGCTCCTACTTCAACGGTCCGATCAAGCTTCTCGAGCGGCAGGCATCCGGCTACGTCTCGGCCGCGAACGAGGGCGCCGCGCTCGCCATGGCCGCAGGCGCGGAGCTGGCGGGCGTACGCAGCGCCGTCCTGGTCCAGAACTCCGGCTTCGGCAACCTCGTCAACCCGCTCACGTCGCTGCTGGCAGTGTTCGACCTGCCGGTGCTGGTGTTCATGAGCCTGCGGGGATGGCCGGATCCGGCCGAGGACGAGCCGCAGCACGCGGTCATGGGCCGCACCAGCCACCGGCTGCTGGACGTCCTCAAGGTCCCACACTGGACCCTCGAACCGCACCGCGAGAGCCTGCGTGAGCTGCTGGACCGGGTCGACGAGGCGCGCTCGGCGGGACGGCCCGCATGCATCCTGGTGCCGAAGGGCTCGGTGGGCGATGTCGCGGCCGGCCCCGACACCAGACCTGCTCAGGCCTTTCGCCGGCGGGAGGCGCTGTCCGCGCTCATCCCGCATCTCAAGGCCGACATCGTGTACGCCACGACCGGCCTCATCAGCAGGGAGCTGAGCTCCCTTGCGGACCGGCCGCTCAACTTCTACGTGCCCGGGTCCATGGGCCATGCCCTCGCCCTGGGCCTCGGCACGGCGCTCAACGAGCCGCGTCGCAGGGTGGTGGTGCTCGACGGCGACGGCGCGGCTCTCATGCACCTCGGCACGGCGGCGACGGTGGGAGCGTACGCGCCGGCGAACCTCGTGCATGTGGTCCTGGACAACCGCAGCTACGAGTCCACCGGCGCGCAGCGGACCGGGTCGGAGTCGGTGCGGTGGACACAGCTCGGCCTCGGCCTCGGCTACCGGACGAGCACGCAGTGCCACGACGCCCGAAGCGTGGATGTCGCGTTCCAGCACATCGAGGCGGCGGACGGTCCACACCTCATCGTCGTCCATATCTGCGCCGACCGGTCCGCGGTGCCGCCCCGGGTGACGAGGCTGGGCACACTGCCGGAGCTGGCGCTGCGGTTCCGGACAGCGGTGGCGCAAGGGAGGGGAGAGCCGTCGACCTCGAGCTGATCTTCGGCACCGGCGCCGCCGACCGGCTCGGTGCCGTGGCCACGAGCTTCCGGCCGGGCCGGGTCCTGCTCGTCGGCAGCGACCGCGGGATCGCCAGGTCCAGGGCTCTTGAGCGGCTCGGCGACCTGCCGGTGCAGGTGTTCAGCGGGTTCCGCGCCAACCCCGTCCTGGACGACGTGCTGGACGGCTGCCGGGCGCTCCGGGGCAGCGGCGCCGACCTGGTGGTGGGCGTTGGCGGCGGGTCCGCGATGGACACCGCCAAGATGGTGCGCCTGCTGCCGCCGGACCGGCCGGCAGCGCTCGACCTGCTTCGCGGCGCACCGCCGGACGACGCGGTCGCGGTGCCGCCGCTGGTCGTCGTACCGACCACCGCCGGCACCGGCAGCGAGGTGACCCAGTTCGCCACCGTCTACGTCGACGGCATCAAGCACTCGCTGGACACCGACCGCGCCCGGCCCGACGTGGCGGTGGTGGATCCGCTCCTCACCGCCACCTGCCCACCGGCACTGATGTTCAGCTGCGCCTTTGACGCGCTGTCACACGCTCTCGAGTCCTACTGGTCGATCCGGTCGACGCTGGAGTCGCGGTGGCTCGCGGAGGAGGCCGGCCGCGGGCTGGTGGAGCTGCTCACCACCAGGCGGCTACTGACGGACCGCGCCACGATGAGCGCGCTCGCGCTCCAGGCGGGCCTGGCCATCAACCGGACCAGGACCACCGTGGGCCACGCGTTCGCCTACCCGCTGACGGTCAGGTACGGCATTCCCCACGGCCTTGCCTGCGCGCTCGCGCTGTCACACCTGCTGCCGGCCGCCGCGGCCAACGACCTCCAGTGCCGGGACCCCCGCGGGCCTGGCTTCCTGGCCAACCGGCTGGCCGGCCTGGCCGGCATCCTGCGGGTGGGCTCCCCCGCAGAGCTCGGCCAGGCGGTCCAGGACCTCCTCGCCACCGCCGGCTTCGCGACCGCGCTAGGTTCCTACGGCGTACGGCCGCAGCACGTCGAAGCCATCGTCGACGAGGCGCTCGGCGCGGACCGGGCGGGTGGCTCTCCCGTGGTATACGACCGGGCAACCGCCGCACATGCGCTGCTGGCAGCCTTGTAGTGCGCCGGAAGGCCACCGCCATGGCGGGCAGCCTGCCCGTCTCCAGGATGGCCACACAGTCCATCGTGGACATCTCCGCCGCTGCCGGCCACAGGTTGCGTGTGACAAACCGCGCTGCTCTACTGGCAACCGCTCGCAGCGCGCAGTGCCGCATGCTGCGGGCCGCGGAACGTAACGCCGGGAAGCCAGGGCAGCGTACGAAGCGGGGGACCTGTGCAGCGGACGACCTACCCGTCATTCCGGGCGACGCTCGCAGCGTCCACACTGGTGAAGGCCGCGGGGGTGCACTCCGCCCTCGGCGGCCTCCTCGCCCAGGAGGCCGGCTTCGCCGCGCTGTGGGCGTCGAGCTTCGAGATCTCCGCGGTACGCGGCCTGCCCGACGCCAGCGTGCTCACCATGACGGAGTACCTACAGGCAGCGGCCGACGTGCAGAAGGTGACCCGGATCCCGGTGGTCGCGGACTGTGACACCGGCTTCGGCAACAACATCAACGTGGCGCACATGGTGCACGAGTACGAGCGGGCCGGCATCACCGCCGTGTGCATCGAGGACAAGTCCTACCCGAAGATGAACAGCTTCGTCGACACCGGCCATGAGCTGGTCGACGCCGATGCCTTCGCCCGGAAGGTGGAGGTGGCCAAGCGGGCACAGTCCACCTCGGACTTCTACCTGATCACCCGTACCGAGGCCCTGATCTGCGGGTTGGGCGTTGACGAGGCGGTCGCGCGCTGCCGGCGGTACGCCGACGCCGGCGCCGACGCGGTGCTGGTGCACTCCAAGCAACCGACGAACGCCGAGGTCCTCGAGTTTCTCGGCGAGTGGCGCAGCCGCCTGCCCGTCGTGGTCGTGCCTACCACCTACCCGGACTGGCATGCCGACGACGCCGCAAAGGCCGGCGTCTCCGTGGTCATCTACGCCAACCAGGGGCTGCGGGCGGTCGTCACTGCGCTGCGCAACACCTACCGGTCGATCAGCTCACTGGGCGTAGCCAGCCACCTGACGGCGGAGATCGCCTCGGTGCAGGACGTCTTCCAGCTCCAGCGCCTGCGCGAGTGGCAGCAGCTTCAGGAATGAGCCGTACCTCAGGAGCTGAGCTACACCTCAGGAGACGAGCCGCACTCCAGGAGACTGAGCCGCACCTAGCCCGCCGCCCGGCCAAAGGTCGCCACCACACCCGCATGGTCCGAAGCCCACAACCCTGAGGGCAGGCGGCTGCCCGCGTCCGCGCCGACCAGTGCCGCCGAGGCGGTGGCCAGGCCGGGTGCCCGGTGCAGGACGTAGTCGTACCGCTGGTCGAGCCTTGAGACGTCGTTGTCCAGGGTGCTGGCCTGGAGCCCGGTGTGGCCGTCGGCGTCCCCGTGCGCGTCGGTCCACGCGTCATGGAACCCACACTTGCGGAACAGCGCGTATGTCTCGTCCTCCGGACCCGTGTTGAGGTCACCGAGCACCACCGCCGGCAGCCCCCTGGCGTCGAGCGCGTCCACCAGCTCCCGCCCCTGGGCCAGCCGGACGTCCGCGTCGAACGCCTCCAGATGCGTCGTGACGATCCGCAGCGGCTGACCGCCGGCCTCCACCTCAGCCCAGGGCCAGCCGCGGAGCTTGGTCACCACGAGACCGGACGGCACCGGCAGCTCGATCCGGGCGGTGTAGAGCTGCTGCCCGGTCGCGCCGACGGTGAGCCGCCCGGCTGGCGGGTCCGCCTGGACGAGCAGCACGACCCGGTCGGTCATGCCGACGACCTCGCCGCCGGTGTGCAGCGCCGTGGTGGAGGTGACCGCCGTGGCCACCGCACGGTACGGCAGGCCGGCCCGGGCCAGCCCGGCGAGCAGGAGCTCCAGGAAGTCGCACTCCTGCTCGCCGTGCTGCCAGCGGGCCACCTCCTGCACACCGACCACGTCCGGCCGGTGCGCGGCCAGCTGGCCGGCGATGGCCGCGGCCCGCCCCGGAAAGTCGGTCCTGGTCATCTGCTGGTACGCCTGGCGCAGCGCCTCGGCCATCTCGGCGAGCGTCTCGGCACCGTAGGCAGGGATGAGGCTGGCGCCCTGGTAAAGGTTGTAGGTGGCGACGGTCAGCACGCCGGTCATATCAGGCTCCATCCTGGACAGTGCGGGTCGGGCGACACGAGGGCCCGCGCTAGCCACGGGCGGACACCGTGACCGGGCCGGACAGGGAGCGGTGGATGGCGCCGCTGACCAGCCGGCTGTTGTAGACGCGGTAGCCGCCGCGCAGGCACGCGTACAGGACCACCCCGGCGACCAGCCCCGCGACAGGGTTGAAAGCGGCAACCACCGAGCTGTGCCGGACGTACTCACCGAGCTTCCACAGGCGCTGGTCGGCCAGCCGCTGCGTGCGGTCGCGCTCCGGGTCGGCGAAGCTGCGCAGCAGCCGCGGGTAGCAGAAGAGGTGGATCGCGGCGCCCACACCCGCGAACACCAGCGCCCACCAGCCCGGCCGGACGGCCGCCAGCACGAGCACCGGCGCCAGGGCGGCGAACCCGGTCAGCGCGGCGGCGCGGAACGCCCTCGGCGCGCCGAGGCGTACGGCCAGCGTCCGGTTACCCGCCTCCGGGTCCTTCTCCACATCCCGCAGCGCCGCCAGGATGTTGTTGGATACGCAGGCCAGCATCAGGTACGCCAGCACCAGCAGCAGCTCGCCGGCCGGCCCGCCGCCGGCCAGCACCCAGGCCACCACCGCGGCGATGCACTGCGGCAGCGCCACTGTGAGCGAACCCCAGATGCCGAGGTCCTTCACCTTGGAGTAGCCGGCCGACGGGATGGTCCCGAGCAGGATGAGCCCTGCCGCGACCGCCAGCCGCCCAGCCGACGGCGCGGCCAGGAGCACGCAGAGTACGGCGGTGAGCAGCCCCGCCCCCATCGCGAGCCAGGCCTGGCGCCGCGAGAGCAGCCCGCTGGGCAGCGGCAGGTACGGCGCGGTCACCGCGTCGCCCTCGGCATCCAGGAGGTCGTTGATGATGAACATCGCCCCGTTGAGCGCGGTAACCGCCACCAGCAGCGCCGCCATCCGTCCCCACGAGGTGAGATCCGGGTCGGCGGCGACCCAGCCGACCAGCGCCGCCCACGTGGTCAGGTTGGACAGGAACGTCCGCGACATCCACCAGGCCGCCTCCAGCCGCAACAACCCGTGGCGTACCCCGACCAGCGCGCTCATCAACAAGCCCCCGTCTCCTGCTGCCGCTTCGGTTGCTACTACTTCGGTCGCTACCGCTTCGGTCGCTGGTGCATTGACTGCTACTGCTTTGACGTGGCTGCCACGCCGTGCACACGCGGCAGGACGACGGTCTTGACCGTACTCATCTCGGCCATCGAGTACGCGATGCCCTCCCGCCCGATCCCGCTCTTGCGGACACCACCGAACGGGATGTAAGGCGAGTCGAAGTTGGGCCCGTCGTCGAGCGCCACCGCGCCGACCCGCAGCCGTGACGCGATCTCCAGGAACGCCGGGAAGCTCTGGGTGAGCACACCGGCCTGCAGCCCGTACGGGGTGCTGTTGGCGACCGCCACAGCGGCGTCGGCGTCGGCGACCCGGATGATCGGCGCGACCGGGCCGAACGTCTCCACGGCCACCAGCTCGCTGGCCGCGTCGACGTGGTCGAGCACGGCCGGCGGCACGAGAGCACCCCGGTGACCGCCGCCGTGGCGCAGCACCGCGCCGTCGCCGACCGCGGCGTCGACCCGGCCGGCGACCACTGCCGCGGCGTCGGCGGAGATGACCGGTCCGATGTCCGTGGTCGGGTCGGCGGGGTCGCCGCAGCGCAGCCGCCGCACCCGCGCCAGCAGCAGGTCCGCGAGCTCGTCCGCGACCTGGGCCACGCAGATGATCCGCTTCACGCCGCGGCAGGACTGCCCGGCGTTGCCGAACGCGCCGGCGACCGCCAGCCGGGCGGCCCGCTCCAGGTCCGCGTCGGCCAGCACGATGAGCGGGTCGTTGCCGCCGAGCTCCAGGTGCAGCTTGCGCATGCCGGCCGCGCGGGCGATCGCCTCGCCTGTGGCGACGCTGCCGGTGAACGTCACCATGTCCACCGCCGGGTGCGCGACCAGCGCCGGCCCCACCGTGCCCGGCTGCCCCGTGACCACGGCCAGCATGCTCTCCGGCAGGCCGGCCTCGTGCAGGATCGCGGCCAGCGCCAGAGCGCTCAGCGGCGCCTTCTCCGAGGGCTTGACCACGACGCCGTTGTTCATCGCCAGCGCCGGGGCGACCTTCACCACGACCTGGTTGAGCGGCCGGTTGAACGGGGTGACCGCGGCGACCGTGCCGACCGGCTCGCGCAGGGTCAGCGCGAGCCGGGGCGTCCCGCCAACGGTGATCTCGATGGTCTCGCCCCGGATCCGGCGGCACTCCTCGCTCGCGACCCGCAGGTTGGCCACGGCCCGGTCGACCTCGGTACGGCTGTCCCGGGCGCAGATGCCCGCCTCCGCGGTGACCAGGTCGGCCAGCTCCTCGCGGCGCTGCGCCAGCAGCCCGGCGGCAGTGGCCAGGATCTCGGCGCGGGCGGCGACGTCCAGCCTGCGGTCGTACCCGGCCACGGTGGTGACCGCCCGGGACACGTCCTCGACGCTGTCGTCCGCCACCCGGCCGACCACGCGCCCGTCCCACGGGCTGCGCACCTCGACCGTCTCGTCGCCGCTACGGCGACCGCCCAGCATCATCGCGGTACCTCCGAAGTGAGCGGGGGGCTGGACACCGCGGAGCCGGGCACGTGCCCGGTGGCCGGCGGGGCGCCGGTCGCAAGGACGTGCCGGATGCCCTCTGCCACGCGGCGCCGGCAGCTGAGCTCCGACTCCGTCGACAGGAACGCCCGATGGCTGCTCACCAGCACGTTCGGCAGCTTGAGGATGCGTCCGTACCGCTGGCTCGCGGTGGGGTCCTCGGGCACGAAGACATCCAGCGCCGCGCCGCCGATGAGACCCCGGTCCAGCGCGTCCGCCAGCGCCTCCGGGTCCACCAGCCCGCCCCGGGCGGTGTTGACCAGCAGTGCGTCGGCGCGCATCCGGCGCAGCGCGGCGGCGTCGACCATCCCGCGCGTGTCCGGGCTCAGTGGACAGTGCAGCAGCACCACGTCCGACTCGGCCAGCAGCTCGGGCAGCTCCACCTTGTGCACGCCGTACCCGATCATGTGGTCGGCGTGCAGGAACGGGTCGACGGCGAGGACCCGGCTGTAGAACAGCCGCAGCCGGGCGGCCACGGCCTTGCCGATACGCCCCAGCCCGATGATGCCCGCCGTACGGCTGGCCAGCCGGCGCGGCACCCGGCCGTGGTAGATGTCGAAGCGGCCGGCCGCCAGGTCGTTGTGCTGCGCGACCAGCCCGCGCTCCCAGGCCAGGACCATCGCGGCCGTGTGCGCGGCGACCTCGTCGACGCAGTAGTCGGGCACGTTGAAGCCGATGATGCCGCGTTCGCCCAGCAGGCCGGCGTTGAGGTTGTCGGTGCCGACGCCCTGCCGGGCCACCACGCGCAGCTGCGGGCCGGCGGCGTCGAGCAGCTCCGGTGTCACCTGGCAGCGGTACACCACGAGCGCGGCGGCGCCGGACACCAGCTCCCGCAGGGCCGGCGACTCCGGCCGGTAGCGCCCGTCCGCGAACGGGCCGATGCGCAGCCGCAGGGCGTCGCCGTACACCTCGTGCTCGACCACTGCGGTGGCCGGGTCGACCCTGGCCCCGTCGACCACAGCCCAGGCGGGGTCGGTGTAGACGACCGCCGGTGCCGTCACCGCGGACCCGCCTGTGCCGCATCAGGCCGCTGTGCCGCATCATGCCGCTGCGCCGGGTCGTACCACTGGGCCGTGTCGCGGACGAGGCGGCGCAGCGCCGGCGCGCCCAGCGCGGCCGCCTCCCGGCGGGTGTCGCCGGCGACCTTGCCGCCGATGCGCAGCACGAGCACTGTCGAGCGGCCCGCCGCCAGCTGCGTGAAGCCGTGCGGCACGAACGGCTTGACGTAGAGCGAGTCGTCCGGGTGCAGGATCTCCTCCCGCACCGCGCCAGCGGGCACCGCGCCAGCGGGCACCGCGCCGGCGGGCTGCCAGCGCAGCCGGACCGGGTCCGGGCCGATGACGAAGCAGTACTGGTGCAGCCCCGTACGCAGCATGGCGGGCTGCGGGTCCCGCCCGACCACCGCCAGCTCCAGCCCCCGGGAGTCCGGGCAGATCCGCGTGCCGGCCAGACCCCGGACCTGGTACGCCACCGGCCCCGTGCCCGGCCAGCTCCAGGCCGGCGCTGACTCCCCGCGCACCACGCACACGCCGTCGCGTTCGTCGCCGGTGACCGGCAGCAGGTCACGGACCGAGACCCTGAGCACCCGGGCCACTGCGGCCAGCTCCTCGTAGCTGGGCAGGTCCTTACCGGCGAGCAGGTCCTCCAGGCGCTCCCGCGGCACGCCGCTCTCCGCCGCGAGCCGGGCCACCGGGGTCATCGTGTCGTCCAGGTGCTCGCGCAGGACCGCCGCTGCGGCGGGCTCGCCGGCGAGCGCGTACTGCTGGGCGAGGTCAGCGCCGAGCGCGCCCAGCTCCTGCTGGGCGTCGCCGAGCAGCCGTCCGCCGTACGTCAGCGCCAGGATCAGCCCGGAGCCGCCGGCCCGGTAGGTGAAGCTGTGCGGGGCGTACGGCAGCCCGGCCACCGAGTCACCGGTGCTCATCTCGACGCAGTACCGGCGCCCCTCCCACTCGTAGTAGTAGCTCACCTCGCCGACGAAGTAGGTGAACTGGTAGAGGAAGTGCCCCCGGTTCCACTGCACGGCAGGGTTGTCCGGCCGGCTGTCGGAGACCGGCTGGAGCATCCTGATCCACTCTGGACGGAACATGGCGAGCCGGCTCATCGCGGTGTCGCGGTACTCGTAGTAGTCGACCCCGCCGCGCTGGAACACCCGGCTCGTGGCGACCGACTCGGCCGCCCGGCAGATCCGTACGCCGTCCGGCGCGTCGTCGTGGACCGGCAGGAAGTCGCGCTCGTTGACCGGCCACACCTCAACCGCGCGCCGCAGCAGCTCGGCCGGCAGGTCCCGCTCTCCGGCGATGACCCCGGCGACCACCTCGGGCGGGACTCCCAGGTCGGCCGCTGCCGCCTCGGTGTTGCGCTTGAGGTCGTTGATGACGCTGCGGAAGGTGGCGCCGGCCCGCTGCCGGAAGCCCGCGTCAGGCATTGGCCTCTCCCCCGGTGTGGTGCCGGCCTGGTTGGCCCACTGTGGTCACCGCCGGCAGCAGATCGCAGGCCCGGCGGTGGCCGAGCCGGCCGGTGACCGCCGCCCGCTCGGAGAAGCTCATGACCTCGTCCACCGGCACACCCGGACCGGCGACGGCCACCGGGACCGGGTCCGCGCTGTGGATCCGCAGCCGCCACGGGGTGGCGTGGTCGCCGGTGACGATGACCGTGTCCGCGGCGGTGACCGCGGGCAGCAGCTGGCCGAAGAAGTGCGCGTCCAGGCTCTCCAGGGCGTCGGTCTTGCCCTGCGCGTCCCCGTCGTGCGCCGCCTCGTCCGGCCCCTTCACGTGCACGTAGACCACACCGGCGGGGTCGGCGGCGAGCGCCGCGGCCAGGTCGCGGTAGTAGTCGGCGTCCGCCTGCCCCGCCGGCTGGCGCCCGTCGACGAAGCCAGCGCCCATCAGCTGGGCCAGTCCGCGCTCGGCGGGCACCTGCCCGAAGACGGTCAGCGTACGGCCGTGCAGCTCCTCGAAAGGCTTCAGCTCAGGGAGCCGGTCACCCCCGTCGCGCAGGATGATGCGGTTCGCCGCGAGCCGGCCGCCTTCCCGGCGCCTGCGGTTGACCGGTGCCGCCTCGAGGCTGGCAGCGCTGCGCTCGACGAACGCGTTGACCAGCTGGGCGGTACGCCGGGCGGCCGGCGTGTCCACAATGGGCTCGCACGGCAGCGGCCCTGCGGCGTGGGTACGGCGCGGCACGCCGAACGCGCCGACCCGCTCGTACTGCGGGTCGGTGCTGGTCACCTCGCCGCTCAGCGCCGCGCCGGCGTGATGGAACGCGATGATGCCGCGGTGCCGCCCGAAGCCCATGACCTCGTACGAGGCACCGAGGTCGGCCAGCGAAACCTCCGCCCGTACGGTCTCCAGCAGCGCCTGCAGCTCCTCGTCGGACAGGTCCCGCGCGGTACGGCGGTCGAGCTCGGCGCGGGCCGGGTCGAAGCTGGCCATGTTGAGCCGGAAGCACACAGTGGACACCGCAGCCTGCGGCCGCAGGAACCCCATCCCGAAGCCCTCCAGCGGCCCACGGCCGGCGTAGTGCGCCACCGGGTCGTAGCCCAGCAGCCCGAGCGCGCCGGAGTCGGACTCCGGCGGCGTGTCGGTGTCGATCAGGGTCAGCAGGCCGTTGCTGCCGCGGGCCGCCAGACCGTCCAGGTTGGGCAGGTCGGCCTGCTCCAGTGGCGTGGGCGTGCCGCCTTCGGGCCGGTCAGCCGCGCCGCACAGGGCGATGAGATAGATCTTGTCAGCCAACGGCACTCCCCGTGTTGAGAGCCGGGTGCCCGGCCGGCAGCCCCTGGATGACGCGGGCCGTGGCGGCGGGCACGAGGTGCTCCCACGGTAGACCGGCCCGCAGCCGGCGGCGGACCTCAGTGCCGGAGGTGACCGTGGTGTGGCGCCGCCAGAGCACCTCGGTGACCCGGCCCAGCTCGCGGAAGCGGCGCTCCTTCTCCTCGCCCCACGAGTCGTAGACGGTGAGCAGGATGCGCGCCTCCGCCGGCAGGTAGTGGTGCAGCCGTTCCGGGAAGCTGTGCGGGAACGGGACGACGCGGAACGCGGTGTCCGCCACCCCGCTGTCCCGGAGGGCCCCCTCGACCATCAGCAGGCGCTCGTAGTAGGTGAACGGGTTGGCCGAGCCGTCGCCCCGGTGCGGCGCGGCCGGCTCGGCCCGTACCTGCCACGGGTCCGGGTTGGTGATGCCCACCACCAGGGTGCGGCAGCGGCGCGCCCCGGCCAGCAGATACTCCAGGTGGCCCAGGTGCAGTGGCTGGAACCGACCGTGTACGGACGCCACGTCCACGACCTCGTCCCTGTCCCCGCTCATCCGGGCTCTCCCGCCGCGCCGACCCGCCGGCTCATGCCGACCCGGTCGCTCATGCTGAGCCTCCGACCGGGCTCGTCCGCCCGCCGCAGCGTCAGCGCCAGCAGCGCGGCGAGCCCGGCCACCCCGGCGCCGGCCCACAGGGCGACACGGAAGCCGTGGCTGAACGTTGCCGCGCTGCGGTAGCCACCGGCGGCGGCGAAGGTGGCGCCGAGCACCGCGACCCCCAGCGTGGTGCCGAGCTGGCGGAAGGTCGTCCCGGTCCCGGAGGCGATGCCCTCGTACCGGTCCGGCACCGAGCCGAGGATGACCCGGGAGATCTGGCCGAAGAACAGGCTGGCCGCGACGCCGAGCAGGAGCATGCCCGGAAGCATGCGCAGGTAGCTGACGTCCGGCGCAACGACCAGGCTCAGCCCGGCCAGGCCGGCCGCCTGTAGGGCCAGGCCCAGCGCGAGGACCGCCCCGCCGCCGATGCGCCGGGACATCACGCCGGTGAAGGGCGCGATCAGCACGGGTAGCACCGCCGCCGGTGCCAGCGCCAGCCCGGCGCGCAGCGGCGAGTAGCCGAGAACGTTCTGGAAGTACTGCGTGGCCAGGAACATCGCGCCGAACAGCCCGAAGGTCATCAGCGCGTAGAGCGAGACGGAGACGGCGAAGCCGCCCCGGCGCAGCAGGGCCGGCGGCAGCATCGGCTCCGTGGTCCGGCTCTGCGCGACGACGAACGCCGGCAGCAGCACCGCGCACGCCACGAAGCCGCCCAGCACTGCCGGGTGGGTCCAGCCAAGGTCGTCGCCGTTGATCAGCGCGTACACCACGGCCAGCAGCCCGACGCTGCTCAGCGCCACACCGCGCAGGTCGAGCCGGTCGTGCGGACCGCGGCTCTCCTGGAGCTTCATCCAGGCGACCGGCAGGACCGCGAGCCCGATCGGCAGGTTCACCAGGAAGATCCACTGCCAGGGCGCGGAGGTCACGATCGCCCCACCGACCACCGGGCCGACCGCGCTGCCGATGCCGCTGATCCCGCTCCAGACGCCGAGAACGGCCGCGTGCCTGGCCCGCGGGGTGGCGTGGGCGACGATGGCCAGCGCCAGCGGGGAGACCATCGACGCGCCCAGCCCCTGCACCGCGCGGGCGGCGACCAGCAGCCAGACCGTCGGGGCGAGCGCCGCGCCGGCCGAGGCGGCGACGAACAGCGCGAGGCCGGCGAGGAAGACCCGGCGCCGGCCGAAGCGGTCACCAAGAGCCGCGCTGGAGAGCTGGCAGACGGCGTACGTGAGGGTGTAGGCGCTGACGATCCACTGCAGCCCCTCGATGCCGGTGCCGAAGGTGCGCCGGATCTCCGGCAGTGCGGTCACGACCACGAGGTTGTCGATGGCCACCATGAACGCGGCCACCGCGGTGAGCAGAAACGCAGGTGACAACAGCCGGTACGGGGCCCCGGGACGCGCCTGGACCACGGCTTCCGGCATCCCGCTCCCCCGATCGAGCCGTGGCCGACCGTTGCCTCGCCACACCCTCCAGGCGACGGAGCCCAAAGTCAAGACCGGCGGCCCGGAGGGGCCCAAAGGCCGAGCAGCAGTCCTTGGTTGGCCGGACGCGTCGGCTTGCGACTGTGCTACCGAGGTAGTCCGTCCTCGGTTAGGTAGTTGGCGTCTGGAACAGCGACTGCGGGAACGGCTTATCGTCCGGGCGCCGTGCCCGCAGGCCTTGCACCATCAGGCCTGGCCGGCCAAAGCTTTGCCCGCTGAGCTGCCGGTTGGACGCACTGCGGTACCCCATCCGGACCAACCTCCGGTAGCGGTCGGTCGTGTTGATGTACGAACCATGCACCGTAAGAATGCTGAACAGCACCACGTCGCCACGGCGGGCAGGCACCGGCACGGTGTCCTCCAGGCGATACTGCTCGACCGGCAGGAACGGCGACGTCCTGGTCCCATGGTCGTCCGCGACGATGTGCTCGAGCGGGCCAAGCTTGTGAGAGCCGTCGAGGAACCGGATCTCGCCGTTCTCATGGCAGGTGTCGTCGAGGTGGACAAGCACATCGATGTACGCGCCGGTGGTGTGCGGGTAGAACGGGTAGTCCTGGTGCATCGGGAACGGATGACCCGTCTCCGGCGGCTTCACATGCATCGTCGTGTGGTGGAGCTCCACCGGCGACTGGAGCAGCTGGGCCAGAGTCTCCACGAGCGGACGGTGCACCACGGCCCGCGCCCACGCCGCGGAGTAGAGCTGCAGGTCGTGCAGCGCCACCAGCTCTGAGCGGCGCTCCGTCTCGGCATCCATGTAGGCCCCGCGCCAGGCCCCTGTCCATCCCTTGGTGCGTTCCGCCCACGTGTCCATCAACGCGTCAAGGTCACTCGACAGCTCCTCCAACTCGCCGGCGAAGACCGCCGGCACGTGCAGGTAGCCGTGGTCGTGGAAGAAGCTGCACTGCTGGTCAGTAAGCGCCAACTATGTCCCTCCCCCGATCCGTCCCAGCGCAACGAGGACGCTGGATGTACCTATCCCAGCTTGACCGGACTCTGGCGCTGTGGCACGGCCAGCTGCTCGGTGTGTCGTACGAGGACCCACGAGTCCTCAAGAGGAGACGCGGCGTCAGTTGTATCCGGTGAACGGCGACTCGATGATCTCTTGGTACGACTACCTGGACCGCCTGGTGAAGCCGACGGCGCACATGATCCCGCTGGGCACGCTGAAGTTGCTGCAGCGCCCGCTGATGGCGGGTGTCATCAAGGAACTGCCGCGACCGCTGTCGGTCGTGGTGTGGGTTGCCTGTTCCGGTCATCTTCGGGGGCAGGCCATGGTCGACGCGCGCTGCGCGCGCCACACCTCGGCGTCGTGAAGCACCAGTGGTCGCCAGCTCAGAACTCCGGTTCGACCGTGCTTGGGGTCGAACCGGAGTGAACAAGCGCCTGCCGATTCGGACCCTCACATGCCGCGCTTCCCAATCAACCGTCGCACGTTGGCGGACCCGGTCGGGACAGCGCCAGGTCTGATCGCTGAAGGCAACGCGGACGAGTGTCCATGTACCTGATCGAAGGGTACGTAGCCGTCGTCGGGATGGAACTGCATCCACGAGGTCAAGGACGCCTCGCTGTCGGGACCGCGATCGATAGATCACCGACCTGGATCACCGTGAGGTCCGTTGGCAGCCGAGGATCATGGCCATCGCGCCGAGGAACGACAGCGCGCCTTGGATCTGGTCAAGGTGCCCGCCCACGTCTCCGATGACAGCTACGGCGCCCCTCTGGCTTATATGACGACAGTCACGCAGCAAGCGTACCCAGGCCCGCGGCTCGCACTGATGTTCCGAAGGCGACGAGAAAAGCCTGTCACGGCGGGTGTGGACCGGACGCGTCGCCGCGTGAGCCGCGCCTACTGATCGCCGGTAACCCAGTACGTTTGAGTAGGTCAAGGTCCAAGGGGCGGGCGCGATGACCGATCAGGCCCACGCTGCGCAGTCGCGACACCGAGCGGCGTCACGGCACGGAGATCAACCTGATCTCGCAGCGAACCTCGGCCGCCTTCGCCAGCCGACCGTCACCGGTGACAAGCGGGCAGGCAAGAAGCTCTGCCGCAGCGACATAGGCAGCGTCGTACGCGGAGATGTTTCCGCGGAGCTGCCACATCCGGTCAACCAACTGGGTGAGAGCGATCTGGTCGATAACCAACGTCGGCAGCGCCACTATCGCCTCCCGAGCCCGGGGCAGCCCCAGCTTGCCCCCGAGCGCCTTACCGCGTATCACCGACACCACCTCGACCAGCAGATGGGCAGGCGCCGCCCAGTGCGGGTCAGACATCAAAACGGCGCGCGCCGCATCACCCATCGGTCCATCGTCGACAAGTGCGTCGGTAAGCGCCGAGGCATCCACGACGATCACGCCGCATCGCCCAACGCTCCGCGCTGCTGCGCCAACTCGGCCGACGTCTCACCGGGCAGCGCCCGGGTCCCGTCCGACCGGCCGGCGAAACGGTCGAGGACCGCTGTGTTGCGCAGGCGTTGGGCCTGCGTCTGTACCAGTTCCAGCAGGTACGCCTGCAGCGACTGGCCCCGCGCCCTAGCCTGGGCCGCCAACGCGTCGCGGACGTCTTCTGGCACATCACGGATCTGGAGAGCAACCATACATGCATTGTGCATGCATACGGGGATCACCCGCAACGCCCTGTGCGGTGTTGGCGTTGTAGCCGCGCGCCCACGGGCGTTCCTCTGCCGAGCGGTTCGCGCAATGGTCGATGAGCATCGACATAACAGCAGGTCAGAGTCGCTGTGGGCCGGACGATGCAGCATGCGAACCGCCCCACCCTGGTAATCGGTGACCCCCTGCCGGTGCGTTTGCCCAGTTCAAGGCGCAAGGGCGGTGCACGATGACCGCCTTCGCTACTCCTGACAGCGCAACACTTTCCAACTCCGGCGAACCGAAACTCGATCATGCAGCCGGTCCTGTCTCCTCATGCTGGACCGGGCATGATCGGCGGTCGCCGGATGCCGCGAAGTTCTACCTCACGACCGCCGCCGACGCACCGAAGGGCGGACATGCACATCCGAACACCACGACATGCCGCTACGTCAGGAGCAGACACGTCCCGACCGACTTCCTTGACCAACTCCTGCATGAACTCCACTGCGTACACATCGCCTTGGTCGCCAAGATCCGCACGGACAAGAACGGGCGCACCATCCGGGTCGGTCTGACCTTGGCCATGGCGGGGGCCCGTCGCGACGCTGAGGGCCCGACCGACGACGACACGCCAGGAACAGACGCCGGAGACATAGGGCCGGGGGGTGCGACATGACGTTGCGTCGCTGGGCCTCGCTTGCAGGCGCTCCAATCCTGGCCGCCATTGCTGCGCTGGCGTCGTACTCGCACATGCTTAGCCTTGCCCTGCGGTACGGGCAGTCAGCTGATCGCCGCCCTGTTGCCGATCTCGGTCGACGGGATGATGGTTGTCGCCACCGTCGCGCTCGGTGACGGGCGCCGTCATCGTTGGTCGGCGTGGTTGGCGTTCTGGACCGGCGTTGTCGCGTCGGTGACCCGCCAACGTACTGGCCGCTGAGCCATCCGTGGTTGCCCGGTGCATCTCGGCGTGGCCAGCGGTAGCGTTCCTGCTCGTGGTGGAGGTCATCACCCGCGGCGGCCAGAGCCACCCAGCGCCCGCCGCCATGGGTGCGCAGACCATGCCGGAGCACTCGAAGGACGCTGTACCTGCCACCTTGCCACCGCAGCCCGTCGCGGACACGGTCCACCTAGCTACGTCCGAACCGTTCACCCGGCGGTCGGCGCCGCGCTGGAAGGCCGCGAAGACGCCCTGGCGGCCGACCGCGGAGACCCGGGAACTTGCGGCGAACCTTCGCGGGAAGTTCCCCGCGATGACCCAAGCGGAGCTCGCACGGCGGCTCGGTATCTCCGCGACCCGCCTACGGCAGGTCGAACGGGCCGAAGGTCCGGCCGAACGTGCGCACCCGATCAACGGTGCCGACATGCCGCAACGGGAAAGAGTCTCGGCCTAGCCCCAGCGGCAGCGAGAGCCGGCGGCCGGGCAGGATTCCAGCCGCCGGCACAAGTTCGCGGGCAGGTCCTTCCAGATCGAACGACGACTCGGTCACCGCAAGATAACCGCGGTGGAGCAGCGGAGTGGTCGGCTGGTACCGGCTCGCAGGCCGTAGTAGCTGTAGCCGTTGGAGGCTCTTCGGGTCTTTCTGTACAGGCAGCGTCCGCACAGCTCGCGAGCACCTGTCCTACGACCAGATCGCCGACCAGCTCAACCTCGACCCCGACCGCTACCCACCACCGCAGCCCATCTCGCCGAGTGGTACGTCGTCGACATGCTGGAACGATCCTGGGGGGCGGGCTGGTACAGCACACCGAGCAAGGCGACCGGCACCATGACCGGTCCGGTGCGCTGGACGAACTCGATGCGAAGGTGGAGCGGCTCGTCGTCCGTGCGGGCACGGGTTCCGGATCGACCGTTGTCTGGCAGCGAGGCGGCGAAATGGTAGCCCGGCTGACCTTGGGTCAGCAAGGCCGGATCAGCGGCGGCGTCGCAGCTCAGCGGTGGGTCGTCGTCCGGTCGACCCGCCTGGTGTGTGGGTCGCCGCGCGCCGCGACGCAAACCGCGACCTGCCGTCGGCGGGAGGCGGGCCGTTGCCGCGGTCGTCGGGTCGCCGCCCGGTGGCCGCTGCGTCGGCGACGACACCGGCTGGGTCGCCTTGGGTCGCGTTGGCGCTGCTGGATGATGCAGTGGCACGTCTCTGGAGGTCGGTACGACGCTGGTGGAAAGTGCTCATCGGGCGGGTGGCTCCCGCGCCGACTGGCCGTGTTCGCACCTACCAAATGTCCATCAGCAGCCCGGCACGCCACGGCTCGCCTGGCGTTGGTTGCCAACAGCACCCAACGAAGCGGCGGCCGTCCGCGAGCTGTTGTACCCAACAGCCGAGGTCGGCGCCGGCCAACCAGCGAGGAGCGACCCGATGCGCGCGGACAGGCGCGGGGCAGGTGTTCAAGCCGGGTGTGGTCGAGGTTCAGCTCGGTCGGGGTCCGTCGGGCAGCGGCGCGGGTAAGCTCTGCCTGGACCGTGGTCATGGTCGGCTCGGGCGATGCCTGGCCTGCGTCGCATCGGCGGGCCGCCCACGTGTCGGTGTGACGCTGCGACAACGAATGGACTGGGCTCGAACTCATCACCAGGTTGGTCGGCCGGCTGGGTTCCGTCGACCGTGGATGGTATATCCCGAGCCGGTGGTCAGCTCATCGGTCCCGACAGCTTCAGCAGGCTCCAAGCGAGCTTGGCCGCGGGCGGCACCGACAGCGGGAACACTCACTACCAGATCAGCCAAACAGTCGATGGCCAATCCACCTAACAGTAGATACATAGTCCACCCAACAGTGGATGCCTGATCCACCCAACAGGCGATGCTTGTTGCCCCATTTATCCACCGCGGGTGCCAGGCCGAACATCACCTGGAGTAGGCGATCCCCGCCGGCCAGCCGGCGCTCCTGGTCGCCCCCACCCAACACCACCACATACAGCGCGCCGCACCCAACAGCGACCAGTCTGTTGGGTTCCTTGTTGGGTCCACCGGCCGACGCGGGCATGGTGTTGGGCACCAACAGCGGCATCACGGGTAACACATCAGACCCAGAGGCCGCCGGTGTCGGCATCCCGGTGCCCGGAGCGGCTGTTCTCCCCGTGCCGCTCGCGTCGGGGTGCGCGGCGATACCGACTACCTAGGCCCCCTGGGCTGGTCGTCGGGGCTCCGTCGCCCCACCATCTCAAGAGCATCGCCGTGAAGGTGCAGGCGGCCATCGACGCGGTATACGGACGGACCGCAGGGCTCACAGCGACCGACTCTGCGCCCAGCAGCTCGTCCACACGACGCGATCAGGCCGAACGCGCCGCCTCAGCCGCGGGATAGCCGAACCCCCGGCGACCCCCACGCGGCGCGGCGGTCGATGCCATCGGCACCGATAAGACAAACGTGACTGGTGCCGTCCCGGCTTGGCTCCCGCCGGAGGAGCTGGCGTTCATCCCGCTGCCGCTTCCGCTGTGTTCTACCCAACAGCTGGGGTCTGTTGGGTCGCTGTTGGGTGCCCGCCCTGACGCACGCGTGGTGTTGGAGCCCCACAGCAGGCATTTGAGGGGCAAGACATCGGACCGAAACGCGGCCACGGGGAAGGAGCGCCGCATCTACGGCGAGTTGGGTCCTCCTAGCTCGTGCAGTCCTTGCGGCCGGCAGTCTCGCCGCCCGAGTCTCCCAATGCCGTCTCACACCTGGAGCACCTGATGAGCTTCACCACCATCACGATCATGGCCAGGCAGTCTGCGGTCGGCAACCCGCACCACGAACCCGACACCCTGCACCGGTCACCAGCCTGGTGCACCGCTCGGCATGGCTTGTCGCGTCGGGCGCGGTCTGGTCCGCGGTATGGGTGGACTCATTCATTGAAGCCTGTCCAGCATCATCTCCCGAGACACACGCCCGACGATCGAGGTGGCAACCACCTCACGCCTCCTCGGCCGGTCGACCTGCCCCGCTTGTCGGGGCCCGCCCGACAACCCCGTCCGCGACCGGCACCCGGCCGCGGCGCTGACCGTCGTACACGTCGCCGAGGTGGAGGACCTCATCGACGGGCTCGGAGCACACCAGCCCTCCGGCCGGTTCCCCGCCAACGCCGCCTGGGCCATCCTCGCCGCGATCTGTCACAACCTGCTGTGTGCCTTCGGCACGTTGACTGGCACCGCTCGCTACGCCGCCGCATGCGGCACCACCCTCCGCATTCACCTGATCAACATCCCCCGCATTGCCCGCCCCAGCCCGTCTGGTTCCGCACCTGCTCAATCAGGCACTGTCCCCTGCCCACGCCTGGCTCGCCCTCTGGAAAGCCGCCTTCACCACTTGACCAGGACCAACTCAACCGAGCCGCGGTAGGCACCTCCCGGAACTGCTGGAGAGCGGGCCAGCACGGGTCACGGTCACGCGCTCGATCTGCTGGAGACCAGCACAGCCAACGTGACAGCCTCGACCGGTACGAGCACGATGGCCATGCCGGGGCTGATGACGAGCTGCACGGAGGCGGTATCGCCGTCGAGAAGCTCGGTAGCGCCCCTGTTCGCCGCTATCCCAGGTGTCGGCGCAGGTGGCGCTGAGCGCGAGCCGGGTACCCGCTGCTTGACGTAGAACCCCAACTCGGCATCGGTCGCTACGCCAAGTACGACGCGGAACGCGTCACGGTAGTCGGCGACGGGCCACCGTGACCGTCCGCGTTCCAGTCTGCTGATGTAGTGCCGATCCAGAGGCACGTCGCGCTTGGTGGTACGGAAGACGTGCGCGGTGACCGCCTCGGCCAACTCTCGTTGAGACATGGGACACGTCGGATCACGGGGCGAGGGTCTACGCAGACGTGCCCGGCGCAGCAGATCGTTGCGCTGCATGGTCTGGTTCGGCTCGGCCTGCTCCTCGTTCTGCTCAACGGTCACAATCGACCTCGGCCGGGAACTGACGGTGCAGAGCATCAAGTTGTACCAGCACGTACCGCTCGCGCGTGACCAGCACGTCGCGGTAGTAGGCGACGATCTGTGCCGAGATCTCCGGCCAGTCGTCGCCGGCGAGCGAGCCCATCAGGACATCACCGCCCTGCGGCCGGCGCACTCGACGCAGCGCAACCCCGCCCCGCAGGCCGGGCACCAACGCAGCGACCGCCGGAAGGTCACGAACCCGGCTGCGAAGCCGATGAGGAGCGCCAGCGCCACCAGGCCAACCACGGCCAACCCCACGAACACCACCCCTTCCGAGCAAGCCCGGCGGCAACAGCGCTGCCATCTGGCAAGTTCAGGCGTACGCGCCGTTCGCGCCAAGGTTTCCCTCGATGAGGGCACCGAACTTTCCCTGAGCGGGAGAGGGGCCCGTACGTGTGAGTCCCGTTGTCCTCTCCCGGTCTGCCGGGGAAGTCCGGTGCCTTGGTCAGCTAACGCTGATGCCAAGCCGCCGCAGAGATCACAGAGCATCGCGTGGCCAGGGTGCGCGAAAGGTGCGTGTCCGCTTCAGATCGTCTACGGCGTCGGCCACGGCGGATACCGTGAGAGTCGATGGAGCACCTATGACCATCGAGGAAGGGCAATCCATGATGAGGCGCCCCAAACGCATCGTCAACCCCGGCCTGGAGACCTTGATCCGTGGCGCCGGCTACAGCTCGTTGGAGCGCTTCGCCGAGGCCATCAACCACCGTGGCTGGCAGATGCACGGCGTCAAGACTGCGTATGACCACATCACCGTGCAGCGCTGGCTGGCCGGGAGCAAGAGCCAGAACCCCGACGTGGTGGCCGCCGTGCTCAGCGACGGTTGGGGCGTGCCGGTGCCGGTGGAGGTGATCTGGCCGCAGCTGCGCGACGGTCAGCCCCCAGAGCCACCGCACCGGCAACCGTGGGCCGCCGGTCGCACGCTGGACGAGCTGGGCATTTTCGTGAGGAGTGACATGCTGACCAGGCGAGAGACGCTGACCGAAGCGGTCAAGGCCATATCCGGCCCGGCGCTGCTGGCCCCGGTCGCCCGGTGGCTCGGTGTGCCGCCCGGCCGTCTGCCCGGCAAGGACGAAGGTGTCCGGCGCATCGGCGTGAGCGACGTAGAAGCCATCGAGCGTTCCACCCGCTACTTCGCCGCTACCGACGCCGAGAGCGGCGGGGCGCTGAGCCGTGAAGCTGCGGTCGGCCAGCTCAAGTACGCCGTCGACCTGGCCCAGCACGCCAGCTACAGCGAGCGCACCGGCAACCGCCTTCTGGCCGCCATCGCCGAGCTCTCCGGGCTGGTCGGCTGGCTGTGCCACGACTCGCAGATGCCCGGCCCGGCACAGCGCTACCTCACCTACGGGCTCCAGGCCGCCCGCGAGTCAACTGACCCCCGGGCACCCCTGCTGGTTATCAGCATCCTGTCGGACATGGCCCAGCTCATGAAGTGGCTCGGCCGGCCCAACACCGCCGTCCGCCTGCACGATCTTGCGATCAACCAGCTCCCTTCAGACCGTCACCGGTTCAACGTCCTGCGCGCAGTCCTCGCCACGAAGCGGGTCGAAGAAGGGCTGTGCTTCCTTGGCCCCTCCTGCGTTCCGGAAGTACAGAGCGCGCTGAGCCTGTCGCAAGATCTCTATGCTCAGGCCACGAATGAAGACCGGGCAACGGCTGTCTCTACGTGGCACAGGGCGATCGACATGTCAGAGGCGGAACTCTCCGCCATGGCCTCCGCAACCTACCTCGTACTGGCGCGAGACAATCCTGCCCTGGCGGCTGAGGTAGAGAAACGCGTTCTTCACCACCTGTCGAACGTCGGCGAGGGACAGGGACGGAACAAGGTCTTCTCGTACATCCGGCTGGCGCGCGTACGCTTCATCGCCGGCGAACCAGAACAAGCCAGCGACGATGGCGACCGGGCAATGGACGCGGCCGAGCACACCGCATCGGCCATGATCAAGAGAAGGCTGCGCGAACTGCTGGCCGACTCTGACCCTTACACGGATGTGCCTCGCGTAACTGAGTTCCAAGACCGGCTGCGCACGGCCATCTCACGGTTGAACTGGCTCGCTGTTCCTTAGTCTCGATCAGTCTCGATCCGCCGACTGCGCTATCGCTGAGGCGGCTCGACTTGGTGGGCGAGATCATAACGGGTGGCGGCGGTGTCCGGGTGGCCTGGGCCGACGGCGGCTGGTACACCACCGGAATGTTCCGCGTGCAGCCGCACCGATCCGTAGACGTCCTCGTTGACACAGCCGACATGCCCTTGGCAAGGGCGACGACCTAGCTAGCGTCGGCGCTTGGGCATCGCAGCGAGCAGCTGCGCTATCTTCAGCGTTTGCGGATGGCCTGGGCCAAGGGCTCGAAGGGCCGTCGCGTGTGCATATTCCGCCAAGGCCAACGCCCGATCGGCCCGCCCGTCGAGGTGGTAGGCACAGGCGAGGTTGCCCGCCGAGATCAGCGTCTGCGGATGATTGTCGCCAAGGATGCGGCGACGCGCTGCGAGGGTGCGCGCGTGCAACGGGACCGCGGCGTCCAGCCGCCCGGCTGTGGTGTAGGCATCGGCGAGGTTGTTCGCCGACTGCAATGTGTCCGGGTGCTCATCCCCAAGCACCCGGCGGCGCGCCGCCAGCGTCTTCTCGTTCAGGGGAATGGCCCGCCCCAGATTGCCGACCCGAGCATATGTGTCGGCGAGGTCGCTGGCGGAGGTCAAGGTATCTGGGTGGTCTTCACCGAGGACGCGAAGCCGGTCGGCATACGTACGCCGGTAAAGCTGGAAGGCTCGCCACACATCCCCGGCGGACTCATAGACGCCGGCTAGATCGTTGGCCGACGCAAGCGTGGCCGGATGATCGGCACCGAGGACCCGACGACGAGCCTCGATCGTCTTCTCGTGAAGGGCCATCGCCAGGTCCAGTTGGCCGGCCTTAGTCAGTGTGCAGGCGAGGTTGTTCTGAGCGGTCAGGGTGTTGGGATGATCGTCGCCGAGGACCCGACGGTTGTTGGCGACAATTCGTTCCAACAGGTCGATCGCGCGGCTCAGGTCGCCCTTGGCCTCGTAAGCGGAGGCAAGGTTGCTCGCCACGACAAGCGTCTCGGGATGATCGTCACCGTGAAGCCGACTGCTGTTGGCGAGGGTCTGTTCGAGCAGCGGGACCGCCCGCTTGAGATTGCCCGCAGTCCGGTAGGCGGCGGCGACGTTGTTAGCAGCGGTGATGGTGTTCCGATGATCGTCGCCGGCGATCCGCCGGCTCTCCGTGAATATCCGCTCAGTCAGCGAGACGGCGCGTTCGATGTCGCCTGCAGACAGATAGGCCTTAGCGAGCAGAGCCTGGCCGCCTAGCGCCCTCTGGCGGTCATAGCTACCGTCGTCGAGCAGGGCGGCCACGCCTCGTTCGAGGTGCCGGACAGCACGCTGGACGGCGCCCTGCTCGTCCAGGAATGCCCCGATTTGGGTGAGCAGGACACCCGTGATTGCGTTGGTGTGCTCAGGGGCGTGTTGGGCGAAGGCCTCGATGTGACCGATCATGGCACGGTACGTCGGCCAGGAGGCCGGATCGTGCCGGTCAGTGGGCAGCGCCGCGACGAGGGCATGGGCGGCGAAATGCCGTGCCGTCTCGATGTCGTGTGCTTGGCGGTGCGGATCGTCAGGATCGGCCGTACGGGCGACGGCTTGCACTAGCCGGTGCAGGGCCACGGCGCCGGCATCGAAATCGGTGGTGAGCATGTTGTAGGCGGCGAGTCGACCGATTGCCTGAGCGATGGCCGGTGGTTCGGCGAGCCCGTCGAGCAGCGTGCGGGGAATGGCTTCGGAGGCGTACCAGGCCAGCACTCGCAGCGTGTGAGCGGTAAGCGGCTCGTCGGCGAACCGGTCGAGAGTGACCCGCCAGATCCGCGCGATGGTCCGTTCGGCGTTCCGTCTCTCGCCGGCCGCTGAGTACATAGTCGCGGGGTAGGCGGCGAGCATGGACAGGTAGTCGCGGGGCGGCACGCCCGCCTGCGCCATGAAGGTGGCGGCCTGCTCGATCGCGAGAGGAAGGCATCCCAGTTCGGCGCAGACCTCGGCGATGCCAGGAAGATCCGGCTCATCCGTGTGATCTCGCAGGATGGTGTCGACCACCCGTACCGCATCGTCGAGGTCCAGCACGTCCAGCCGGATCGTAGCGGCGATGCCGGCCCAGCCGGTGGCCCTCCGGCTGGTAATGAGGAAGCGGCCAGTCGGCGCGCGCGTGAGCAGCGCGGTGACGTCGGCGGGGTCGGTTACGTTGTCGAGAACCAGGAGCCATCCTTGATGGCAGGACAGCCACTGCACGGCGCGTTCGCGGAGCGCCTCGAATGGCAACAGCCCGCCCAGTTCCGGCTGCAATGCCACCGCCAAGCCGACGAGGCCCGCGTCGATCGCGGCCGGCGTGTCGGCGGTGATCCACCACACCGGGTTGAAGTCGTCCGTTCGACCCGCAGCCCACCGGGCGGCCAGGGTGCTCTTGCCGATGCCACCGAGGCCATGCACGGCTTGGACCACTACTCCGCCTGGCGCC
This sequence comes from Micromonosporaceae bacterium, assembly GCA_035650075.1. Lineage (GTDB taxonomy): Bacteria > Actinomycetota > Actinomycetes > Mycobacteriales > Micromonosporaceae > DASSUC01. Next base: position 20,801 of record DASRII010000282.1, on the reverse strand, counting down.
GCCAGGTGCGTGTCGAGGCGATCCAGCGGGTCTCTCCGACCGACGAAGATCCCCGGACGCTCCGGAAGGTTCAACAGTGTCTGTGGAGCAGCGACCTGAGACGGCGGCAGCATCGTGGCCGGGGGCAACACCACCGCATGCCCTACCCGCACATGTACGTTAGTCGCGCCGGAACCGGTCGAAACTATTCCGTCGAGACCGCCACCGATTGCGACGGACTGCGCGCCGGCCGCCTCCACCGACGACCGCGCTTCGGCTGCCGGCGGCGGCTCCGGGTCTCGCCGCCGCGTCCAGGGACTCACCGCTCCTGGACGAGAGTGGAGTTGTTGCCAGTGGAAGCGATCCCGCTGACGTCGCCGCCAACTGCGATCGACCGTTCACCGGCGGCCTGCACGGATGAACCCGCCTCCGGCTTCGACTCGTGATCGGCGTCTCCGCCGGCCGGAAGCGCCGTTACCAATGTCGCGACCGCGACTACGAAGCTGGACACTCCGGCCAACCAGCTGGCGACCTCGATGCCGCGGACGCCAAACAGAACGGCGGCCAACGCCGAACCGAGCGCCGCGATGCCGCCGACAACAAAGATCGCCCATCGTCGGGAACGTGTCACGGTCACATCCTGCCATGGGCTGTGACATTGCGGCCCGTGCTTAGACGGTGGAGGTGAGGAGGCCTTCACATCGGCGACGAAGGCCTGCCCCTGCTCGACCGAGAAGGTCAGCACCGGTCCGGCGGGGTGCTTGCTGTCGCGCACCGCCACGACCCTGGGTAGGTTGTCGGCAACTTCAACACACTGGCTGTTGGCGTCACTGCGGGGCGCTCTTGCGCGATCGACGGTGAGCTTGGCCGTGCGAGCCTGATTTGGTTCTGGCCCACTTTTGTTGATCGAGATTGGTCCCTGGTCGGCTCCGATCACTGGGCGAGGAGCACTCGCTTGCGGAGCAGGTCGAGCTTGGCACGGCCGAACATCTGCCGCTTCAACATCTTGATCTTGTTGACGGTGCCCTCAACCGCGCCGGAGCTGTGGGGCAACGTCAGCCCGTTGCGGACCGCGTCGTAGTCACGCCTCAGGCCAGCAGTGAACGAGTGCAGGTCGGGCTGGTCTCGGCGCCGGCTCCGCCGGCGCGACGCCGCGCACACGGAACGGGCGCAGGTAGCTGCGCAGAGTTGCGTAGCTACCTCGGTAGCCCAGGGCGATGACCTCTCGGTAGAGGGTGGTGGCGCAGGTGCAGCTGGCGTTCCAGCGTTGGTGCAGGTAGTCGGTGAACCCGTCCAGAATGGACGACCGGCTACCGGCTCGTGCCTTGCCGAGCAGCTCCTCCACGCTGGCGGCGCGGGCGAACCGGCGTACCGTCTGCCGGGCCAGGCCCAGCTCGCGGACGATGGCCTTGATGCCCCTGCCGTCAGCCATCAGTGCCTGAACCTGCTCGTACCGGGCTCGGGTCCGCTCGGCCAGCTTGCTGCGCTGCGCATGCTCGACCGCCGCATCGGCGGCGACCTGCCGCAGGTCCGGCGCCGGTGCGGCCAGGGGTGCGGAATCGGTGGGCTGCTGCTTGAGGCAGCTGTGATGACGGGCCACCGCCTTCTCGACGTGCTCGGCCAGGTTGTGCCATAGAGGTGCCAGCGGTCGGCGACTTGGACCGCGTCGGGCGCGCCGCTGCGGGCGCCATCGGCGTAGGCACCGGCCCGGTCCCGGCAGACCACCTCAACGCCAGGGTGGGCGCGCAGCCAGCCGGCGAGCGTGACGGCCTCCCGGTCGGGCAGCACGTCGACCGGCCGGTGGGTGTCCAGGTCGACCAGGACAGTGCCGTAGACGTGCCCGCCGCAGGGCGAAGTCGTCCACGCCCACCACCCGAAGCGAGGCCGGCTGCGGGTCAGGCAGCCGCCGGACCAGCCGCAACAGGGTGCTCCGCGAGACGAGCACGCCCAACCGGCAGACAAGCCGGGCCGCAGCCCGACCAGCCATGGCCGGTCCGAGTGCCTCCAGCGTCCGGGCCAGCAGCAGGCTGCGCCGGCCGTAGCGGGAGGTCAACATGGGAACCTGCTCGGCGAACCGGCGGGTCGCACAGGACTGCTGGGCACACACGAACCGGCGCACCCGCAGCCGGACCTCCACCGGCCGGCCGCCGAGCGCGGTATCGCTGAGCTGGCGCTGGTAGCGGCTGTGCACCCGGGTCGACACCACACCACAGATCGGACATGCGGCGCCATCAGCCCTGGCCCGCGCCCAGATCCGCACCCCGCCCGCAGTCTGCCCCACACGGTCGACAACGACTCCGGCCAGATGCGGCAGCAGGTCGACCAGACACCCATGATCGCACCCCCAGCACCCTACGCACTGGACGGTCGTAGGGGCCAACCTCGATCAACAAAAGTGGGCCAGAACCAGACATCGGACCGAGACGCGGCCACGGGGAAGGAGCGCCGCATCCACGGCGAGTTGGGCCCGACAGTTCCTGCCCTTCGCTGCGCCAACGGGTCTCGGGGCGGGCGCCGCGGGCCACAGTCTCGACCCGTGCCGTCGTCCCAGCCCGGCGTACCCAGGTGGAGGTGCCGATGTTGGCCCGCGCGGGAATGTCGGGGTTGGCGTCCAGCATCCGGCACTGCGCCGGCGGCGCCGACATGAAAGAGGTCCAGGAAACCCTCGGCCACGCCACCCTCAGCATCACCTCCGACACCTACACCGCCGTCTTCCTCGAACTGCAACGCGCCAACGCCGACGCCAACCTCATCCCGCGCAAGCCGCCCAAGGCCGCATAACACCCGCGGAGCCAATCACCGGCGTCGCCGGCCGGTGAACATCCGACTGCGAGTACTCCGGCGACGCGGCGCCTTGCGTCGCGCGGCCATGGGCGCCAAGGAGGTGGGCGCGACCCGCGTCGGCTGCCGCTGGTGGCTGACCGGCTACAGGCAGGGGAGCACCACCTGTCCGTGAATGACCGGGACGGCGCAGGACCAGTGATCCGTGCCTGCCTGCGCTGCAACGATCTGCCCGGCCAAGCCGTCCACCTCAACCACCTCATTAATCCGCACGGTAGTCGCCGCGACGTTCTGTCGTACTGATGTTCTACGGTCCGCCTATGATCGATGCCTGGAGGGTGCCGAACCGATGCGAAGCGTCGGCGGTACGGTGTTCGTCGACATGACGGCGATCGAGCTGTCCGGTTTGTCCGACGTCGCCATTGGTTTTGATGTCGCCGGGAGGCTGCGTGTCGCGAGCACCGGATCGGCGACCGTCCGCCCTGAACGGAACGGTCAGCGAGCAGATGCGCCGCATGCCGAGGGTTTCGAGCGGCCCGGAGGTCGCCCTGCGCCGGGAGCTGCACCGGCGCGGCCTGCGCTTTCGGTTGAACCTCGGAACTCTGCCCGGAAGACCGGACATCGCGTTCACGCGGGCGCGGCTGGCCGTGTTCGTCGACGGCTGTTTCTGGCACAGGTGTCCCGAGCACGGGGTGATGCCGCGGAACAACCGGGAGTGGTGGCAGGCGAAGCTGGACCGGAACGTGGAGCGCGACCGCGAGAAGGACTGCGCGTTGACCACGTTGGGCTGGACACCGCTGCACGTATGGGAACACGAGAGCGTGCAGGCCGCGGCCGACCGGATCGAGCGGGAGTGGCGCCTGAGGCTGGACATGCCCACGGGCCCATGACGACGTGGCGCTTGACCGTGGAGATCGATGTGAGATCCTGGTCCTCATCGAGGGTTCGACAGGGAGGAGCGACGTGGCCGGGGTGACGTACACCAACGTGGAGCCTTCCGCGGCCCGGCTGACCGAGTCGCTGCGCGACATCGGCTACGACTTTCCCACCGCGGTCGCAGACATCGTCGACAACAGTGTCGCTGCGGGCGCCACCCGCGTCGAGATTGAGATCAGGTTCGACGGACCCGATTCGTGGGTCTCCATCGCCGACGACGGCGTGGGGATGTCGGTCAACGCGTTGTTGGAGGCGCTGCGCTACGGCAGCCGCCGCGAGTACGGCCGTAACGATCTCGGCCGTTACGGGTTGGGTCTCAAGACCGCGTCACTGTCGCAGTGCAGGTCGGTGACGGTGGTGAGCCGCCCCCGGTCCTCGGCGCGCACGGCGGCCCGGGTGATCGATCTGGACGTAGTGGCCGACTTCGACGAGTGGGTCGTCATCTCCCCTGGGTCGGATGAGCACGTCACACGGGCCCGGCAGCTGGTCGCGGACAACGGCGGCACGGTTGTGGTTTGGCGCAAACTCGACCGGGTCCTGCCCGAGAAGCGCCCGGAGGGGGGTTGGGCCCGTCGCCGGCTGGAGGGACTCGCGGACAGGACGGCCGAGCATCTGGGCATCGTGTTCCACCGCTTTATCGAGGGTGCCGTCGGCGAGCCGTTGGTGATCACCGTCAACGGTGTGAAGGTCGCCCCGTGGAACCCGTTCGCCCGGGACGAACCGGCGTGCACCGTGTTCCCGGCTCAACGATTCGAGATCGCGGTCGGCGAGATCTCCGGTACGGTCACTCTAACGCCCTTTGTGCTGCCGTCACGCGACCAGTTCTCCTCGGCCGCCGAGTTCGACCGTATGTCCGGTCCGCTGAACTGGAACCGGCAGCAGGGTCTGTACATCTACCGGGCGGACCGGCTCGTGCAGTGGGGCGGCTGGGGAGGCATCCGGGGCATTGACGAGCACACGAAACTGGCCAGGGCGGCGCTGGACTTCGACACGGACCTGGATCTCGTCTTCAACATCAATGTTCCGAAGATGCGCGTGACCATGCCGCCCCAGCTCCGACAGCTGCTGGAGCGTCCGATCAACGAGTTGTGCATCCGGGCTGACGACGCCTACCGCAAGACACCGAGGACTGTCTCGGGCAGCGTGCCCGCGACGGACAGCGGCCCGCCCGTCCCGGTGCCTGCCCGACTGCCGGAGCCGGACACATCCCCGGTGAGCACCGCGGGGCTGGCGTTGCGGGCTGCCGCAATGCAGGTCGGCGAGTACGACGCATGGCGACGCATCGTTGATGTCGTTCGCAGGCAGGCTCCGGAGGTCGCCCAGTCGCTGGGCCTGTCCGACTGACCGTCCACCGAGCTCATGTGGCGGGTCCGGCGCTGCGGCACATGGCCCGCAGTGGGCACGTGCCGCAGTGGGGTTCCCCGTTGCGGCAGATGGTCGCGGCGAGTTCGATCAACCCCAGGTGGGCGCGCCGGGCGTTGGCGTCGTCGCCGATCATGCCGGCGAGCGCGAGCCGTCCGTCGCTGAGCCGGTTCCGCCGGTCGACGAGTTCACCGGTGAACCGCCGGGCGACACGCAGGACACCCTTGGTCGTCAGCACGGGTTCCTCGGAGTCGTCTTCACCACTGGTGGGGACGGCTAGCACCGCCAGATCCAACACCGACTCCTCCACGCCCTTGATGGAGCCGATGCGGTCGTCGTCGTCCAGAACCTCGGCTATCGGTCCGAGCTGTCGAGCCAGCGCCTCAACCCGGCGGGCCCGCTGGCGCCGGTTGATCCAGCCGCCGATCTCGTGCAGTTCACTGACGGCGTCCAGCGTCTGAGCGGGCGTGGGCCATCGGGCCAGCAGCGGCCAGACGAAGCGCACTTGGTCGGCGTGCGCCCGGTCGAGCAGAATCTCGGCCGTTACAACCTGCCAACGCGTGGCGTCACGCAGCCACGGCGTCGCTGACAGGGGATCGGTGTCGAACCATGCGGCCAGCGCGGCCGCAACGTCCCTTGTCCGGTACGGGACCGCCCGGCGTTCCTTCAGAGCGGCGGTGACCGCCGCGCCCAGATGCCGCCCGAGGACGGGCGGTACGGCGTTTCCGATCTGACGGAACGCCGCGGACGGCGGACCCGCGAAGCGGAAGTGGTCGGGGAAGGTCTGCAGACGCGCCGCCTCCCTCACGGTCAGGGTCCGATCCTGGCGTGGGTGGATGTACCAGTACCCGTCCTTTGCGATGTGTGCGGTGATGGTGCGGGAGTAGTGGTTCTCCTCCAGCCGCTTGTACTTGTCGTCGAAAATGTCATCGCGGTACCGCTTGACCGACTTGGGCAGATCCGAGTAGCGGGTCTTCTCGCCCATCAGGTCAAATGCCGCGAGGTCATCCTCACGGACCGGCCGGGTGATGTGGTCGTACACCTTGTGGGCATCAGACGACGGCACGCCCGCCCGCATCGCGCGCTGGAAGTTACTGACGGGGCCGTCATAGGACGCCCACCCATCCGCGCCACCGTCGGGACGCCAGCCCCCCTCCACCTCGGGAAGATCGCCGATCGCGTTCCACACCGTGACCCGCTCGGGAACCTCGGCGGGCCAGTCGAAGACCAGACCGTCGCGAAGGGCCACCAGGATCAGCCGCTGCCGGAACTGGGGAACCCCGTAGCGCAGGGTTTCGATGACCTTCTCCTCGACGCTGTACCCGACGGCCTCCAGTTCGTGGACCATCGTGCGCAGGATGAACATCTCCCGGTCCAGGGCCATGTCCGGGACGTTCTCCATCACCACGGCAGGTGGCCGGGCGATCTGCACGACCTCGAGAAAGGAGCGCCAGAGATCACGTCGCTCGTCGTGTGCCGGGCGCAGTCCGTGCCGCACGCGATGGCGGATCTTCGATCGCCCCGCCTTGGAGAACGGCTGACACGGGGGCCCTCCGGCCAGCAGCTCCACGCCGGCCCTCCGGACGAGTTCACCGATCCGGGAGATGACGGCGGCGTCGCCCAAGTCCCCTTCGACGGTCAGCCCGGGATGGTGGTGGCGGTGGGTCTCCACCGACTCCGGGTCGTGATCGGCTGCCAGTACGACCCGGTAGCCGGCCTGGGTCAGACCGTGACTGAGGCCGCCGGCGCCACAGAACAGGTCCGCCGCCAGCCGCTCACCTCGGTCACGGCAGGCGGCGGCAAAGCGGAGAAACTGGTCGTCGGTCCCGCACGCCTGCGGGTGCGGGGGCAGCCGGACGAACGGCCCCCGTACCAGCTTGACCCCGTAGCCGGCACGCTTGCGTGGCGCACCCGCCGCGTCGCTCACCCCAGCCGCCTCCCGTACCGTTGATCCCATACGTCCCGGGCAGGTTACCTCGCCTGACCGACACAATCCGGCAGCGCCGACGCGGATCAATCAGCCCGTCGAACCGGGTGCTCGGTTCAACAGGCTGGTCGGTCGGCCGAACGGCCGAAACGGACAGACCGACCGGACCGACGGCCACGGCCCAGCCCGCCACACTCGGGGGAACGGTTACTGTCGGTACCCCGCATATCCTGAAAGGGCGTACCACCCGCCGTGAGCCGGCCGCAGCAGTGCCCTGTCCTGCGACCGGCCCATCACTGCCCGGGAGAGCGACATGGCACATACCAGGAACAGGTCGTCGCGCAGGACGTGGCCGCGGTCGAGCCTGTCCAGGGACGGTGGCCATGTCTGAGGCTGATGTCGGGGCGTTTGCCCACAACCTCATGGAGGAGGTGAGGGCGCAGGCCGAGATGGACGGCGGCGGCCTGTCCGAAGCGTTCACCCAGCTGATGCTCGATCAGTTCTGTGCCGACGGACACGCCGAGGACGCCCTGCCCGTCCACTTCAGGGACCACGGGGTCGAGATCAGCGGCTACGGCGTCTCGTCCGACGACCGCTGCCTCGATCTGTTCCTCACCGCCTACAGCCCCCGCGCCGACGAGGATCACAAGGTCGACCGCGGCTCAATCGAGGCCGCCTTCAAACGGGTCGAGAACTTCCTCAGCCGCTGCTTGGCGGGGCATATCGACAGACGTGACCCGGCCTCGGACGTTACTGGCATGTGCGCGGTCATCAACACACGGTTCGGCCAGGTCGAGAAGATCCGGTTCCTGCTCATCACCAACGCCCGCAGTGTCATGCGTGACCGCATGCCCGCCCTGTCGTTCCAGGGCCGGCGGGTCAGCCGTGACGTGTGGGATCTGCGCCGACTCGCCAACTGGGCGACGTCGGGCAGCAAGGCCGAACCGATCGTCGCGGAGTTTCCGCAGGGTCTGCCCTGCCTGGCCACCCCGCGCACCAACGAGGACTACTCGGTGTTCCTGTCCATCGTTCCCGGCAGCGATCTGGCCGAGCTGTACTCCGCCCACGGCGCCCGGCTGCTGGAGCTGAACGTCCGGTCGTTCCTGCAGATACGTGGAGGCGTCAACCGCGGCATCTTCGAGACACTGCGCGCCAACCCCGAGCGGTTCCTGGCCTACAATAACGGCATCGCCGCGACCGCGTCGAAGGTCGACTTCGAGGAGACGGCGTCCGGGCAGCGCCTGATCCGGCGCATCCACAACCTGCAGATCGTCAACGGGGGTCAGACGACCGCCACGATCCACCATGCCCACCGCAACAAGGTCGACATCGGCGCCGTGCTGGTGCAGATGAAGCTGACGGTGGTCTCACCGGAGCGCCTGGACGACATCGTTCCGCAGATCTCCGCCTACTCCAACACGCAGAACAGGGTCACCGCCTCGGACCTGAAGGCCAACAGCGGCTTCCACGTCGATGTGGAGCGGATCATGAGAACGTTGTGGGCGCCCGCGACCGCAGCGCACCCCCACGACACGCACTGGTTCTATGAGCGTGCCCGCGGCCAGTACGCCAACGCGCTGGCCCGCGAGAACACCCCGGCGCGGCAGAAGATCTTCAAGACGGTGAATCCGCTGGCGCAGAAATTCACCAAGTCGGATCTGGCGAAGTTCACCCACTCCTGGGAGCAGGCTCCCCACCTGGTCAGTCTCGGCGCCGAGAAGAACTTCGTCGTCTTCTCCGAGGACCTCGAAACCAGCCCGGTCGCGGTGGACAAGGACTACTGCCGTCGCCTCGTCGCCCGGGCGATCCTGTTCCGACGCACCGACAAGATCGTCGCGAAGCAGAACTTCGGCGGCTACAAGGCGAATATCGTGACCTACACGATCGCGAAACTCGTTCACGCCACCGCAGGGCGGATCGACCTGGAACGGATCTGGCGGGAGCAGGACCTCTCGCCGACGCTGCAGGCGTCGATCGCGGAACTGTGCCCCCTGGTACAGAAGGTGATCACCTCTCCACCACCGGGCCGGACGAACGTCGGTGAGTGGACCAAGAGGCTCGAGTGCTGGGACGCGGTCCGCGACATCGACTGGGTGGTGCCGCCGGACCTGCAGGCGGAACTGGCCGAACCGGAAACGTCCGTCTCCGACATGGCGTTGATCAAGTCGACGTCCGCCGACGACTGGACCGACCTCACGGCATGGGCCTCCGCCACCGGACTGCTCGACGCCACCCAGAGACACGCCGCCTCGGAGATCGCCCACGCGCTGGCCAACGGCTGGGATCCCGCCGGCCGGCACGTCCGTGACGGCGTCGCCCTGATGCGTCTCGCCCGATCCCACGGATTCCGCCACGTTGCCGGATTCTGACCGCACCGACCACCAGGAAGCACCCTCACCACGGAGTCCGACCATGTCCGACTGGCACCGGCAGGTTCCCACCGCCGGAACGGTGGAGCTACCACCCGATCCCCGCGCGCTGGATGCCCTGGGTCGTAACCACTCCCTGGAGACGGCCTTGGCCGACCTGGTGGACAACTCCATCGACGCCACAGCCACGCACGTGCTGATCCGCTTCGTGCAGCACGGTCCGCGTCTGGTCGGTCTCTACGTCGTGGACAACGGTCAAGGAATCGCCCCGGACGCCATCGACGCGGCGATGACGGTCGGCGGCCGGCGCGCCTACGCGGAAACCGACCTGGGCCGCTTCGGGCTGGGCCTCAAGGCCGCCTCGTTCAGCCAGGCCGGCAGTCTCACGGTGCTGTCGCAGGCCGCCGACGCCTACGCCGTGGGGCGCCGCTGGCTGCTCACCGGAGACCGCGAAGGATTCCACTGCGATCGGGTGCCCTCCGATTTCGCTGCTGCCGAACTACGCCGCGGCTGGCCGATCCCCACGGCCGCCTCCGGCACCGTCGTGCGCTGGGACGACGTCAGCGCGTTCCCGGCCTTCGACGACCGGGAGCACTCCGACGAGTTCCTCAGCCGCACCATCTCCCATCTGCAGGGACACCTCGGCCTCATGTTTCACCGCATCCTCGGCGACGGCCGTGTCCAAATCTGGATCGACGTCGAGGACGTCGGCCGCGGTGTCGGCGTCGTCAACACGGTCAGCGCGCTGGATCCCTTCGGCTATCCCAGAGCGGTCGCCGGTTGGCCAAAGACCCTCGTCGCGGATCTCAATGGCGTCCGCGTGGCTCTGCGCTGCCACATCTGGCCGGGACGGTCCAACCTGCCCGAGTACCGTCTGCCCGGCGGTGCGGAACAACGGCAGGGAATCTACTTCTACCGCCGCGACCGCCTCCTGCACGCCGGCGGTTGGGAGGGCGTGCACGCGCCGGACAAGAAGCTGCAACTCGCCCGTGTCGCCGTCGACATCGACGGCGACGTCTGCGGGCTGTTCGTGATGAACCCCGAGAAGTCCCGCGTGTCCGCCGGACCCCACTTCGCACAGATGATCAGCTCGGCCAGGGCCGCCGACGGCACCACCATCGGCGACTACCTTCAAGCCGCCGAGGCGATCTGGGTCAAGGCGAACCAGCGGGTCACCGCTCAACGCACCGCCGTTCTGCCACCGGGCAGAGGACTGCACCCCCAGGTCTGCCGTGAGATCCGCGACGAACTTCCCCAACGCAACGACAAGCCGCTCAATATTCTGTGGAAACCATTCGCGGGTGACGACTTCTTCGAGATCGACCGGGCGGCGGGCACGCTGTGGATCAACCACACGTACCGCCGGGCACTGCTGGGCGGCCGCCGTGGCGGCCTCAACGATCTCCCACTGATCAAGGCGCTGCTCTTTCTGCTCACGGAACAGATGTTCGAGGGATCCCATCTCGGTCCGCGTGACAAGGACAACATCGAGTTGTGGCGGGAGATCCTGACCGCCGCCGCGAAAGCCGAGAAGACCACCTACGAGGCCCGCGCGTGACCGCGTCGTCCGAGCGCCATCTCAGCGCCGACAGCTTCGCCGCCTACCTGCACAGCGGCGCGCCGATCGAACACCCGCTGCCCGGCCCACCACGTCTGCATCTGTTCATCGACCCGCACCGGGTCCGCATCGGACTCCGGGGACCGGCCGGCCCGCGGGAGGTCCCGGTCGCCACCGGCCTGGAACATGTCACCGTTCGCGCCGTCCACCACGACCAGCAACGCATGATCGAAATTGAGATCAGCGACGCGCGGCTGTTCACCGACGCCTACCCGGTGCTGTGCGCGGTCGCCGACCGGGTCCAGCTGGACCGGAAATCGATCACCGCCGCGCTGACTGAGACGCTGCGGCGGCTCGGCCACCTGCTCCGTCCACATGGCGCGCTGGCCCGCGAGACCGAGATCGGGCTGCTCGGAGAACTCAGCATCCTGGCCGGGCTCGCCCGCACGATTGGGCCCGAAGCCGGCCTGGACAGCTGGCGAGGTGGGCATGGCGAGGAACACGACTTCGGCCTCTCCGAACACGACATCGAGGTCAAGACCACAACATCGGAGAGACGCGCCCACTGGATCGCCTCCCTCACCCAGCTCGAGCCGACCGGGGAACGTCCGCTGTGGCTGGTGTCCTACCAGGTCACCGGAGCAGGCTCCGATGGCCGCACACTGCCCGACCTGATAGACCGGGTACGAACCCTGTTTCCCGGCGCCGTCGAAGGTGACAGGTTCGACAGCCGGCTGCGCGAAGCCGGCTGGCACGACCGGTACGCAGCCACCTGTCATCACCGGTGGCGGCTACGCACGACACCCGCCGCCTTCGCGGTAACGACCCGCTTCCCCCGCCTGTCGGCACGGCTGCTGGAGACCGCCGGGGTCGACCTCGCGCGCGTGACGGACGCACGCTACCGGCTGGACCTCAACGGCTGGCCGGTCGACGAGCTGCCCGCACCGCTTGACGCCGCACTGGCCACCGCACAACTGGAGCTGCGATGAGCGACACGCTCACCACCGCATACAGCGCCGCCCTAGACGGCATGCAGCGGCTCGGCCCGCGACATCTGCACGAGCTCGCGGCCATGCTCGGTGGCGATGCGTCTCTCCTCGACGGCACCGCCCTAGTCGCGCACCTGCGCGCCGCGGGCCCGGACGATGCCCTGCGGCAGCAGTTCGCCCACGTGCTCGCGGGATGGGACCACGTCCAGGGAGATGCCCCATGGATGGAGGGCACCGAGCGCAACACGGCGGCCCGCCGCGCCGCGACCAACACCGCGCTGGGCATCGACGCGCCCACCGCCGCCATGTTCGCCGACCTCTTTCCGGTAGCCGCGTTCGACGACACCATCGTCATCGCCGACGACTGGGAGGAGTGGCGCACGCCGGAACGCCGCTGCGCCCGGGACTTCTACTGGAGGCACTACCGCGACTACCTGCTGGAGAAAGGATGGGATCCGGACGCCGTCGCCGGCCTAGACGAGGCGACCGAAGAGGTCGTCAAGCGACTGTCCGATCCGACCCGTGTCCAGGCGTACCAGGCCAAGGGCCTCGTCGTCGGATACGTGCAGAGCGGCAAGACCGCCAACTTCACCGGCGTCGCGGCCAAGGCGGTCGACGCCGGCTACCGGCTGGTCATCGTGCTCACCGGAACGACCAACATGCTGCGGGCCCAGACGCAGCGGCGACTGGACATGGAACTGTGCGGCCGGGACAACCTCGAACGGGAAATCTCCCCGCACGACCAGAAGGGCCACGACTATCAGGACGACCCCGAGTGGCGCTCAGACCGCTTCGTCCGCCACGGCGGCCGCCCGTCGGATTCGGGATTCCCGGACATCCACCGGCTGAGCAACCACGCCGGCGACTATCGCAGACTCAAGCAGGGCTTCGCCGCCCTCGAATTCGAGCGGCGGGAACGCAACCGGCGTTTCCACGACCCAATCAACCTGTTCACCAGCAACGCCCGACTCGTGGTGGCGAAGAAGAACTCCACAGTCCTCAGAGACCTCGTCGCCGACCTCGGCCGCATCACCGAACGCCTCGGCGAGGTTCCGGTCCTGATCATCGATGACGAGTCCGACCAGGCGTCGGTGAACACCACCAGCCCGAAGAAATGGAAGGCGGAGGGCAAGGAACGCACGGCGATCAACAGGCTCATCGGCCAACTGCTGACGATGATGCCGCGGGCCCAGTACGTCGGCTACACCGCCACACCGTACGCCAACGTGTTCATCGATCCGTCCGATGTGCAGGACATCTTCCCCCGCGACTTCCTGATCTCGTTGGCCCGGCCAACCGGCTACATGGGCGCCGAGGACTTCCACGACTTCGACACCGATGTCGCGTTGCACGAACGGCCGTTGGAGACATCGAAGGAACGCGCCCACGTCCGCTATCTCTCCGACGATCCCGACGATGGCGAACTGCGTCGGGCGCTCGACATGTACCTCCTCACCGGAGCCGTCAAGATCCACCGGGAGCGGTCGGGTGTTGGAACCCACCGTCATCACACGATGCTCGTCCATGAGGCGATGGAACGCGAAGCGCACCGCGATGCGGCCACTGTCATCAACCACCTCTGGAACACCGGCGGCTACTACACCGCCGCAGGACTGCAGCGGCTGCGTGAACTCTACGACAGCGATGTCCTCCCTGTCTCCAGGGCGTTGACGCGACTGCCCACCCCGGACAACTTCGACGAACTGCGTGCCGACCTCGCCGAAGCGCTGCGCCGCATCAACCCGCCGGACCGCAACGCCGGCCCCGTTATCGTGGTCAACAGTGACAAGGACCTGGAAAAGCAGCAGGAGAGCCTCGACTTCGACAAGCGCGACATCTGGCGGATCCTCGTCGGCGGCAACAAGCTCGCCCGCGGCTTCACGGTCGAGGGACTGACCATCACCTACTACCGACGTGCCACCGTTCAGGTCGACACCCTGATGCAGATGGGCCGATGGTTCGGCTTCCGCCCCGGATACCGCGACCTGGTCCGCCTCTACACCACGCCCGACCTCCACGCGATGTTCGAGGCCGCATGCCTTGATGAGGACTTCCTCCGGCAGGAAATGCGCCGCTACGCGAGGCCGTCGGCCAACGGACGGCAGATCACCCCCCGCCAGGTGCCCCCGCTCATCGCGCAACACCGACCCGATCTGCGGCCGTCGGCCCGCAACAAGATGTGGAACGCCCAGCTGGCGGAGAAGAGCTCAGCGGGGGAAGGCCTAGAGAAGGTGGCCTACCCGCGTGCGTCCGAGGCCATCGGACGCAACACCCGCCTCTGGAAGCCCATCCTCGTCGCCGTCGACCGCACCGTTCAATTCAGGGTCTCCCGGGGGACCAGAACGTTCGACGCGCGGGTCGCGACCGTGAGCCACCGGGAGCTACTCGACGTGCTCGGTGGGCTGACCTGGCTGTCCGCGGACACCTTCGCACCCGAGCTGGCGTGGCTACGGGCGCTCCGTCCGGACCAACTGCGCCAGTGGGTCGTCATGCTGCCCCAACAGGCCAAGCCCGAGACCAAGCGCACGATTCTGGACAGCGGACCGTTCACCATCTTCCCGCGTACCCGCACGCCCACCGGTTCATTTCGGGTCATCAGCGAGTTCCCGCACCGCCACGCCGCATTCCGGATCGCCGGCATCGATCCAGGAACCGAGGATCCCGCCGCCGACGCACTGGCAGCAGGCCAGACCGCGGCGATCATCGTGTACCCCGTGGTGGAGGACATATCCACACTGAGCGGAACACCGGGCGGCGCCATCGACCCCGAGAAGGTCACCCTCGGATTCCACATCATCACACCGTTCAGCGCCGCACCCACCGACGGCAAACTGATCAAGTGGCGCACGGTGGACAGCACCAACCCGAACGCGATCGTGGTCGACGCCGTCGACAGATAGCGAGAGAAGCCTCGACCGACAGGGAGGTCGGTCCCGAGAGGCGCCGGATCGACCGTCGACCCTCGTGGAGAACGATGCCGCGGTCGGGCCGACGGAATTGTCGGTGGTAGTCCCTATCATGCCGCCTGTGAGTCTGACGTCGGTCATTGCGGATAGTGATCACCAACTGACCTGCTGGTTCGGTACCCGCCTTCGGCGTACGGCGGCGGTTCGTGCGTCGTACGTCTCGGCGTTTCCGGTGTGGCGGGTACAGCGGCCGGTGGCGGCGGGTCGGACCGTCGTGCGTTGGGATCTGCTGGGCATGGCGGTGGACTTCCGCCTTCGCTGCGCGTTCGTCGCGCCGCAGGCGCCGCCGTCGGCCGTTGCGGGTGTGGCCTTGGCCGGCGTGCTCGGCGGGCCGGTGTCAAGGCGCGCCGGTGAGGCGCTGGTCGATGGCTACGTGGAGCATCTGCGCACCTTCGGGCCCCACCGGCGAGGGCACCGCTGGCTGTTGGAGCGACAGGCTGAGGTTCGCCTGGACCGGATGTGTTTCGCCCTGGCCTGGTTCGATCGGGTCTTCCGGGACGGTTCGATCACCCCCGGGTCGCCTCTGGCGGACATGGTGGGCGGCAGTGGGCTGGACTCGTTGCTGGCGGGCGTTCCGGACTACGCGGTCATGGACCTGCAGGTGCAGGTGAGGCTTGCCGAGCGTGCGCTTGGAGGATTGCGGGATGCGACGGAGGTGGCGATCTGCCGGGCTGCGCCGACGTTCGCCGGCAGCGGCGACGTGGGTGGCGCCGACGCGGACCTAGTCGTCGGTAGGCGCCTGATCGAGATCAAGTCGGTCTCGCGGCCGGAGGTTCTGACGGACAAGGCGATCTGGCAGTTGGCGGGGTACGTGCTGCTCGACTACGACGACGCGTACCGCATCGACGAGGTGTCGTTCTACATGTCGCGGGTCGGCTGGTTGGCGACCTGGCGGGTCGAGGAGTTCTTCCGGCTGCTGGGCGCGCGGCTGCCGCTGCGCCAGTTGCGCGACGAATTCGCCCGGCAGTGCGCGTCCCTGAGCGGCATGCCGGCCAGCGTCACCGGCGTCAACGGAGACCGTGTACGTCGCGACCAACGTCCGAAGGTGAGTTTCGTTGTGGTCGATCATGAGGGAAGGGCAGAGCGGGAGTGACAACGCGGGGTGGGCCCGACGTGAGCGTGCTCGATCGTCGTGCCCGGATCACCTCGGCCGCCCTGCGCGCGGCGTACGCCTGGTCTGTACGGGACCGCGAGCGGCGGGCGTTCGAGGAGGCCGCACGGATGACCGGTGTCGTGATGTTCGAGCTGGGACCCGGCCGGGGTCCGGTTGCCCCGCTGGACCTTGTGCGGTGCCTTCGCCGGCCGCTGGGCGCGCTGCTGCCTCCGATCCCGGATGGCGGCGACGGCCGCTACGGCGACGGCGTTGACGAGGTGGTGCTGCTTGGCGATGACGACGCGCTGGCCGACGCCGCATATGAGATCGGATCGGACTACGTCCGTGAGGTGATCACCGGCCTCGACCCAGGGCGGGACTGGCTGCCGTCGTGGTCGTGGATGCGAGCCAACGACGTTGAGAACGAGATGTTCGCGAGGCTCGTCGCTACCGCGGACGAGGCCGCCTACCGGACGGCCCGTCAGTTCGTCGTCGAGTGTGCCGCCGGTCCGGAGCAACGGCTGGTGGAGGAGTGCAACCGGCGGCAGGCGCACAGGGTGGCCCGCTACGTGCCGGTGACCGACGGGCAGGCGTACCACGGCGGCGGACACCGGTGGTGGTGGCCCTGCCGGGTGTGCGGGTGGCCGATGGACGTGCGGGAGCGGCTGGTGCGCTGTCGCTACCGCCATCACACCGCGACGTACCAGGTGACCGAACGCGGCAAGGGCGGCCCGGGGCTGATCGCCGTGGACCGGCGGCTGCCTTCCGGTGTCGGGCACGGACTGCCGGAACGGCACAACGCCGACGGCGCGGTGCAGGTGGAGGAGCCGGTGTGGCGGTTCGTCGTGGTTCCCGGGGCCACCGAGCTACGGCTGGCTGGACTGCTCACCGAGGCCGGGGCGATGGTCCAGTTGTATCCGGGCTGCGACCGCTACGACCTGGACATCGTGGTGGGTGACCGGCGCTGGGACGTTGACGTGAAGGAACACGCGACCGTCGAAGGTCTGCTGCGGCACATCCGGGAGCATCCGCCCGCGGCGCGGCACGTCGTACTGCCCGACACCCACGCCGGCCAGGTCCACGCGGTGCGCGAGGCGTTGCCCGCCTACACGGTCCTCACCGAGCGGCAGCTGGTGGGCCAGGTCAAGGGCGCGGTGCGGCGCTGGAAGCGGAGTGCGTCGTGACCCGCCCGCAACAGGACGACGGTTTGGAGCAGAACACCTTGCTGCTGCTCCGCGCGGCGGTCGGGCTGGCCGCAGTGCATTTCCCGCTGGAGGCGGACGCCGGCACGGTGCTGGTGTCCAGCCGGGATGTGGCGTTTCTGCTCGACGGGCACGTCGACGTGTGGCCTGCCTGGCGTGCCCTGACCGAGGTCGATACGCAGCGGATCGTGCGGTTGCTGCGGCTGCGGCGGGCGGAGTACGCCGACGGCGAGTGGGTGCGCCGGGCGCTGCGACAGGGCCTGGACCAGGATGGGCTGCCCGCCTGCCGGTTGGTTGCCGACGCCGACGACGCGCTGACGGTAGCGTGCGGGCCGGGGATGCCGCTGCGGGACTTCGTCGACGAGGCGCTGCGCGAGTTGGAGCGGCGGAGCACGGTCGGCCGGGGTCACACTCCGGTGGCTCACGCTGGTCGGTACCACACCACGGTCCGCGTCGCGGCCGGTACCGGCGCGGTGCAGGTGGTGGACCAGCGGTACGTCCTGCCGGCCTACCCCTTCACGGCGGCGGAACCGACGGCTCCCGTGCTGCGCACTTCTCCGCCTGCGGACGAGATCCTGATTCCCGTGCACGAACTCGTTGAGTTGGCCGGCAAGATCGACGCCGCGCGCGAGGGTGCCGGCTACCGCGCCCGGTATGTGGCAAAGCTTTGCCAGCGGCTCCGCACCGTCGACGGAGCGGTTTCAGTCAATGGGATCCTCGGACTGCCGGCCGGTGAGACCCGCTTGCTCAACGCACCGACCGGCATCGGCAAGAGCGTGATCATGGAGGTGGTGGCCTGCTGGATGGCCGCTCACGAGCTGGTCGTCACCATCGTGGTGCCGACCAATGCGGACGTGCTAAAGCTCGCCCGGGCCGTGGAACGGGACCTGGACGCCTTGGGCGTGGATGCCTCGGCCACCGCGTTGATGTCGCCGTCGGCGGTGTTCGATGCCGTGCAGAAGGTTGTCCGCACGGGGCCGGCCTGGGACCCGGACGGCGAGTGGACCATGGACCGGCTCGGCTACGGGTGTGCGCTGGCCGCGGCTGCGGAGACCGAGGGGTCGGTCGACGGCTGGGCGCCCGGCGCGGAGCCGTGCATCAGCCTGCAGCCAACGGGGGACGATGCCGCAGCCCGGCGGGCCTGCCCGTGGCGGACGACGTGCGGGAAGTTCCGCCTCGCCCGCGCCGCCGTTGACGCCTCGGTGATCGTGACCAGTCACGCCAACTTCCACAGCGGCCGGCTGCACCTTCCGGTCCGCGACGAGCGTGGCCTGACCGACCGGATGACTGTCGAGGAGCTGGTGCTCCGGCGCAGTCACCTTGTCGTGATAGATGAGATCGACGCCTTCCAGAACAATGTGGTGTCGCAGGCGGCCCGCGGGCTGGTCCTGGATCGTCGCGGCAGCACCCGTACCCCGCTGCACGAACTGGAGGCCGAGTACGTGCGGGCGGCCGGCCGGATCAACCGGGAGGTCGAGTCCAGCGTCCGGGACATGGTGCACCACTCGAAGTTCCTGGCCTCGCTCTATACCGCCGCGTTGTACTTCGGCACCATCGGCGTCGAGGGAACCGCGGGCGCGGCGACCGGCCGGTACTGGCTGGTGCCGCGCCGCTGGGATGGCGCGCTCACCGCGCAGCTGTACGGCCTAGCCGAGCACGAACCGCTGACACCGGACATGGTCAGCGGGTTCAAGTCGCTGTTCCCGGGGGAGGAGCCGCCGCAGGTCGACGAGCCCGCCGAGTTCGCCGCGGTGCGGCAGGTCCTGGCCACCGTGACCGAGGTCGGCAGTGGCGCGACGAGGCTGCAGGACAGCCGGGAACGCCTCGACGAGCTGCTGGCTGAGCGCATCGGCGACGAGCACGCCAGAGCGAAGGCCATCAACCGGCTGCTGCAACGCGCCATCTTGGACCGGCTGCGTCAGCACCTACGCCAGTTCGTCTTCGACGCTCCGCATCTGGCCGCCGCCGGTGTCCCGGCCGCCAGGGAGATCGCCGAGACGTTCGGCCCATACAGCCGGTGGCGGGCGCTGCCCAACGGCCCGCTCGGCCGGCTGCTGTTCGCGTTCAGCCACCACGTCGACCCCACCGGGCGCCTGCCCATACGGCTCAACGCGGCGGCGTTCGGCGGAGACCCGCACGTCTACACCACCACCCTCGCCGACATCACCGCGCTGTGCCGGGCCGGAACGCGCCGCGCAGTGCTGGGCCTGTCAGCCACGGCGTTCTTCCCGCAGGCGCCGCACCACCACGTCCACCTCGAACCGCACTGGTGGGTCACCGACGACGACCCGCAGGGAGTCCGGATCCTGCCCGCGTACGTCAACGACCAGGTCGCCGACGAGCGCCGCCTGGTGCGGGTGTCGGGCACCGAAGGCACCCGGCGGCAGGAGGCGCTGCGTCGCCTCGCCGAACTGCTGTGGCGTACCCGTCTGGACCAGGAACTGCGACGCCTGGCGGACGAGGATCCGGACCGCCGCCTGATCCTGCTGGCCACCACCTCCTACGACGGCGCGCGCGCTGCCGCGGAAGGGCTGGTGCGAGCCGGCGCGGACCCCCGCCGCATCTGCCTGGCGGTCCGTCCGCAGGCCGCACCGGACATCGGAGACACCGGCGACGACCGGCCCGACCGGGTCGGCTGGCGGGAACTGGCCGCCGACCGGCTCGAAGAGGCCCCCGGCATGGGCGTGGACGTCCTTATCGCCCCGCTGGCCCGGGTCCAACGCGGCGTCAACATCATCGGCACCGACGACCGGTCCGCGCTGGGTTCCATCTGGCTGCTGGTACGCCCGGTGCCGATCATCGACGAGCCCACCGAGCTGGTCGCCCACGTCAACGCCCACCCGCTCGCCCCGGACGCCAACGACGATGCGCTGCGCGACCTGACGCGCCGGCCCGCGGACGTGCTCGACGCCCGCAAGCAGGCCGCCGGCCACTACTTCGAACAGATCGTGACCAGCCTGCCCTACTTCCGTACCATGCCCCGCGGGGTTCAGCTCTCGGTCACGGCAGAGGTCATGAACGGCATCGTGCAGCTCGTCGGACGCGCCCGGCGCGGTGACACCCCGGCCACGATCTACCTCGCCGACGGCGCCATGCTCGACCCCGGCGGCGGCCCGACCTTCGGCACGCTCGTCCGAAAGCTACGCGACCACTGGGAGCAGACCGGCCAGCTGCCTCGGATGCGGCAGCTGTACGGCACCACGCTGGCTGAGTTCTTCCGCTACGCCGACGACGAGGCCAAGCTCCTCGCCTGACGGAAAGGGAACACCATGCTCGCCACCCTGGGATACCGCATCCCGGCCGGGCACGTCACCGACCTCCTCGGACAGGTCACGGTCTATCCGTGGGGCGACGACTTCGCCACCGCCTGGCAGCGCCTGCCCCGCACGCCGCGCCGCGGTGGCGCACCGGTCACCCCGCCATACCGGCAACTGCTGACCGGACTGACCGCCGTCCACGGCCAGCCGATACGCATCATCGACGACTGGCAACTGTCCGATGACGACCGCGCCGCCGGTATCAAAGGTATGATCCTCACCACCGATCCGATCAACCCCTTCCGCCTCACCACCTGCCTGCGCACCTTCGAGCGGCAACTCCGCAAAGGCGAGGACCTCAACACCCTCGCCCCCGCGCTGC
>DASRII010000281.1:0-3736 GCA_035650075.1 Micromonosporaceae bacterium | reverse complement strand
CGGTGGTAGCCCTCATGCGGGTGATGGCCCGCGCCAGTCAGTCGGCCAGCTGGGCGTTGGAGTCCACCAGCGAGGCGAAGGTCCGTCCCGGGCAGGAACGAGGTCTCCAGGAAGCCGTTGTGGCGCTCGACCATGCCCTTGGACCGGGTCGTCGACTGCACCCGATGAGTCGGGTGGGCGGGCTGTTCTGGTGACTCATCCGTTCCATCCGTTGTTCGGCCGGCAGTTCGAGTTCGTGGCCCGTCGCCGCAACTGGGGTGAGGACCGGGTCTACTACCACGACGAACGGGGGGAGTTGGGGTCGCTGCCCACGGGCTGGACCGATGTGGCTGAGGTCGACCCGTTCGTGGTGATGTCCGCTGGCCGCAGTCCGTTCCGGGTCGCTGATCTGCTGGACCTGGCCGATCTTGCTGACCAGCTCCGGGCGCGGGTCAGGGAGTGACCGCGTTGTAAGGCAGATTATGCCCCACATGTTAAGAGGATTACGCGGTCTCGCCTCTGGCACAGAAAAAGCGATATTCGTGGCGGGAACACATGAGCGTGCGGCGTGTCGGCCGATCCTCGCCAGTCATGTTTGGCGTAATCTTATTTACAACAGGTTGCGGAGGGGGTCGAGGTGGCGCGACGCGGCAAGAAGGACCCGAAGGTGGAGGCGCTGCGGGCGGCGCGCACGCTCAACCCGCGGCCGGACGCCGTCCGCGATGAGCAGTTCGGCTCCTCGGGCTTCTTCGACGCCCGGGACCTGGTGCAGGTCAAGTACGAGATGGTGCGCCGGGTGCAGGTCGACGGGGCGTCGGTGGTCGCCGCGGCAGCGGCGTTCGGGTTCTCCCGCCCGTCGTACTACGAGGCCGCCGCGGCGCTGGCGCGTGACGGGTTGCCCGGGCTGGTGCCGGCCAAGCCCGGGCCGCGGCGCGGCCATAAGCTCACCGACGAGGTCCTCGACCAGGCCGAGGCGCTGCTGGCCGCTGACGCGTCGCTGCGCCCAGCAGATCTGGTCGAGGCGTTGCACGCCCGGTTCGGGGTGCGGGTGCACCCCCGTTCCATCGAACGGGCCCTGGCCCGGCGCCGGCAGGCCGGTGGGAGCACCAAAAGTGGCTGACCACCCCACCTCCGAGCCCACCGTGGGCGGCGAGCCCGCGTTGACCGGCCAGTACGAGCAGCTGCGCCAAGTGGCGCTGGCCGGTCACGCCGAAGGCTGGCGCCACGGCCTGGGCGTGCTGGCTACCCGGGGCATGACCGGGTGGATGAACGCCTGCCAGACCGTCGCGCCGCCACCACAGTCGTCCCCGACGCCGGCCCCACGGGCGCGCCCCAGCGGCGACGCGTTCGGGCCCGACGCCGCCGAACTCGTCACGGTCATGGCCGCGATGGCCCTGGCCCACACCTGACCTGGAGGACCCCCTCGATGCACGCCACCGCCATCCCCGCCACGATGAAGGTCACCGCCGAGCACCTGCGCCGCAACGCCTACCTGTATGTGCGTCAGTCCACGTTGCGGCAGGTGCTGACCAACACCGAGTCCACCCACCGTCAGTACGATCTGCGGGGCCGGGCCATCGCGTTGGGCTGGGCCGCCGAGCAGGTCGTGGTCATCGACACCGACCAGGGCCAGTCCGGCGCCAGCGCCACCGACCGCGACGGCTTCCAACGCCTCGTCGCCGAGGTGTCCATGGGCCGGGCCGGGATCGTGCTCGGCCTGGAGGTCTCCCGGCTGGCCCGCAACAACGCAGACTGGCACCGGCTGCTGGAGATCTGCGCCCTGTCCGGCACGCTGATCCTCGACGAGGACGGCCTCTACGATCCGTGCCACTTCAACGACCGCCTCCTGCTCGGCCTGAAGGGGACTATGTCGGAAGCCGAGCTGCATCTGCTCAAGGGCCGGCTGCGCGGCGGTGTGCTGTCCAAGGCCCGCCGCGGCGAGCTGATCCAGCCGCTGCCGGTCGGGCTGGTCTACACCCCGGCCGGCAAGGTCGTTTTCGACCCCGACGCCGGCGTGGCGCAGGCCGTGGCGCACCTGTTCGCCACGTTCACCGCCACCGGTTCGGCGTTGGCCACCGTGAAAGCCTTCAAATCCCAGGACCTGCGCTTCCCCCGCCGCCTCAACTCCGGTGCACGCAAGGGCGAGCTGGTGTGGGGTCAGCTGGAGCACTCCGCGGTGCTGCGGGTGCTGCACAACCCCCGGTATGCCGGCGCGTTCTTCTACGGCCGGCACACCCACCGACCCGCGCCCGGCGGCAAGACCACGATCGTCACCCTGCCGCGCGACCAGTGGACCGCGCTGATCACCGACGCGCATCCCGGATACATCACCTGGGCGCAGTTCGAGGCCAACCAGAACCGCCTCGCCGAACTCGCCGTCGCGCACGGCCCCGACCGCCGCCACGGACCACCCCGGGAAGGACCCGCCCTGCTGCAAGGACTGGCGGTCTGCGGCGTGTGCGGGCGGCGGATGACCGTGCGCTACCACACCCGCCGCGGCACCCACCTACCCGACTACGTCTGCCAGTACGACGGCATCCGCACCGCCACCGCCATCTGCCAGGCCATCCCCGGAGCCAGCATCGACACCGCCGTAGGGCAGTTCCTCATCGACACCCTCACCCCGCTCGCCCTGGAAACCGCGCTCGCCGTCGCCGACGAGCTCGCCGCCCGCGCCGACCAGGCCGACCGGCTGCGCGCCAGCACCGTGCAACGCGCCCAGTACCACGCCGAGCAGGCCCGCCGCCGCTACCTCGCCGTCGACCCGACCAACCGGCTCGTCGCCGACACCCTGGAAGCCGACTGGAACAACACCCTTGCGCGAACTGGCCGAGGCCACCGACGCCTACGAACGCGCCAAGGCCACCGCCGCCGCCCTCACCGACGCGCAACGAGCCCGGATCACCGCCCTAGCCGCCGACTTCCCCGCCCTGTGGAACAACCCGGCCACCCCGCTGCGGGAACGCAAACGCATGGTCCGCCTGCTCATCGAGGACGTCACCATCCGCCGCGACAAGGCCATCACCGTCCACATTAGACTCAAAGGCGGCCAACACCACACGCTGACGCTGCCCCTACCGTTGGCCTCCTGGCAACTGCGCAAGACCCCCGACGAGGTCGTCGCAGCCATCGACGAACTGTCCGAGGAGCACACCGACTCCCAGATCGCCGCCATCCTCGAACAACGCGGCTTCACCAGCGGCACCGGCCAGCCCCTGCACGCCCGCCTCATCCGCCAGATCCGCGTCGCCTACCAACTGAGCAGCCACACCCAACGACTACGCGACCAAGGACTGCTCACCCTCAACGAGATCGCCCGCCAGCTCGGCATCTCACCCAACACCGTCAAGAGCTGGCGCAACAAGGGACTTCTCACCGGACGATTCGCCAACGACAAAGGCGAGTACCTCTACCAGCTACCAGACCCCAACCTGCCACGGCCCCGTATCGGCCGCCCACCCCGCAACCCCAGCACCACCACCGAAACCACATCCGCATCAACCACAAGGAGCGCAGTATGAAACCACCTGTTTGTATTCGGGGTCCCGCGGTGGAGCGAGCTTGATCCGGGTGGCCAGGGTGCCCGCGAACGCGGCCGGGGTGGAGACCCGCCCGGTTGCCCGATTGCGGATTCCCGGTTCCCACGACAGCGTTCTGGTGACCGGCCGACCCCGCAGATCAGCGCCCACATCCCGGCCAGAATGTCCCCGGCCTGCCTCGACGGCATCATCGTCGCGGTCATGAACCGGGAGAAGGC
>DASRII010000280.1:0-25254 GCA_035650075.1 Micromonosporaceae bacterium | reverse complement strand
CTTGGCTAGGTGGTGCCGTGGAGTCCCGCAGGATCAGCTCCGGCGGGAAGACCTCGATGCTCGGGACGTGCACGACGGTGGTTTCCCGGGCCAGCGTGATGGCGCGGTCGATGGCGTAACTGACGATCGCCGAAATCGGCATTCGCAGCGTCGTCAGCGCGGGCACCGTGTGGCTCGCGATGAAGATGTCGTCGAACCCGACGACGGACAGTTCGTTCGGCACCGAGATACCGAGGCTGTGCGCCCCGTGCAGCACGCCGATCGCGACGAGGTCGGTCGACGTCGCGATGGCGGTCGGTGGATCCGGCAGATCCAGCAACCGCCGCACCGCCGCGTCGCCTCCCGCCAAGGTGTTCGGGCACCGTTGCTGGTAGCCGGACGGCACGCGACCGAACCGTTCGCGCATGAAGTCGAGGTACGCGTCCTCCCGGACCCGGTACCCGTGTAGCAGCTCGGCGTTCACGAAAGCGATCCGGCGGTGCCCGAGCGCCTGGAGGTAGCTGAGTCCGGCGTGAATTCCGGCGCGGTCGTCCGAGTCCGCCGTGGGAAAGGCGAGCGGGCTCGTACCCTGCCACAGCGCCACGACCGGAACGGTCAGGTCTCGCAGGTCGGCCAGCAGCTGTGGCTGCTCCTGCATGTCGCCGAGCACGATGATGGCGTCGGTGTGCCTGATCTCGAGGACGGACGTCAGGGACACCGCCTCGTCGAGGCGGCCGTGGACGTGTCCCAGGACCACGTTGTAGCCGTGCGCCATCGACTCCCCGACCAGAGACTCGATCACCCCGGCGTAGAAGGGATCGCTGAAGTCCCGGACGACGGCGCCGATCAAATTCGTCGACGCGCCGCGCAGGCCACGAGCGAGCGGGTTCGGCCGGTAGCCGAGCCGCCGCGACGCCTGGATCACCCGTTCCCGCGTCTCGGGTGCGATGGGCACCCTGGTCGGGGCGCCACTGAGAATGCGGGACACCGTGCTCTGGGAGACCTTTGCCGCGGCGGCGATGTCGCGCATGGTGACCGAGCGCCGACCTATGGCATCGTCGGGCTTCGATCTCGAGCGGCGGCTATCTGGCGGCATCCATGCAACGCTAGCACGCATACGATTGCGCGCATGGGGGGGGTCCATCATCCGTTTCCCCAGACGGCGAGTTGGTTCATGTAGCTGGTGAGCGAACCGACCGAGCCGGACATCACCCACGTGTTGAACACCTTGGTGCCACTGCCCAGGTTCCCGGTGCGCAGCACGCTCCACTTCGAAGCGGCGAAGTCGAACTCACCGGTACCGCCGCCGCAGGTACCGCCGATGAAGTTGCCGAGCAGGAACTCGGTGACCGAGCCACCCACGCTGACGTTGGCTCCGTAGACGCCCATCGCACGGGTCAGGTCGCCGTTGGCGATGATCACCCCACCCCGGTTGGGCGGCGTGTAGTGCACGTACCGGTACTGGTCCGGACAGTTGTTCGCGGGGAACACCTCGGTCAGCGTGCCCGAGATCGCGTTGTAGGTGAAGTACCGGTTGAACTCCGCCCGCAGGTACGCCGTCGGTACCTCGATCGTCGCGTTGCTCAGCGCCGGCGAGGTGAAGACCGTGCTGTACCGGGCCACGGATCCCAGGCCACCCCAGTTCAGCGTGATGTCCTTGCCGAGCAGCATGTCCTTGTACACGACCGGGTTGTCCGGTCCGCCGCCGAAGTTTCCCGGGACGAACTCGATCGGTACCGCTCGGGTGGACTGGGTCAGGGTCGCGGTGTCGTTCGACGCCGCCGCGACAGGCGAACCGTGGCGGGCCCAGATCGGCCGGCTGGCATCGGTCCACATGTCGCCGGCCTCGGTCGGGTTGGCCGTCTTGTTGTCCCGGGCGAAGAAGACCGCCGACTGCAGCTGCCGACCGTAGTCGCGGTTGTTGATGTACTGCACGCCGCCGTACGTCCAGTGCACGATGGCACCGCCCTTGATCCGGTTGGACTCGACGGTCACGCCGCCACCGGTGAGTGTCAGCGCGGACGAGCTGGCGTTGGCGAATCGCGCCCAGCCGTACGCGGCGAGCGGCTCGTCGACGTAGCACGTCTTGACGGGCTCCCACCCGGACCGGCTGCCATGGTCGGCGTTGCAGTTGTTGAAGGTACGGCGGTACTGGCTCACCCCGAACGCACCGGACGGTGCGGAGTAGGCGTAGCCGACCGGTGACTCGGTCTGGTAGCCGCCTTCGCCGGGAGTGAGGGACTCCATGTGGTCCATGTGGCCGTACCAGTTGGGGTTGAAGAGCCGGTAGAGCGGCCGCGTGCCGCTGTACTGGTACGCCGGCAGGTAGAAGGTCTGGCCCTCGTTCGGGAAGCCGTCGCGTTCGGCGGCGGTCAGCGTGGTCATCAGGTCCGGTCGGGTACCGACACGCACCCGCCAGAGGATCTTGGTGACCACGGCCTCGCCACCCGCGGCGGCCGCCGCGGGCCGTACCGGCAGCACGAACGTGGACAGCAGCATGAGTACGGCGATCGTCGCCGTTCTGCGAAGCGTGGCGTTCATCGATCCAGCGTCACCACGGACGGTATGCGATTGGTATAAGTGCAGGTACGGCCAGGACGGTGACACTCGAGATCCTCGGCCCGCTCGAGGTGGTTCTCGACGGGCGGCCGGTGGCGTTGCGCAGCCGCCGGCTCCGGGTCGTGCTCGCCGTCCTGCTGGCCAATGCCGGCCACGTCGTATCCCTCGACCACCTGGTGCGGGCGCTCTGGGCGGATGACCCGCCGGAGACGGCCGTTGGCCAGGTGCAGACGGTGGTCTGGCGGCTGCGCCAGCTGCTCGGTGAGGCATGCGTCGGTACCCGCCCCGGTGGGTACGAGTTGGTCACCGGGGAGTCCGAAGTGGACGCCGACCGGTTCGCGGCGGTCGCCGTAAACGCCGCCGAGCTGGTGCGGCGTGGGTGCCTGGCCGAGGCAGCCGACCGGTACCGGGATGCCCTCGGGCTGTGGCGCGGCGCGCCGTTCGCCGACGTCCAGCTGCCCGGCGACCCACACGCCGGCGGTTTCCAGGCGGCGGTAGCCGCGCTGGTCGAGCACCGGGTCGCGGTGGAGCGGGCGCACATCGACGTCCAGCTCGCGCTCGGTCAACATGTGGAACTCGTACCGGTGCTGCGGAAGCGGGTGGCGGAGGAACCGCTGCGGGAGGAACTGCGGGAGCGGTTGATGCTGGCCCTGTGCCGGTGCGGCCGGCGGGGCGAGGCGCTCGAGGTGTACCGGCAGGGCCGGGCCGTGCTGGTCGCCGAGCTCGGCCTGGAACCCGGAGCAGGTCTGCAACGGCTGAACGGCCGGATTCTCGCCGACGACGCCTCGCTCGACCTGGTGCCGGCCGACACTCCCAGACCCGCCCAGCTGCCCCCGGGCGCGACGGACTTCGTGGCGCGGACGGAACTCGCCGACGCGCTCGCCGCCGTGCTGGTGGCCGATGGCGGTACCGCGTCGCCGTTCGTGGCGATCTCCGGGGCCGCCGGCAGCGGCAAGACGGCGCTCGCGGTCCACCTGGCGCACCTGGTGCGTACCCACTTCCCGGGCGGCCAGCTCTTCGTCGACCTGCACGGGGTGGACGACCCGCGCGACCCGGCCGAGGTGCTCGCAAGGTTCCTGCGGGCGTTGGGCGAGGACGCCCGAACCATACCGTCCGATATGGACGATCGAGCGGCGCTGCTGCGGGCTCGTACGGCCGGCCGGCGGGTGCTGGTGGTGCTCGACAACGCGGCCGGGGAGACCCAGGTACGGCCGTTGCTGCCGGCCGATCCGGGCTGCGCGGTCGTGCTGACCAGCCGGCGGCGCCTGGTCGCCCTGCCCACCACGCGCGAGGTGGACCTCGGCGTGTTCAGCCCCGACGAGGCGCTCGACCTGCTCCGGGTCGTGCTGGGACCGGCGCGGGTCGGCGCGGAGCGTGAGGCGTGCCTGGCAGTGGCCGAGCACTGCGGCTACCTGCCACTGGCGATCCGCATCGCGGCGGCCCGGTTGGCGGCCCGTCCACATTGGCCGGTGGCGCGGCTGGCCGAGCAGCTCACCGACGAAGCCCGCCGGCTCGACGTGCTGCGCACCGGCGACCTCGCGGTACGGTCCAGCCTCGCCCTCAGTGTGGACACAGTGGACGGTCGCGAGCGCGACCTGTTCACCGCACTCGGTGCGGTCGACGCACCCGTGTTGCCGGCCTGGGTGGGTGCGCCGCTGCTCGACCTCCCGGTGGCGGTGGCCGAAGAGTCGCTGGAACGGCTCGTGGAAGCACGCCTGGTCGAGGCCGAGTCGACCGCGTACCGGATGCACGACCTCGTCCGCGCCTACGCCCGGGAACGTCTGGCGTCGGCCGGTCCACCCCAGGGCGACGGGGCGGCCCGGCTGATCGGAGCGTGGCTCACCCTGGCCGACGAGGCGTACGCGCGGCTGCCTGGCGGTTTCCGCCGCGTTGCCGAGCTCACCGCGGTCCGCTGGTCGGGCTGGACCGCGGCCGAGGTCGATCGGCTGCTCGCCGACCCGGCTGCCTGGTGCGAGGCCCACCGGGCGGCGATCGTGGCCGCCGTACGGCAGGCCGCCACCTCGGGACACGCGCTGCTGGCCTGGAACCTGGCGGTCACCCTGGCCCGCTTCTTCGAGCTGCGAGAGCACCTGGAGGACTGGCGGATCACGCACGAGGTCGCACTACAGGCGTGTCTCGCCGCGGGCGACCGGCGGGGAGAGGCCTACCTGCTGCGCGGTCTGGGTGAGATGCACCTCGACCAGGATCGCCACTCCGACGCGCTGGCCCGGCTGGAGCCGGCACTGTCCATCATGGAGGATCTCGCCGACCGGCCGGGTCAGGCCGCGGTGCTCCGGGCCATCGGCACCGCCTGGCGCCTGCTCGACCGCGGGGAGCGGGCGATGGCGGCGCTCGACGAGGCGCGGGCGATCTGCGCCGAGATCGGCGACCGGGTGATGGAGGCACAGGTGCTGCACAACATCGGCGCGGTGCACCGGCGCGCCGGGCGGCTCGCCGCGGCGGAGGAGGCGTACGCGCGTGCGCTGGCCGCGTTCGAAGAGCTGGACGACCGGTTCGGCCAGGGCTTCACGTTGTGCAGCCTCGGCCTCGTGGCCGGTCGCCAGCCGGACCGGACCGGGCAGGCCGATGCCTTTCTCCGGCGCAGCATGGCGATCTGCCGCGAGTTCGGCTACCGCCGCGGCGAGGCGATCGCACTGGGCAACCTCGGCGAGATGTACCAGCGGCTGAGCCGCCCGGAGGCCGCGGCCAAGGAGTTGATCGAGGCGATCTCGATCAGCCGCGAGATCGGCGACACGCACGGCGAGGTGATCGACCTCCGCCGCCTCGGTGAGGTCTACCTCGACCTGGGCCGCACGTCCGCCGCTCGATCCGTGCTGAGCAACGGTCTCACGCTCGCCCGCCAACTCGGGTCGACCGGGGACCAGCAGGCGCTGCTCGAGCTGCTGGGGCGGGCGGGCGGCGTGAGAGCGAGCTGAGAGGACCGGCGCCGGTCGCGCGCGCACGCTCGCGGGTATGACCGCGCTGGACTACCGCATCCTCGGTCCGATCGAGCTGGCGGTCGACGGCGTACCCGTCCCCACTGGGCCGCCCCGGCAGCGCGCGGTGCTCGCGATGCTGTTGCTCGGCGGCGGCCGGACCGTGCCCGTTCGCCGGCTCGTGGACGGGCTCTGGCCGGTCGATCCGCCGCGCTCGGCGGTCAAGAACGTCCAGGTGTACGTCTACCTGCTGCGCAAGAGTGTCGGGAGCCGGCTGCAGTCCTCGGCGTCGGGCTACCGGCTGGAACCGGGGACAGATCTCGATCTCGTCCGCTTCCGGGAGATGCTCGCGCTCGCCCGCCAGCTCCACAGCCGCGGCGATGCACACGTCGCCATCGAGCGGTACCGGCAGGCGCTCGCACTCTGGCGCGGCCCCGCGCTCGCCGATCTCGTCGGCCGGGACCTGCTCACCGCCGAGGCCGACCACCTCGAGCAGGTACGGCTGCAGGCCATCGACGAATACTTCTGTCTGGAGTACGCCGCCGGCCAGTTCGACGCGGACGTCGATCCGTTGGTGGCTGAGCATCCGCTGGCCGAGGTGTTGCGGTGGCACCAGATCCGTTTCCTGTGCGCGGCCGGGCGGACGGTACAGGCGATGGCCGCCTACCGTGACGCGTGCGCGGTGCTCGATCGCGAGCTGGGCGCGCCACCCGGCCGCCGACTGCGCGATCTGGCCCGGCAGACGGGACTCGACTGAGATGAGATTCGCGGGGTAGCTTGTCGATAACTCGCTGAGGGCCGAGCCGGTCAACGTTCATACGTCACCATGCGCCGCGCACGACCCGCGCTCGTGCGCTCGGGCAAGCGCATCTTCATTCCCTGAGGAAGGCCATGAAGAGAAAGCTGCTCATCCTCGTCGCTGCCCTGCTCGCGCTGACCGGACCCGTCGTGGTGGTCGACACGCCATCCGCTTCGGCGGCCGTGGGTCTGCACATCAGCGGCAGGAACATCGTCGAGGCCAACGGCCAGACGTTCGTCATGCGCGGGATCAACCATCCACACATCTGGTTCACGAACCAGACCAGCTCCTTCGCCAACATCAAGGCGCTCGGCGCCAACACGGTGCGGGTGGTGCTCGGTAGCGGCAAGCGGTGGGGTCCGTCCACCGACGTCGCCAACGTGATCGCCCTGTGCAAGCAGAACCGACTGATCTGCGTCCTGGAGGTGCACGACACCACCGGGTTCGGCGAGGAGGGCGCGGCCGCCTCGCTCGACGAGGCGGTCACCTACTGGATCAGCCAGAAGAGCGCACTGGTCGGTCAGGAGAACTACGTCGTGATCAACATCGGCAACGAGCCGATCGGCAACAACAACGCCGCCCAGTGGACGAGCGCGACCGTGGCCGCGATCCAGCGGATGCGCAACAACGGCTTCGAGCACCTGCTGATGGTCGACGGCCCGAACTGGGGACAGGACTGGCAGTTCGTCATGCGCGACAACGCGCAGACAGTGCTGAACGCCGACACCCAACACAACACCGTGCTGTCGATTCACATGTACGCGGTGTTCAACACCGCCTCGGCGATCACCAGCTACCTCAACCGCTTCCAGACGATGGGGTGGCCACTGGTCATCGGCGAGTTCGGCTGGCGGTTCAACTCCAACGAGGTGGACCACGAGACGATCCTGTCCGAGGCGGTGGCCCGCAACCTCGGCTACCTCGGCTGGTCCTGGAGCGGCAACACCGATCCGATCCTCGACATGTCGGCCAGCTTCAACCCCAACCAGCTCACGACGTGGGGGCAGCGGATCTTCAACGGCGCCAACGGCATCGCCGCGACCGCCCGCGAGGCGACCATCTACGGTGGACCGTGCAACGACACCACCCCGCCGACCGTCCCCGGCGCGCCGACAGCGTCCGGCGTGACGGCGACGAGCGCGAACCTGACCTGGGGCGCGTCGACCGACTCCGGGTGCAGCGGGCTGGCCGGCTACAACGTGTACCGCGAGCAGGGCGCGACCGACCCGCAACTGGGTACGTCGGTGACCAACTCGATCACGCTGACCAACCTGTCGCCGAACACGCAGTACCAGGTGTACGTGCGGGCTCGCGACCGCGCCGGCAACCTCTCCGGCAACTCGGCGCTCGTCACGTTCACCACGCCACCGAACACCGGCGGCGGCTGCCGGGTGGCGTACACGGCCAGCAACTGGGGCGGTGGCAACGGCTTCACCGGCGGAGTGACCATCACCAACACCGGTACGAGCACCATCAATGGCTGGAACCTGGTCTGGACGTACGCCAACGGCCAGCGGGTGACCGCGATGTGGAACGCCACGTACAGCCAGCCGGCGACGGTGGTGACCGCGACCAACGTCGACTACAACCGCACGATCGCGCCCGGCGGCCAGGTGAACTTCGGCTTCAACGGGTCGTGGAACGGCGTCACGAACACCAACCCCACCGCGTTCACGCTCAACGGCGGCAACTGCACGCTGGGCTGACGGCGCTCGGGTTGATCATGAAGTTGGTGTGACGACACACCGTCCAACCTCCATCTAAGTTCATGATCGACGGGAAGGGGGGCGGGCGAGCCCGCCCCCCGCTGCGTCAGATCCGGCCCGCGCCGGCCCCCGCGGTGACGGAGGACTTGACGGTACCGACGTTCTCCGCGGTGTAGCCGTACGGGAGCGGGGCCACGGAGCCGTTCACCTCACAGGGTCCGGAGTTGGTGAGCGAGTTGTTGCGCGCGACCAACCGACCGGGATCGGAGTCCGCGTACCCGCTCGCCGACCAGCACGCCTGTTGCACGTTCTCGA
This sequence comes from Micromonosporaceae bacterium, assembly GCA_035650075.1. Lineage (GTDB taxonomy): Bacteria > Actinomycetota > Actinomycetes > Mycobacteriales > Micromonosporaceae > DASSUC01. Next base: position 16,960 of record DASRII010000280.1, on the reverse strand, counting down.
AGACGTTTCCCTCGACCAGCAGTCCGGCGTTCATCGTGGAGGCGATGGCGTAGGACGCGGTGTCGTTGAGGACGTTCGAGTAGTAGTTGTTGAACACGTGGACCGTCTCGCCGAAGCGCACTCGCGGGCTGCGCTCGAAGGTCCGGTCGAACCAGTTGTGGTGGTACGTGACGCGCAGGTGACCGACGTCCTCACCGGCGTTGCCGTCGGAGTGCCCGACCAGCGAATCCTTCCAGTGGTCGCGGAAGATGTTCCACGACACCGTGATGTAGTCCCCCGCGTGCGTGATGTCCAGCAGGCCGTCGTAGAAGTCGGGATCGCTCTCGATGGTGCTCGACAGCGTGTTGTGGTCGACCCAGATGTGCGTCGCGTTCTCGATCTGGATCGCGTCGGTACCGGGTACCCCACGGATGTTCATGTTCTGGATGATCACGTTGGCCGGCTGCATGTCCTCGATGTTGAGGGTGGTTCCCGAGACGCCCGAGTTCGCGCCGACGCCGCGGATCGTCTTGTTGGCCGAGATCTCGATGGTGCCCGAGCCGGCGATCATGCCGCTGACCAGAATCGTCCGGGTGCCCGCGGCCTGCGCCTGGTTCCGCAGGTCGGTGAAGTTGGTGACGGTGACCGTGGGGCCGCCCGCGCCCCCGGTCGTGCCACCGGCCTGCGTGGCCCAACCGAGGATCCCGCCGGGTGGCGGTGGCGGCGGCGGGCTGGTGGTCGGCGACGGCGACGGTGAGGGCGAGGCCGACGGCGAGGGGGACGGCGGCGTCGGGGGAGGGGTGGTCGGGCTCGGGCCGGCCGCATCGCTGACGAGAACGTCGTCGAAGGAGCCGGCGGTGAAGTTGGCCAACAGCAACACGCGCCCGCTGGCGAACGAGCTGTCCGAGGCCGACACCCGCTGGGTACCGTTGATCGAGCCGACCAGGGAGCTGCCGGTCGCGCTCAACGACAGCGTGTAGAACGTGCCGGTGGCCGTCGTGAACGCCGCCGACGCGAGCACGGTGGTGGCTCCCTTGCGAATCTGTACCGAGTTCGGCGTGAGCACGAGGGCGTAGAAGTTCGACGTGCTCTGCGCGCGGGCCGCGATACCGACCCCGCGTGAGGTCGAGGTGCCGAAGGCGTTGGCCCGTACCCTGGCCGACACCGTGGACGTGGTCCACGTCGAGGAGCCGGCCAATGCCTTCGCGCTCGCACTGCTGCCCGACTGCGAATAGATGCCGGACGATACCGACCAACTACCACCAGAGGTGGTCCAGCCGTTGGCATTGCCGTCGTTGAAGTCATCGGAGAAAAGCGTGGCCGCATTCGCGACCGTACCAATGGTGACGACCAGCGCCGTCACCGCGGCGCTGAGGCCAGCCGCCAAGGCGATCCGGGTACGCACTGTACGACCTCCCTGTCGTTGGAATGCGCTTTCCAGCCAACGTAAGAAGGCAGTATCAAACCAGTCAATGGGTACCATTTGCAGCTTTGTTGCATCGCATCAGCGACGTGCCGACAGCCGGCTCGTCGGCCGGCCCTCGTATGGGAGATATTGTCGGCTTTGAACGTGCTGTGCGGGCGCTCCAATTCGCAGGATTGATGGAATCCTATGGCAAGCGCTTTCCCGGTGCCACCCGGACGACGTCCCGCACAGCTGACGCACAGGATCGTCACAGCCGGTGCCTGGGTAACGGTCACAGGGTTGTCCTAATTGGAGGACACCGTGATGGGAGTGAACCGATGCACCAGGACCAGCCGGGCCGCGCACCGACGTACCAGGGCCGCCCGCTCGCCAGGCCCGACGAGGAGATCGTCGACCAGGGCTTGAGCTTCGACCTCGGTACGTTGATGGGCCGCCGCCACATCCTCCGGATGCTGGGGATCGGCGCCGCCGGGCTCGGCCTGGCCGCCTGTGAGCGGGCGACCAGCAGTAGCGGAGGATCGTCGCCCGCCACCACCGCGGCGGCCGGCGAGATCCCGGACGAGACCGCCGGTCCGTATCCGGGCGACGGCTCGAACGGCCCCGATGTCCTTTCGCAGAGCGGGATCGTCCGCGGCGACATCCGTTCGAGTTTCGGTGACGCGAGCGGGACGGCCGAAGGGGTACCGATGACGTTGGAGCTGACCATTCAGGATCTGGCCAAGGGCGGCGTGCCGTTCGCCGGGACGGCCGTCTACGTCTGGCACTGCGACCGCGAGGGCCGCTATTCGCTCTACTCCGACGGCGTCACGGACCAGAACTACCTGCGCGGTGTGCAGATCGCCGACGCCACGGGAAAGGTGCGCTTCACGAGCATCTTCCCGGCCTGCTACTCCGGTCGCTGGCCGCACATCCATTTCGAGGTGTACCCCGACCAGGCCAGCATCGCGGACGCCGCGAACGCCATCGCCACTTCGCAGGTCGCCCTGCCGAAGGACGCGTGCGACGCGGTGTACGCCCAGTCCGGGTACGAGCAGTCGGTGCGCACCTTCTCCCGGGTCACGCTCGACAGCGACAACGTGTTCGGCGACGACGGCGGTGTGAGCCAGCTCGGCACGGTGACCGGGGACGTCGCCAGTGGGTACGCCGTCTCGCTCGCCGTCCGGGTCGACACGAGAACCGCGCCGCGCGGCGGGCAGCCGCCGTCACGTTGAGAGCCGGCGCGCTATCCGGTACAGCTGCACCAGTTCGTCGGTCGTGGTGGCGTCCTCGGGGGACTTGTCGTCGCGCCACCGGCCGGTGAACCGCGGGAACCGCAGCGCCAGCCCCGCGTCCTCGTTGACCGTTCCCCAGCCGGCGGTGTGGTTCGGCGAAGGGGTGATCTCGGCGGCGAGGATCTCGAGCACGAGGCCGGGTTCGAACCACACGTCGGCATCGCGCAGCGCGTCCACTCGGGCCGGCCTGTGTTCCCGTGCCAGCGGCGCCAACCGGTCCGGCAGCCCGGCCAGGTCGGCGTCGCTGAAGCCGGTACCGCACTTGGACACGGTCCGGAACACGTCCGCGGCCGGGTCGTAGGCGGCCAGCAGCAGCGCGCCGTACATTCCGGCGCGACGCCCGCGCCCGTACAGCGCACCCACGACCACCAGATCGAGGGTGTCGCTGAGCTCGGTGCGGTAGTCGCGCTTGAGTTTGATCCACAGCCAGCCGCGCGCGCCGGCCTGGTACCCGGCGGTCGGTGCGAGTGACTTGCACAGCAAGCCTTCGCAGCCGTCGGCCACCGCCCGGTCGAAGATGGCGTCGAGGGCCTCGAGGTCCTCGACCTCCTCGGCGGTGGCCAACCGCAGCGCGGCCGACGGTGTGATCGCGGCGGTGAGCCGCTCACGGCGCTGGGGGTACGCGAGCCGGGTGAGGTCCTCACCGTCGGCGTACAGCAGGTCGAAGCAGAACAGGCTCACCGGTACCGCGTCGACAGCTTCGGCGATGCCGTGCTTGCGCCGCCGGTACATGACCTCGTGGAAGGGCCGCAGGTCCCCGGACGCCGGGTCGAACGCGACCACCTCGCCCTCGAGAATCGCCTCGCGTGGTCCGAGGCCCGCGTCGAGAATCTCGACGACGTCCGGGAACTGCCACGCCATCCGCTCGAGCCGCCGGGTGAACAGCTCCAGCTGACCGTCGGCGGTGCGATGGGCCTGCACCCGGATCCCGTCGTACTTGTACTCCGCCCCACACCGACCGTCCAGCTTGGCCAATACGTCCGCGGTACTGGACATGCGCTGGGCCAGCATCGGCCGCACCGGATTGCCCGCCCGCACCTGGATCCGCTGCACGGCATCGAGCCCATCGCTGGCCAGCGTCGAGGCGACGAGGCCCAGATCTGAACAGATGTGATACGCCCGCTCCAGCACCGGACGCACCTTGCGACCGCCGGCGTACACCTGCGCGAGCGCGTCGAGGATCGTGGCCGTACCGATGCCGAGGCGCAGGTTGCCGGTGACCGTGCGCACGAGGTAGCAGGCCTCCACCGGGGTCGCCTTGCCGAGCAAACCCACCAGCAACGCCAGCTTGCGGCCCTGCGAACCCGATCCGGACGCGGCGGCGATCTCGTGCAGGGTGTCGAAGACGACGCGGACCTCGAGCTCCGCCGGCCGCGCTCCCGCGCTGTCGGCCAGCAGGTGCTCGGCCGTCGTACCCAGGTCGCCGCTGGCGCGCGCGCCGGCCAGTGCCTCCTCTGCCGGCACTCCCGCGGCCTCGGCCACCGCGCGAGCGGCGAGCCGTTCGGCCAGACCCATCTCCACCCCGGCGAAGTCCGGCGCGATCTGCCCCTGGCAGAGCAGCGCCACCGACGGCAGCAGATCGACCGGGGTAGCGGCGAACAGTGCGGCGAGCCGCTCGATCAGCGCCAACCTGGCCGTGCCTTGCTCCAGATCCCGACAGGCCTCGGCGAGGATCGCGTACCGCATTTGATCGAGACTACAGTGAATGGCATGCGTAGATCGACATTGCTCATTGCCGCGATGGTCCTGGGACTGGCTGCCGCGAGCCTGCCGGGCGCTCCCGCGACCGCCGCGGTTCCGGCCGGTTGGCACACCGGCGGCACCCGGATCCTCGCCCCGAACGGCACCGAGTTCGTCATCGGCGGCGTCAACTGGTACGGCTTCGAGACCCGCGACATGGTCGCGCACGGCCTGTGGACCAAGAACTACACGGTGATCGTCGACCAGATCAGACTGTACGGGTACAACACGATCCGGCTTCCGTTCTCCAACGAGATGTGGGAGCGCAGCCCGATCGTGGGCAACAGCAGGGTCAGCGCGTGCCCGGCGTGCAAGGGCAAGTCGGTGCGGGACGTGCTCGCGCTGATCGTCAACTACGCGGGCGCGCAGGGGATTCACGTGGTCCTCGACAACCACCGTTCGGCGGCGGGGAACTCGGCCGAGCGCAACGGGATGTGGTACACATCCGGCTTCCCGGAGTCCGCCTGGATCAGCGACTGGCTGTCGGTACAGCGCTGGGCGCACGGGGTACGGCAGACGATCGGTACCACCGACACCATTACGGTCAACCCCACCGCGGTTGACGGGTTCCCCACGGTCCTCGGCTACGACCTGCGCAACGAGCCGCACACGCCGGCGCGGACCGCGTACACCGCCGCGGCGACGTGGGGCTCCGGCGACGGCATCGACCCCGCCACCAACCCCAACCCGAATCCGTACGCCCCCGCCTGCGTGGCCACCTCCACGTGCAAGGACTGGCGGCTGGCCGCCGAGCGGGCCGGCACCGCGCTGCTCGGGGACGCGGCGGCGAACAACTGGGAGTACCCGCTCGTCTTCGTCGAGGGCATCTCGATGTACCCGCTGCCGGGCGGCACCCAGGCCGCCGGCCCGTACCACGGCACGTGGTGGGGCGGCGAACTGCGCGGTGTCAACGGCAACAGCACCAACGCGGGAGCGCCCGTCGTGCTCAACGCGGGTGGCTCGGCCGCCGGGCTCGGGCCGGCGGTGGACAACCAGCTCGTGTACTCCGCACACGACTACGGCCCCGACCTGTTCGTGCAGAGCTGGGAGAACTCGACCACCTGCTACCGAAGCGGGTGTGGCTCGTCCAGCCTGTCCGATGTGTGGTACGCCAACTGGGCGCACCTGACCGCCCCGGGCGGCGTCACGCCGGTGTGGCCCGGGCACGCCACCTTCCCGTGGGGCAACACCGGCCACAGTGGATACTCGACCGCGCCCGTCTACATTGGAGAGTTCGGTACCGGCAACGCCGCCACCGATCTGACCTCGACCACCCGCGGCTCGCAGGGGCAGTGGTTCACGGACATCGTCAACTTCATCGAGTCGAGCCGCAACCCGACCGCCGCCAACGACTCCGGCACGGCGGTCAGCAATCTACAGTGGAGCTACTGGTCGCTCAACGCCAACGACGCGTACGCCCTGCTCGGCTCGAACTTCATCGGCCTGGCGAACCCGGTCAAGGAGTACTCGTATCTCTGCGTGCCGCAGCGCGGGCCGCTCGCGGTACCGCCCGGCGGCGGGACGGGGCAGTGCGGCTCGACCGGAGCGCTGCCGGCGCCGTTCTGACGTCAGCCGAGGAGGTCATGGTCGAGCAGGTCGGCGCTGGGGGTCCGCGGTGCCGAGACGCACCCGCTGTTCCAGGACAACGTCGAGATCCTGGCCGGCGTGCTGCCGAACGCGCGCATCACCAACCTGCCGGGGGTGACCCACCTGGCGCCGTTCACGCACCCGGCCATGGCGGCCGCCACGATGATCGCGGAGTTCGTCTCATCTACCAAGGGCTGACGGCGCGAGCGTGCGAGCCATCTCGGCGAGGTTGTGCAGGCGGTACCGCTCGGCGAGGGTGAGCGCCGCCTGGGCCCGGCGCGCGGCCTGGCCGTGGCGGCCGAGCTGCCGGTACGCGCCGGCCAGCCCGATCAGGGCCAGCGCCTCGGGTGAGCGGCTCCGGGTCTTCCGCGCCAGGTGCAGGGCCCGCGTGTGGTGGTCGATCGCGACCGCCGGTGCGCCGAGTTGGCAGTGGATCGCGCCCGCGGTGTTCAGCGCATCGGCCTCGAATCGAAGGTCACCGGTGTCCCGAGCGATCGCCAGTGCGGCGTCGACGGCCTCCCGCGCCGGCTCGTACCGGCCCTGTGCCCGGTGGACCTCGGCCTGGATGCGCAGGTTCTCCGACTCGCCGCCCCGGTCGCCCACCTCGCGGTGTATCACGAGAGCCTGCCGCAGCAGGCGCAGTGCGTCGGCCGGGCGGCCCAATGCGAGCTGGCTGTCGGCGAGGTTGATGATGGCGACGGCTTCGGCCTGCCGGTTGCCCACCGCACGGTAGATGGCCACCGCTTGTTCGTGGTGGTCGACGGCTCGTTCCAGCTCGCCCAACTCGTGGTAGGAGTTGCCCAGGTTGTCCAGCACGCTGGCCTGGCCGATCGTGTCGCCGATACGCCGGCGGATGTCCAGCGCACGTAGGTGGTGGCTGACCGCCTCGTCGTTGTCACCGAGCTGGCGGTAGGCGCTGCCGATGTTGCTGAGCGCGCCGGCCATCGCGGTCCACCAGCGGGCTCGTTCGGCCAGGGCGACGCAGCGCCGGTGATGCGCGATCGCCTGCCGGTACCGGTTTTGTCGCAAGTGGACACTGGCCAGGTTGAGGTGGCCGGCGGCCCGCGCCATGGCATCGCCGTCCTGGGCGGCGGCGGCCAGGCCGACGCGGGCCACGGCGAGCCAGTCGACCAGGTACACCCGCATCCAGAAGAACCCACGCAGCGCGTCGGCGAGCCGCCAGGCGGCCGACCGGGGGCCGTGTTCCGCGGCCTGCCGCACCGCGGCGACGAGGTTCGGCCGCTCCGCCTCCAGCCACGCCAGCGCCGCGGCGGGGTCGGGGAACACGGCCGGCGACACGGTGACCGGCAACGGCAAACGGACCTTGTTGGCGTAGAGATGGCGTGCGGCCGCGTCGACCCAGGACAGGTACCACTGATAGAGCCGGTCGACGGCGGCCGCGCACGCCGCCTCGCCGTCGTCGGCCAGCGCGCGCTGTTTCGCGTACTGCCGAAGAAGGTCATGGAATGTGTACCGACCGACCGTGACGGGCGCGACGAGGTGGACCGCGGCGAGCTGCCGCAGTATCGGCCGGACCTCCTCCTCGCCGGCTCCGACCAGCGCGGCCGCGGCCCCGGCGGTCAGTTCCGGTCCGGGCACCAGACCGAGCCGGCGGAAGACCAGACGTGCCTCGACGGTGAGCCGCCGGTACGAGTGCCCGAAGGCGGCGCCGACCGCGGCCCGGTCGTCGGAGTCGGCCGACAGCCCGGCGAGAGTGCCGGCGGTCCGCAGCTCGGCGAGGTACGACGACACCGAGTCGTACGGGCCGCTGGCCAGATTGGCCGCCGCGATGCGCAGAGCCAATGGCAGCCGGGCGCAATCCGAAGCGAGCTGACGCGCTGCTTCGGGCTCGGCATCCGTCAACTCCGCGCCGAGCAGCCCGCGCAGGAGCGCCATCGCGTCCGGCTCGGTCAGGACATCCACCGCGAGGCAATGGGCACCGTCGCGGGCGGCCAGGCCGGTGAGCCGGTCGCGGCTGGTCACCAGAACAACGCAGCCGTGGCCGGGCAACAACGGCCGGATCTGCTCGGCCGTGGCGGCGTTGTCCAGCACCACCAGCATCCGCCGGCCGGCCAGGAGGCTGCGGTACAGCGCCGCGGCCTCGTCGGTGTCGACCGGTACCCGGTCCGCCGGCGCACCCAACGCATGCAGCAACTGGGCCAGCGCATCGATGGGGCGCAGCGGTTCGGTCGCCCCGTACCCCCGCAGGTCGACGTAGAGCTGCCCGTCCGGGAACCGGTCCGCCACCCGGTGCGCCCAGTGGACGGCCAGCGCGGTCTTGCCCACACCCGCCGTGCCCGACACGGCCGAGACGACCACCGCGGTCGGTGCGTCCGCCAGGCCGGCGAGGCTCGCGTCGAGCCGCGCCAGCTCGGTCTCGCGACCCGTGAACCCGGGTACGTCCATGGGTAGCTGGGCCGGGATCGGCGCCGCTGGCTTCTGCGCTCGGTCAACCGTGGCCGGCTCGCCGCGCAGGATCGCGTGGTGCACCGCCCGTAGCTGGGGACCGGGGTCGACGCCGAGCTGTTCCACGAGTCGCTCCCGCACGGCGGTGTAACAGCTCAATGCCTCGGCGGTCCGCCCGGCCGCGTGCAGCGCCCGCATCAGCTCCGCGGCCAGCGGTTCCACGAGTGGGTACTCGTCGACGAGGCCAGTCAGCCGGCTGATCACCAGGTCTGGGCGGCCGGCCAGCAGTTCCGCCTGCGCCCATCCGACCAATGTCTCCAGCCACTGTTGCCGCCAACCTTTGCGCATCCGCTGGGCCCACTCACCCGGTAGACCGGCCAGTGGCTCTCCGCGCCACAGGCCCAGCGCCTCGCGCAGCAGCGCGACTCGGTCGTGGTCGGCGCATCCCGCGTCCCGGGCTCGGTGGACCAGGTGGCGGAACCGGTGCAGGTCCACCCGGTCGCGGTCCACCTTCAGCACATAGCCGCTGGACCCGCGCATCAGCTGTACCGGCTCGACATCGTCCGCCAGCGCCAGCAGCCGTCTGATCCGGCTGATGTGCGTGTGCAGGTTCCGGCGCGCCCGCCGTGGTGGAGCCTGGTCCCACACCCGGTCGACGAGTACGTCCAGCGGTACCGGTCGACCCACGTCGACCGCCAGCACGGCCAGCACAGTGACCTGCTGCGGGCGACCGGCCGGCAGTACGCGGCCCCCCGCTCGCACCTCGACCGGTCCCAGCAGACGCAGCTCCATCGCCGTCCCCTGCCTGTCAAACATCGCGTCAGCATCCCGTCAACATTGCGACCCACATGCCAGGTGCAGGCTGCCCTGCATGCGCCCTCTGCTGAAAGGCGTCGTCTGGGCACGTATCGATGACCAATTGCAGCTTGTCTATGACATCAGGGACCACTTCCTCCTCGGTGACCCCGACGGCACGGTGGAAGCGCTGCTGCGGTTGCTGCGCGAGGGCGGCCGGACGGTGCCGGAGCTGGCGGCGGCCCTGGCCGAGCAGGGCCGGCCGGTACCGGTCGACGACCTCACCGGCGCCGTCGAGTTGCTGGACGGCAACGGCCTGCTGGAGGACGGCGACCGGCTCGGCCGACTCGGAGCCGGCGAACAGGAGCGCTACCACAGCAACCTGGCCTTCTTCGAGTCCTTCAGCTCGCTGGCCCGCAGTCGCGAGGACTTCCAGGAGCTGCTGCGCGCCGCCCACGTGCTGGTACTCGGTACCGGCGGGTTGAACTCCAGCACGATCCCGCACCTGTGTGGGCTGGGGGTGGGCCGGCTGACGCTTCTCGACCGCGATGCCGTGGAGCCGCGCAACTTCGCGCGCCAGTACCTGTACCGCCGGTCGGATCTCGGCGCCAGCAAGGTGACCGTGGCCGCCGACTGGGTGCGCGCCTTCGACCCCGCCGTCAAGGTCGAGGCGGTCGAAGCCGATATCGACGGCACGTCTTCCGTCACCGAGTTGTTGGACATCTTCGCGCCCGACGTCGTCATGTCTGGTGTGGACAGTCCCGTCGGTGTCGATGGCTGGGTCGACAGTGCCTGCGTCCGCGGGCGGGTGCCGTACGTCCGCGGCGGCATTCATGTCACGCAGGGGCTGGTCTGGTCGGTCGAACCCGGTGTCAGCGCCTGCCTCGGCTGCCTCCCGGACCCAGCGTCCCTCGACGAGGACGACGCGGGGGACTTGGCCGCGCTCGCGCTGTACCGCTCGAAGCCGCGCAACAACCGTGGCATCGGCCCGGTCGCCGGTCTGCTGGGTGCCCTGTGCGCTTTCGAGGTCCTGCGCTACCTCACCCGGTTCACGTCGCCCGCGTACGCCGGAAGGCCGCTGACCATCGACTTCGCCGCCGGCTGCGACATGCGACTGGCCGACCCGTGGCCGCGCGACCCTGCCTGCCCCACCTGCGGCGCCGAAGGAGGTGAACAAACGACATGAAGCTCCAGATCACGCGGATCGAGAGCACCCGCCTCACTGGCCACGCGTGCCAGTCGACCGCCTGCGATTCGTAGCGTTTCGCGGCAGCCCCGGCGCGGCCGTGGTGTCGCGCCGGGGAGCACCCCTCGAGCTTGTCGGGAGGACGGTTGGTCAGCACGGCGATGACCCGTCTGGTGGTCGCGCGGGACGGCGAGGAGTGCGTACTCGGCCGCCCGGATCTGGGAATCTATGTGGCGGTTCCCGAGCCCGGCGCGGTACTCGTCGAGACTCTCCAGGCCGGCGGTACCCTCGCCGAAGCGACCGCCGCCGCCAGCCGCGCGGCCGGCGCGGAAGTCGACGGCCAGGACTTCCTGGAGGGCCTGGCCGCGGCCGGGTTGCTGGACGCGGCGGCCGAGCCGGCGGCCGGGAGCGGACCGGCGGGTCGGCGCATCCGCTGGATCGAAGGCGTCAACCCACGAACGGCTCGCCGGTTGTTCGGTCGCACCGCCTGGACGGTGTACTCGCTGGCGGCCATCTTCGCCGCCGGAGTCCTGGTGCTCCGGCCCGATCTGCGTCCCTCCTTCGAGCACAGTTGGTGGCTGCCGGATCCGGTCCTGTCGGTACTCGTCGTCATGTTGGTCTGGATTCCGCTCGCCGCCGTCCACGAGGCCTGGCACTGGCTGGCGGGCCGCGCGATCGGCGTCCCGGCGGTCTTCCGGGTCAGCTATCGCGGTGCGTTCCTGGTCTTCGAGACCGACCTGACCCAGATCGCCACCATCCCGCGGCGCCGGCGCTACAGCCCGTTCCTGGCCGGGATGGCGGTGGATTCCGTGTGGCTCGCCCTGGCGTTGGGGCTGCGCCTGGCCAACCGGGAAGCGGTACTGGCGCTGCCGGGCGCGCTCGACCGGCTGCTCGCCGCGCTGGTGCTGGCGCTGGTCTTCGGGATCGTATGGCAGTTCGCCGCGGTCTTCCTGCGCAGCGACATGTACGCGGTACTGGCCAATGCGCTGCGCTGCAACGACCTCTACCGCGCCACCTGGCTGACCACTAAGGACCGCCTGTGGAGACTGACCGAAGCGGAGGCCGGGGAGCTGGGCGCGATCGGTGACCACGACCGGCGGGTGGCGCGCTGGTTCGGTGTCGTCTACCCGGCCGGGATGATCGTCGTCGGCTGGACGGTGCTCGCGTGGGGCGTACCGTTCTCGATCAGCATGCTGCTGTGGGTGCAGGGCAATCTCGGCAGCCTCGAGCCGACCTCGGCGGCCTTCTGGGAGTCGATCGCCGTGGTGCTCGTCGTCGTCGGCCAGGTCGTCGCGCCGCCGCTGCTCGCGCTGCGGGAGCGGCGGTTGCGCGGCACGCGGGGACTTCGATGAGTGGAGCGGAGCGCCGCGGCGTCTGGACGGAGTCGCCGAGCCGCCGGAGGCGGGGCTTCGAGGCGGCGAGGGAAGGCGGCGCATGGGGCGCGCAGCGGAGCGGAGGCCAGCAATGACCGGCGGGCGGCGCTGGCCATGGCGACTGGCCTGGCTCGCCGGGGCGGCCGTCGTGCTCGTCCTGACGGCAACAGGTCCATACCGGCTCATCTTCGGCACGGTGGCCGGCTCCGCGGCCGCGGGGCGGGACTCCCCGTGCCTGCCGGGCCAAGCGGTCGACATCCTGGACAGCCCGCACATCTCCCCGGCGCAGGCGCCGTTCGTGCACTACAACTCGTCGCCCCCGACATCGGGACCGCACTACGCCTTCACCGTCGCAACCGGCATCTACGCCAGTCCGGTCCCCGACGGCCTCGTGGTGCACGCCCTCGAGCACGGGCACGTGGCCATCCTGTACGCGCCCGGTACGGCACGCGCTGATGTCGATGTTCTGATCGGTCTGGCCCGGCGTTATGGCGCCGACGTCGTGCTGGCCCCCTATCCGGGGCTGCCCACCGGCATCGCTTTGACGGCTTGGGGGCGCATCGAGATGCTCGATCGGCCCGACGACACGCGCATCTCGAGCTTTGTCGAAGCGCTCCGGGGTCGCTACGACCACGGTTGGGCACGATCCGACGACTGCCCCGCGGATGGTTCCGACGGGACGATCTCGGGTAGCTAGTCTCAATGGCGCTTACCCGGCGGCTCGCGCGGTTCAATCGCTCGGTCGCCAACCGGTTGACTGCCCCGTTCGCGTCCCGGTTGCCCGGTTTCGGGGTGGTGATCCACCATGGCCGTCGTTCGGGCCGCGAGTACCGCACTCCGGTCGGCGCTTTCCGCACCGATGACGGATATGTGATCGCGCTGCCCTACGGGATGACCGACTGGGCCCGAAATGTCGTCGCGGCCGGCGGGTGCGAACTCGTGACGCGCGGTCGGCGGGTGCTGCTGATCGAACCGCGGGTGGTGCGGGACCCGACCCGGGCGGATCTGCCGCCGATCCCGCGCCGGCTGGTCGGACTCGTCGGCGTCACCCGGATGGTGAGGCTGCGCAACGCGCGATGACCGCACTCGCCGGGGTCGTGCGGCGGCGCTAGCGTCGAGGCATGGCCGATCGAGCTGTACTCCTCACCGGAGCCACATCCGGCCTCGGACGGTGGCTCGCACCGCGGATCGCCGGCGCCGGCATGGCCGTGCTGGTTCACGGCCGCGACCGGGCCAAGGTCGACGACACCGTGGACGCGGTGCGGGCGGCCGGTGGCGCCGCGGAGGGGTACGTAGCCGACCTGGCCAGCCTCGCCGAGTGTCGCCGCCTCGCCGACGATGTCGCCGGGCGCGCAGATCTGACCGTTCTGGTCAACAACGCCGGCGTCGGGTTCGGCGCGCCCGACGAAGGTCGGCAACTCTCCCGTGATGGGTACGAGCTGCGTTGGGCGGTCAACTACCTCGCTCCGGTCGTGATCACCCGTACCCTGCTGCCCACGCTGCAGGCCAACGCCCCGGCCCGTGTGGTCAACGTCGGCTCGGGCGGGCAGCACCCGATCGACTTCACCGACCTGGGGTCCAAACGCGACTACGACGGGACGGTGGCCTACCGGCGCGCCAAGCTGGCCCTCGCCGCGTGGAGTTTCGATCTCGCCGAGCAGCTCGCCGACGACCGCGTCGCCGTCAACTGCATCCACCCGGCCACGTTCATGGATACCGCGATGGTGCACGAGGCCGGCGTCACTCCAATCTCCAATGTGGAGGATGGCGGGAGGGCGGTGCTACGACTCGTCCTCGAGCCCACCGGTACCGGCGAGTTCTATGACGGCACCTCGCCGTCGCGGGCCCATCCCGACGCGTACGACCCGGCCGTCCGCGCTACCCTGCGCGCCGTCACCGACGATGCTCTCGAATGGTCGACGCAACAGTGATCGTTCGTCCTCGCCGTGTTCGAGGCATTGACAAAGTTTAACGTCCCGACTTAATCTGCGGATCATCCGGGCTATATGACTGAGTTCAGCGCGCCCCGAGCCCGGAGAAGAAGATGAGACTGAAGAGGTCCCTCGCGTGTGTCGTCCTGCTGGCCGGCACGATCGTGGCTCTACACGGTACGACCGCGGCGGCCGCGCCGACCCGCTACGAGGCCGAGACCGCACCGGCGACCTGTAGCGGCACCATCGACTCCAACCATGCCGGCTTCTCCGGCAGCGGCTTCTGCAACGGCAGCAACGCCGTCGGCGCCGCGGTCCAGTTCACGGTGAGCGCTTCGGCGGCCGGTACCGCGACGCTGGGCGTCCGCTTTGCCAACGGTACGACCACGAGCCGGCCCGCGAGTCTGCTCGTCAACGGCGCCACCGTCCAGACCGTCTCGTTCGAGGGCACGGGCGCGTGGACGACATGGGTCACCAAGTCCTTGTCGGTGTCGGTGAACTCGGGCAGCAACACGATCCGGTTCAGCCCGACGACCTCCAATGGCCTGCCGAACGTCGACCTACTCGACTTCGAGGTGGCCGGCAACCCGCCCGGCAACGCGATGGCGGTCGTGGCGGCGATGCAGCCCGGTTGGAACCTCGGCAACTCCTTGGACTCCACCGGTTCCGACGAGACCTCGTGGGGCAACCCGACCATCACGCAGGCGCTCATCAACAACGTCAAGGCGCAGGGCTTCAAGAGCATCCGGATCCCGGTGACGTGGGGCCACCATCAAGGTGGGGCACCGAGCTACACCATCGAAGCGGCGTACCTGAACCGGGTCAAGCAGGTGGTCGACTGGGCGCTGGCGGCGGACCTCTACGTGGTGGTCGACATTCATCACGACTCGTGGGAATGGGTCGCCAACATGCCCTCGGACCGCACGAACGTGCTGGCCCGCTTCAACGCCATCTGGACCCAGGTGGCCAACACCTTCCGGACCTCGTCGTCCAAGCTCCTGTTCGAAAGCATCAACGAGCCGCAGTTCACCGGCAGCTCGGGCGACGCCCAGAACGCCACACTGCTGAACGAGCTGAACACGTCGTTCCGCCAGATCGTGCGCCAGTCCGGAGGCAACAACACCACCCGCCTGCTCGTGCTGCCGACCCTGCACACGTCGGCCGACCAGGCCCGGATCAACGAGCTGGTGAGTACGTTCAACGCCCTCAACGATCCGAACCTGGTCGCGACCGTGCACTACTACGGCTTCTGGCCGTTCAGCGTGAACATCGCCGGCTTTACGCGGTTCGACGCCCAGGTCCAGCAGGACGTGACCGACAGCTTCGACCGCGTCTACAACGCTTTCGTCACCCGCAACATCCCGGTCGTCATCGGCGAGTACGGACTGCTGGGCTTCGACCGGCACACCGGCACCATCGAGCAGGGCGAAAAGCTGAAGTTCTTCGAGTACCTCGGTTTCTACGCCCGCACCAGGCAGCTCACCACCATGCTGTGGGACAACGGCCAGCACTTCGGGCGTACGTCGTTCCAATGGAGCGACCCGGAGCTGATCGCGGCGATCAAGTCCAGTTGGACCACCCGGTCCGGTACCGCCTCCACGGATCAGGTCTTCAACCTCCGGTCGACCGCCATCACCAGCAAGACCGTTACGTTGAACCTCAACGGCACCTCGTTCCTCGGCGTCCGCCAGGGCAGTACCGATCTGACACCCGGCACCGACTACACCGTCTCGGGCAATCAGCTCACCTTCACCGCGTCCGCGCTCACCCGCTTGTCCGGCGGTCGCGCGTACGGTGTCAACGCGATGGTTCAGGCGCGCTTTTCGCAGGGCGTACCGTGGCGCATCAACATCATGACCTACGACCCGCCGACCCAGCAGAACGCCAGCGGTACCACGAGCTCGTTCGCCATCCCCACGACGTTCCGCGGTGACGTGCTGGCGACGATGGAGGCGAAGTACGCCGACGGCAGCAATGCCGGTCCGCAGAACTGGACATCCTTCAAGGAGTTCGATGTCACGTTCGCTCCCAGCTACGGAAGCAACAACATCGCATTGACCTCGACGTTCTTCAACGAAGTCAACAACGGCGCGCGGGTTACTCTCACCTTCCACTTCTGGAGTGGGACCCGCGTGACGTATTTCGTCACCAAGTCGGGAAGCTCGGTGACCGGCTCGACAACCTGACGTCAGGCGAAGGGGTGGGTCCTTGCCGGACCCACCCCTCGCCGTTATGTGGTGTTGCTCAGGTCAGCTTGAACTGAGCGACCAGGTAGGCGCCGTCGGTCGTCGATACCTCTATCTGGTAGCAGGCTCCCTTGGTCTTGGGCGCCTGCCAGTTGTAGATGAACTGCCCGCCGGTCGTGTCGTAGCGCAGGCTGGTGTTTCCGGTCGCGATGGCTTCGATCGTGTCTTGAGCGGCCAGGGAGTCACAGTTGATTTGCTTGACGGAGATGGGCGCGATGATGCTCGTGGACGTCAGTTCCACGCTGCCTGCGAACACCTCGAACTTGATCGGTACCGTGCTGCCGCCCTTGACGGTGTTGAGCGTCCGGTTCATGTCGACGGGTTGATAGAACCCGAGCATCGTGCGGTGCACGGTGACCGTGAACTGTCCTTGGGCGGTGTTGCCGGCCGCGTCGGTAGCCGTGCACGTCACCGTCGTGACGCCGATCGGGAAGGTGCTGCCGGATGCCGGCACGCACGAGACCGGAACAGTGCCGTCCACGATGTCGGTCGCGGTAGCGGTGAACGTGGCCACCGCACCGTTCACGCCGGTCGCGGCGAGGACCATGTCCGCGGGGAGGGTCAACACGGGCGGCGTGGTGTCGACCACTGTGACGGTGAACGACGTGGTGGCGGTGTTGCCGGCAGCGTCGGTCGCGGAGCAAGTCACGGGGGTGGTACCGACCGGGAACGTGCTGCCCGACGCGGGGACACAATTGACCGGCACGGCGCCGTCGACGAGGTCGGTCGCGGTCGGAGCGGTGTAGCTGACGATCGCCCCACTTGGACCGGTCGCCTCCACACCGGTGATGTTCGTGGGCGTTCCCGAGATGGCCGGCGGCGTGGTGTCCTCGACGGTGACGGTGAACGTGCCGGTGGCCGAGTTGCCGCTGCTGTCCGTGGCGGTGCAGGTCACGGTCGTGGTCCCGAGTGCGAAGGCGCCCGGCGGCGGCGTGCAGCTCGGGGTCACGGCACCGTCCACAATGTCCTGTGCGGTCGCGGTATACGACACGGCAGCACCCGAGGGGCTGGTCGCCTCTT
>DASRII010000279.1:0-32259 GCA_035650075.1 Micromonosporaceae bacterium | reverse complement strand
CCCCGAACGCGCGCTACGCCGGCGGCTGGACCTGGTCGCCGACGACGACGTTCGGGCCCCGGCGTTGCGGGCGCTGACCGAGCTGGAAGCGGCCCGGGACGCGGTCGCCGCGGCGGCCGGTGACGCGGCCGACCTGGTCGATGCGCTGGAGTCGCTGGAGGCCACGTTCACCGGCCTCACCGGCGCGGCCCCTACCCGCCGCGACGGGCAGCTCGGCGCCGGCCGCACCCTCGTCTACGAGGACTGCCGGCGCGACGTCGAGGTCACCATCGGTACCGCCGCGCTGGCCGGGCTCGGCCCGCCGCTGGCCCTGCTGCTGGACAGCGCCCGCTGGTTCACCTTCGCCGGCGCCGCCTTGTTCCAGCGCGCCTGCGCCGACATCTACCGGGACCGGTGCCGGCAACGGGGAACCGCCGAGCTGCCGTTCGCCGAGTTCTGGCTGTGGATCAACGACCTCTTCGCGGACGAGTCCGGACCGCTGATCACCCCGGTGACCCGAGCCTTCCAGGAGCGGTGGGCCAAGGTGCTGGCGGTACCTCCGGGGCAGCGCCGGGTCCGATACGCCGCCTCCGCGCTGCGCGCGCAGGTGGCTGCCGTGTTCGCGGCGCCGCGCCCGGGCTGGGGCGGGGCCGTCCGGCACAGTCCCGACGTGATGATCGCCGCCTCCTCGCTCGAGGACATCGAGGCCGGCCGGTTCGAGTGGGTACTCGGCGAGCTGCACCCCGGCACCGACACGCTCAGCTCCGGCGTGTTCTTCACCCAGCACCCCGACCAGGATGACCTGCGCCGGGCAGTAGTCGCCGACGTACCGCCGCGCGTGCTGCTCGCCAGCTCGCGAGGAGACCAAGGCCCGCCGATCCGGATCCGAAAGCTCGTCTCGGGCCCGGACGACCTGCGGCTGGTGTTCGGGCGGGACACCTGCCTGCGCGATCCGCGGCAGGCGCTGCCGGTGGGCCACTGCGTGCTGGAAGAGGTCGGCGGGCGGCTGGTGGTACGCACCAGGGACGGCCGACATACGTTTACGTTGATCGATGTTCTTGGCGAGCTGCTCATGCAGCACCTGTTGCAGCAGTTCCGGATCCTGCCCGCGGCCGGGCACACTCCCCGGATCACCGTGGACCGGATGGTGCTCAGCCGCGAGTGCTGGACCTTCGATCCGGCCGGCCTGACCTTCGCCGGCGACCGGGACGAGGCGCAGCGGTTCCTGGCCGTACGGCAGTGGCGGCTGGCCCACGGCATGCCCCGGTTCGTCTTCGCGCACACCTCCGCCGAGCGCAAGCCGTTCTTCGTGGACTTCGACAGCCTCGCCTCGGCCGACCTGCTGGCCCGGTCGGTGCGTCGGGCGGCGCGATCGGACGCTCGGTCGGGCGCTCCGTCGGGCGCTCCGTCGGGCGTGAGCCCGCGCGTGACGGTCGCCGAGATGCTTCCCGAGCCCGGGCAGCTGTGGCTCACCGACATCGACGGCAACCGGTACACGTCGGAGCTGCGCCTGGTGGCGGTCGACCGCCGGCACGCCCATCCCGCTGAGTCGGGGTGAGCCCCAGAAGGAGGATCGTTGTCGCCCGCATCCACGTTCACAGTGCCGGCGTCCTTCGCGCAGCGCCGGCTCTGGCTGCTGGACCAGCTCCAGCCCGACTCGATCGCGTACAACATCTCGTGGCTGCTGCACCTCGACGGACCGCTGGACGTCGACGCGCTCGGTCGGGCGCTGACCGGCGTGGTCGCGCGGCACGAGGCGTTGCGGACCACCTTCGCCGCGGTCGACGGCCGACCGGTACAGGTGGTCGCGCCGCCGTACCCGGTGAAGCTGCCCCTGACCGACCTCGACGGCGAGCCGGACAGCCGCGCGGCGGCAGTGTTTCAGGAGTTCGCGACGCGCCCGTTCGATCTGACCCGCGGGCCGCTGCTGCGCGCCGGGCTGCTGCGCTTGGCCGCCGACCGACACCAACTGATGCTGGTGGTCCACCACATCGTCGCGGACGGCTGGTCCGGTGAGGTGATCTTCGACGAGCTGAGCACGGGCTACGCCGCGCTCGTTTCCGGCGCGGCCGACGCGCCTGCGGCCCCGGACATCCAGTACGCCGACTTCGGTGCGTGGCAGCACGAGCAGTGGGCCGGCGGCGGGTACGCCGAGCAGGCCGACTACTGGCGGCGAGAGCTGGCCGGTGCGCCGACCCTGCTGCCGCTACCGCTGGACCATCCGCGGCCGCCCCAGCCGTCGTACCGCGGCGGGTCGGTGCCGCTGCGCTACGACGCGCCGCTCGTCGCCGCGCTCCGCGACCTCACCCGCGACCTGGGCGGTACGTCGTTCACCGTGCACCTGGCCGCGCTGGCCAGCCTGCTGGCCCGGTACACCGGGCAGACCGACCTGCTGATCGGCACCGCCTTCGCCGGCCGTACCCGGCCCGAGGTCGCCCGGGTCGTCGGGTTCTTCGTCAACACGCTGGCGCTGCGCTGCCGGGCCGAACCGGCGGTCACGTTCCGGGCGCTGCACGAGGAGGTACGGGCCACCACCCGGGACGGCCTGGCGCACCAGGACCTGCCGTTCGAGCAGGTGGTCGAGTTGGTCGCACCGGAACGCAGCCTGGCGTACGGCCCGCTGGTACAGGTGATGTGCGCGGTCACCCCGCAGCCGCCCGGCCGCGAGCGCGATGGCCTGCGGTGGCGCCCCGAGCTGGTACCCAACGGCACCGCCAAGCTCGACCTGCACCTGGCCGTCGAAGAGAGTCCCGACGGGTTCGACGGCCGGCTGCAGTACGCGACGGACCTGTTCGACGAGGCGACGGTGGCCGGGATGGCGGCGGCCTACCTGGCGACTCTGCGGCGGGTCTGTGCCGACCCGGACCGGCCGATCGGGCAGCTGGACATCCTCGAACCCGAGGCGCGCCACCGCATCCTGGTCGGCTGGAACGACACCGCCCGCCCGCTGGCAGCGCCGACCATCGCGGAGCTGTTCGCCGCCCAGGTCGCCGCGAACGGGTCGGCGCCGGCCCTGGTCTGGGACGGTGGCGAGCTGAGCTATGCCGAGCTGGACGCGCGGGCCGGCCGGCTCGCCGGCGTGCTGCGCGACCGCGGCGCAGCGCCCGAACGGTACGTCGCCATCGCCCTGCCCCGCTCCGTCGATCTGGTCGTCGCGCTGCTCGCCGTCGCCCGGACCGGCGCCGCGTACGTGCCGATCGACCCCGAGCACCCGCCGGGGCGGATCGCGGCCATGCTCGCCGAGGTGCGTCCGGCGCTGGTGCTGACCACCAGCGGGTACGCCGGCTCGCTGCCGGACGGGACCGCCCGGCTGCTGCTCGACGCCCCGCTCGCGGCGGTCGGCCCGCCGGCTCCGATCCGGGTGCGGCCACAGCACCCGGCGTACGTCATCTACACCTCCGGGTCGACCGGCCGGCCGAAGGGCGTCGTGGTGACCCACGCCGGTATCGAAAGCCTGCGCACCACGCTGGTCGACCAATGGGCCACCGGCCCGGGCGCCCGGGTCCTGCAGGTCACCTCGCCCGCGTTCGACGCCGCTTTCTTCGAGCTGTGCGTGAGCCTGCTCGCTGGGGCGACGCTCGTGCTCGGCCCGCCCGAACGGTTGCTGCCGCAGCAGATCGCCGAGCTGCTGCGCCGGCACCGGGTAACCCACGTCCATCTGCTGCCGTCGGTGCTGGCCGCGATGCCACCGGACACGGCGCTGCCGGCGGGACTGTCCATTGTGGTCGGCGGCGAGGCCTGCGGCGAGGAGCTGGTCGCCCGCTGGTCGGGCAGGCACCGGATGCTCAACTCGTACGGGCCAACCGAGTCGACGGTCACCGCCACGCTCGCCGGTCCGCTGACCGCTAACGGCCCGCCCGCCGCTACCGGCCCGCCGCCGATCGGTCGGCCGGTCGCCAATACCACGGCCTACGTGCTCGACGCCGGGCTGCACCCGGTATCCGTCGGCGTGGTCGGCGAGCTCTACCTGGCCGGCGCCGGGCTCGCCCGCGGCTATCTGGGCCGGCCCGACCTGACCGCCGAACGGTTCGTGGCCCACCCGTACGGGCCGGTGGGCGCGCGCCTCTACCGCACCGGTGACCTGGTCCGGTGGAGGACCGACGGCCAGCTGCACTACGTCGGTCGGGCCGACCAGCAGGTGAAGATCCGCGGGTACCGGATCGAGCTGGGTGAGGTGGAAGCCACGCTGGCCGGTCATCCTCATGTCGGTCAGGTCGTCGCCGCGGTCTCGTCGGCGCAGCTGGTGGCGTACGTGGTGCCCGCGCCCGGGATCGTCCTCGACCCGGCCGCGTTGCGGGCGTACGCCGGTGCGACGCTGCCGGACTACATGGGGCCGGCGGCCTACGTGAGCCTCGCCGAGTTGCCCCGGACCCCGAACGGCAAGCTCGACCGGAGGGCGCTACCGGCACCGGACTTCACCGCTACGACGGACTACCGGGCACCTCGGGACGAGCGGGAGGAGAAGCTCTGCGCGATGTTCCGCGACATCCTCGGGGTGCCCCGGGTGGGCATCGGCGACAACTTCTTCGGCCTCGGCGGGCACTCGCTCACCGCCGCCGAGCTGATCGCCCGGGTGCGTACCGCGTTCGGCGTCGACCTCCCGCTGCGCGCGGTCTTCGCCTCGCCGACCGTGGCCGAGCTGGCCGCGGTCCTCTCCGTCGACGCGGCCGGGGCGGTACCGGTACCGCCTAGCGGCCCGTACGGGGTACTGGCCGACCTCGAGCGGCTGACCGACGCCGAGGTCGACGACCTGCTCGCCCAGATCATCGCCGAGGAAACCGCCGCTGAGGGCGGTGCCTCATGAGCGTTGATGACCGGCGCGCGCTGTTGGCCGACCTGCTGCGCCGCCGGCAGGCGCGGCGGGCCGAGCAGCCGGCCAGCTACCCGGCCTCCTTCGGTCAGCAACGGCTATGGTTTCTCGACCAGCTCGCGCCCGGCAGCCCGATCTACCACGTACCGGTCGGGTTGCGGCTGACCGGGCCGCTGCGGGTGGACGCCCTGCGGCAGAGCCTCGACCGGATCGTGGCCCGGCACGGCGTACTGCGGACGACGTTCGCCGAGGATGCCGACGGCGGGGCGGTGCAGATCGTCGCACCACCCAGGCCGGCCGAGCTGGCCGTCGACGACGTCAGCGCCGTACCGCCCGGCGAGCGGGTCGCCGAGGCATACCGGTGGGCGCTGCACGAGGCTACGCGACCGTTCGACCTGGCCCGCGGGCCGCTGTTCCGGGCTCGGCTGATCCGGCTCGCCGGCGACGACCACGTCCTCGTCCTGACCCTGCACCACGCCGTCTGCGACGCCTGGTCGGTCAGCCGGCTGCTGGACGAGCTCTGCGCCAGCTACCCGGCGTACCTCGACGGCGGTGAGCCGGACCTGCCCGACCTGCCTATGCAGTATGCCGACTACGCGGTCTGGCAGCGCGAGCGGCTGGCCGGGGAGGCGGTGGCCAGTCAGGTCGACTACTGGCTCGACCGGCTGGCCGGCGCACCGGCCCTGCTGTCGCTGCCCACCGACCGGCCACGACCCGCGGTCGCGAGCAACCGCGGCGCGCTGTACGAGACGGACCTGCCCGAGGATCTGACCGCGGCGGTCCGGGCGCTGAGCCGATCGCTGGGCGCCACCTCGTTCATGACCCTGCTGGCCGCGTTCCAGGCGCTGCTGTCCCGGTACGGCGGGCAGACCGATGTCGTGGTCGGTACGCCGGTCGCCGACCGCATGCACGCCGGGACGAACCGGCTCATCGGCTTCTTCGTCAACACCTTGGCGATCCGGGTGTCGCTGGCGAACCGGCCGTCCTTCCGGGACCTGGTGGCGCGGGTCCGGGAGGAGTTCCTCGCGGCGATGGACAACGCCGAGGCGCCGTTCGAGAAGCTGGTCGGGGTGCTGCGGCCGGAGCGGTCGATGGCGTACGCACCGATCTTCCAGGCGCAGCTGACGGTGATCAGTACGCCGAAGCGGACCCCGGCGTTGCCGGGCATCGCGCTGAGCTGGGTGCCGTTGACCACCGGTACCGCCAAGGTGGATCTCACGCTCTCCGTGGACGATCGGGACCGCCGGCAGAAGCTGGTCTTCGAGTACGCCACCGACCTGTTCGACGAGGCGACGGTCGCCCGGTTCGCCCGGCACCTGACCGCGCTGCTGGCGGCGGTCACCGCCGACCCCGACCGGCGGGTCACTGAGGCTCCCCTGCTGTCCGCGGCCGAACGCCGCCAGGTGCTCGAGGAGTGGAACAGCACGCGACACTCGGTACCTCCGGTGCGGACCCTCGCCGCGCTGGTGACCAGCCGGATCGCCGCGACGGATCCGATCGCGCCCGCGGTCGTCGCCGGCGACGACCGCCTGTCGTACGGCGAGCTGGCCGCGCGCACCGGTCGCCTGGCGGAACGGCTACGACGGGCAGGCGCCGGCCCCGGCCGGATCGTCGGGCTCTGCCTGGACCGGTCGGCCGCGTTGGTGACCGCGATCCACGGCATTTGGCGGGCCGGTGGCGGCTACCTGCCGCTGGATCCGGCCTGGCCGGACGTGCGGCTGCGGGCCGTACTGGCCGATGCTTGCCCGCCCCTGGTGCTGACCTGCCGGGCGATGGCCGCCCGGATCGGACCGCTGGCCGCCGAGCACGGCGCCGTGCTGTGCCTGCTCGACGACGCGCCGACCGTACCGACCGTGCCGACCTGTGCGACTGCGGACACCGCGCCGGCGGCGGACGCACGACCGCGGGGCGACGACCCGGCCTACCTGCTCTACACCTCGGGCACGACCGGACGGCCAAAGGGCGTCGTGGTACCGCAGATCGCGGTGGTGAACCTGTTGCTGTGGTACGAGGAGCGGCTGCGCCTAGCGGCCGGCGACCGGTGGGCCGCGGTGACCACCGCGACGTTCGACATCTCCGTCCTGGAACTGGCTTTGCCGCTGCTCTGCGGAGCGACCGTGGTCGTGGTCGACGCCACGGAGGCGGCCGACGGGGTCGCGCTGCGGCGGCGACTCGTCGCGACCGGTGCCACCGCGATGCAGGCCACTCCGGCCAGTTGGCGGATGCTGACCATCGCCGGCGGTGTGCCGGCCGGCGTACGGCTGCGGCTGACCGGCGGCGAGGCGCTGACCCCGGACCTGGCCGGCGAGCTGCTCGCCGACGGCGCCACGGTGTGGAACTGCTACGGCCCGACCGAGACCACGATCTGGTCCACCGCGGCCACGGTGCTCGCGGCGGTCAGCTGATCCGCGCGGTTCGGAACCGGCGGACCGACAGCGGCACCGCGACCGCCATGATCGCCACCCACCAGATCGCCGTCATCAGCAACGGATGGCGCAGTGGAAAGCCCTCGACCGTGTCGAGGTTCGGGTTTCCCCACAGCTCCCGTGCCGAGGTCACCACCGGGCTCAACGGGTTCCATTCGGCGATCGTGCGCAGCCAGCCGGGCAACCGGTTCAGCGGTACGAACGCGTTGGACAGGAACGTCATCGGCAGCAGCAGCAGTCCCGGTACCCCGGCCGCGGTCTCCGGGTTGCCGGAGAGCAGACCGAACAGCGCGCCGAGCCAGGCCAGCGCGAAGCCGAACAGCAACAGCACCGCGAACCCGGCGAGCAGGCCCAGCACCCCGCGGTGCACTCGCCACCCGATCGCCACCCCGACCAGAGCCATCGGTACGCAGCACACCGCTCGCGTCGTCATGTCGCCGAAGCTGCGCCCGACGAGGACGGCGGCACCGGACATCGGCAGCGAACGGAACCGGTCCATCAACCCGGTCCGCAGGTCCTCGATGATCCCGATGGCCGCGGCCGGCATCGCCGACGTCATCAGCTGGATGACGATGCCGGCCATGATGTACTCCCGGTAGCTGCCGCCGGTCACCACGACGACCGAGGCGAAGAGCACCCCGAACACCAGCGTGAACATGGCCGGCGCAAGCGCGATCGGGATCAACCGCTGGCGCATACGGCGCAGGTGCAGCAGGTGCCGTTCGATCAGAGCGAGCCAGTCCCGCAGGACCTTGGCAGCCGTCATCGCTCTGCCCCGGTCAGCGAGACGAAGACGTCGACCAGCGACGGCCGGCGTACCGCGAACTCGGCGACCTCGACCCCAGCGTCGCTCAATGCGGTGGCCGCGGCCGCCAGCCGGGACACGCCGCCGACCAGCGCCACCGAAACGCTGCGCTGGTCGCCGGAGACGACTGGGGCGGCCGCGGTGGTACCGGCCAGCGTGGAGACCACCGTCGGCACGTCCGAGGGCGCGACCGGGGAGATCTCCAGGCGTTCCCCACCGACCTTGCTCTTCAGCTCGGCGGAGGTGCCGTACGCGACCACCTGCCCCTTGTCCACGACCACCACGGTGTCGGCGAGCTCGTCGGCCTCCTCCAGGTACTGCGTGGTCAGCAGGATCGTCATGCCGCCGGCGACCAGGTCCCGGATCGTCCGCCACAGCAGCCGCCGGCCGACCGGGTCCAGCCCGCTCGTCGGCTCGTCGAGGAAGACCACCGACGGCCGGGCGATCAGGCTGGCCGCCAGGTCGAGGCGGCGCCGCATGCCACCGGAGTACGTGCTGGAGAGCCGGTCGGCCGCCCCGGCCAGGTCGAACTGATCGAGCAGCTCGGCCGCGCGGGACGCCGCATCGCGCCGCCGCATGCCGTGCAGGACGCCGATCAGCCGCAGGTTCTCCCGCCCCGTCAGCCGCGCGTCGACGGCCGCGAACTGGCCGGTGAGCCCGATCCGCCGGCGTACCTGGGCGGCCTGGCGGACCACGTCGAACCCGGCCACGGTGGCCTGCCCGGCGTCCGGCGTTTCGAGCGTGGCGAGGATGCGTACCGTCGTCGTCTTGCCCGCGCCGTTGGGGCCGAGCATCGCGAGCACCGTGCCCTCGTCGACGGACAGGTCCACTCCGCGGACCGCGTCGACCTTGCCGAACCGCTTGCGCAGACCCTCGGTTCGGATCGCGGCGGCCACCCTAGACACCGTCCGCTTCCATCGCTCTGATCAGGCTCTTCGGGCGCATGTCGGTCCAGTGCTCGTTGACGTAGTCGAGGCAGGACTGCCGGTTGTCGGCGCCGTGTAACACCGTCCACCCGGCCGGGATCTCCGCGAAGGTGGGCCACAGCGAGTGCTGCCCCTCGTCGTTGACCAGCACGAAGAACGTACCGTCGGGGTCGTCGAACGGGTTGGTCATGTCGGTTCCTTTCGCTCGAGGATCGGGGCCGGCCCGAAATCCGCGGCCAGCAGATCCACCTCGGCCTGTGTCAGCGAGACCAGAGGGAGATCGGTCGGGGTCAATATGCTCGGGTACGGCTCGACGCCGAGCCCGGCCAGCGCGACCAGCGCGCGGAGCCAGCCGTCGGATAGGTCGGCGACCGTCGACTCGGTGAGTACCGCCGCCGGCCAGGACCAGGTGGCGACCAGGCACGGGCCATCGGGACGGTCCTCGGTCAACGCGTTGACCATCAGGCAGTGCGTCACCGGCATGCTGGCCGCGGCGGTACCGCCCAGCGCGGACGCCTCCGGCGCGGCCGACCACGGCTCACCGCGGTCGCCCACCGGGAAGCGGCCGAGGTAGTTGAACGCGATCTGCGGCCGGGGCAGGCCGGCGAGGACGGGCGCGGTGGCCGGGTTGAGGTAGCGCAGCAGGCCGTACCCGATGCCGCTGTCCGGTGCCGCGTGGAGCTGCTCCCGGATCCGCCGCAGCGCATCGGCCAGCGGTCGACTGCCCGGATCCAGCCACACCGGGTGCACGCTGGTGAACCAGCCGACGGTACGGGACAGGTCGAGGTCCTCGCCGACGCCGTCCCGCCCGTGGCCCTCGAGGTCGACCAGTAACGGGCCACCGACCGCCAGGGCCAGCGCGGTGAGCAGGATGTCGTTGACGCCGACCCGGTACGCCGCCGGTAGCCGGAACAGCAGCGGGGCGGTCTGTTCCACCGGCACCACCACGGTCCTGGTCCGTACGGAGGCCCGCACATCCCGGGCCGGGTCCAGCCGGCGGTGGGCCAGCGGTACGTCGGGGCGGGCCAGGATCCGGTTCCACAGCCCCGTTTCGGCGACCCGGGCCGGCCGCTCCGCCTCCCGGGTCAGGCCCTCCGCCCAGGCGCGCAGCGGGGTGCCGACCGGGTCCAGCCGCGGCGGCCGGTTCTCGGTGACCGCCCGCCAGGCTGCTTCGAGGTCGGGTAGCAGGATGCCCCAGGAGACCCGGTCGACCACGAGGTGGTGCACCACGAGCAGCAGCCGGCCGGGGCGGTCCGGTCCGGCGTCGAACCAGACCGCCTGCCAGACCACACCGTCGCGCGGTGCGAGCCGCCGCGACGCGGCCGTGGCCTCGTCGGCGACTGCCGCCCGGAGGTCGGCGCCGGCCGTCACTCGACGGACCCGGGCCGCGGCGCCGGCCGTACCCGGTGGCCGTACCTCCATTGCCCAGCCGTCCCCAGTCAGTAGTCGGGCCCGGAGCGCGTCGTGGTGGTCCTCGACCGCCTGCAACGCGGCGACCAGATCGTCCGCGCGGAGGCCGGCCGGGGTGTACACCAGGCTCGACTGGGCGAACTCGTCGACCGAGCAGCCCAGGTCGCGCAGCCAGTGGACCATCGGCGTGGCCGGGACCCGCCCGATCCCGCCGTCCGCCCGCTCGCCCGCCGCCGCCCCCGCCACTGGCTGGGCGACCGTGGCCAGTCCCGCGACGGTCCGTTGCTCGAAGACCTGGCGCGGGGTGATCACCAGCCCGGCGCCTCGGGCCCGGCTCACCAGCTGGATGGAGATGATGCTGTCCCCGCCGAGGTAGAAGAAGTCGTCGTCGATGCCCACCCGGTCGAGCCGGAGCACGCCCACGAAGAGGTCGGCCAGGGTCCGCTCGACCGGCGTCCGCGGGACCCGGTCGCTGATCGCGGCGGTGAGGTCGGGGGCGGGGAGGGCGGCGCGGTCCAACTTGCCGTGCCGGGTCAACGGCAGCGCGTCCAGGACGACGTAGCTGGTCGGCAGCATGTACTCGGGCAGTGTCGCGGCGGCGTGTTCGCGCAGCACGGCGGGGACCACCTCGTGTCCCACGGCCGGTACCACGTAGGCGACGAGGGTCGGCAGGTCCGGCCGCAGCTGCACGGTCGCCGCGGCCACGGACGGGTGCGCGGTCAGCGTGGCCTCGATCTCACCCGGTTCGATCCGGTGGCCCCGCAGCTTCACCTGCTGATCGGCCCGGCCGCGGAAGTGCAGTTGCCCGTCCCGGCTGCGGTGTCCCACGTCTCCGGTCCGGTACATCCGGCTGCCCGGCGTCCCGTACGGGCAGGCGACGAACCGTTCCGCGGTGAGCCCGGGTCGGCCGTGGTAGCCCCGGGCCAGGCCGGCCCCGGCGAGATACAGCTCACCGGGTACGCCGACGGCGGCCGGGTGCAGCCGGTCGTCGAGTACGTAGACGCGGGTGTTGGTAACCGGCCGGCCGATCGGGGGCGCGGCGGATCCGGCGAGCGGGTCGCTGAGCGTCGCGCAGACCGTCGACTCGGTCGGGCCGTACGCGTTGACCATCCGGCGCCCGGCCGACCAGCGGAAGACCAGCTCGGCCGCGCACGCCTCGCCGCCGACCAGCAGCGTCCCGGTGAGCAGGTCCGGGTCGGGCGACAGGACGGCCAGGGCGGCCGGCGGTACGAGCGCGTGCGTGATCCGGCCCCGGCGCATCAGGTCGGCCAGCGGCTCGGCCCGCACCCAGTCCACCCCGGCGATATGCAGGGTGCCGCCCGTGAGCAGGCTCATGCAGATCTCCAGAACCGAGGCGTCGAAGCTCGGCGACGACAGCTGGAGTACCTGGCTCGCCGGGTCGACCGCGCACCGGGCCGCCAGCGCGTGGCACAGGCTGGTCACGCCGGCATGCGGTACCGCGACACCCTTGGGTTGGCCGGTGGATCCGCTGGTGTAGATGAGGTACGCCGGGTTGTCCGGCCTGGCCCGGAGTCGCACCGGAGCGCCGGCCTGCAGGCTCAGGTCGTCGAGCAGCAGCCGGTCGATCGTGGTCGCGGGCAGCCGATCTGCCACGGCCGCGGTCGTAACCAGCAGGGCCGGTCGCGCGTCGTCGAGCATGAACGCGATGCGCTGCGGCGGGTGCTCCGGGTCGATCGGCAGGTACGCGGCACCCGCCTTCTGGGTGGCCAGCACGGCTACCACCAGCCCCGCCGAGCGAGGCAGAGCCAGGGCGACGTAGCGCTCCGGGCCGGCGCCGCGGTCGACCAGGAACCGGGCGAGCCGCTCGGCTTCCAGGTCGAGCTCGGCATAGGTCATCGTCCGCGCGCCGTCGACGAGCGCCGGCCGGTCCGGCCCGGCCGCGACCTGTCGGGCGAACAGCTCGGCGATGGTGGACGCCGGCAACGCGTGCTCGGTCCCGTTCCACCCGGTCAGGACGTCATCGCGCTCGGCCGGGTCGAGGACGTCGATGTCGGTGATCGGCCGGTCCGGGTCGGCGAGCACAGCGTCGACCAAGCGGCCGAGCCGGGCCGCGAACGCTTCGACCGTGTGGGGGTCGAATAGGTCGGTGCTGTACTCCATGCCCAGATCGACACCTGCCGGGGAGCCGTCGGCGGTGGTCCGTTCGTTGGCCACGACGGCCAGGTCGAACTTGGCGGTGCGGGTGCTGACCGGGTACAGCCGGCAGTCCAGCCCGGCCAGCGCCGGCGGGACGAACCGGCCGTGGTTGACGGTCAGCATGACCTGGAAGAGCGGGTGGTGCGCCAGCGAACGGGCCGGCGCGAGCAGGTCGACCAGCTGCTCGAACGGCAGGTCCTGGTGGGCGTACGCGGCGAGGTCGGCCTCCCGCACCCGCGCGAGCAGCTCGGTGAAGGTGGGATCGCCGGACGTGTCGGTGCGCAGCACGAGCGTGTTGACGAAGAACCCGACAAGGTCGTCGAGGCTCTCGTCGCTGCGACCCGCGGTGGGTGCGCCGATCGGGATGTCGGTACCCGCCCCGAGCCGGGTCAGCAGCGCGGCGAGCGCCGCCTGCACCACCATGAACAGGGTCGCTCCGTTGCCCCGAGCCAGCATGACCAGTGCGGCGTGGGTCGCGGCCGGCCACTGCCGCCGTACCGTTGCGCCGTGCTGGCTGACCACCGGCGGCCGCGATCGGTCGGCGGGCAGGCCGAGCTGCGCGGGCAGGTCGGCCAGGGCGGTGGTCCAGAAGTCGAGCTGCCGCCGGGCCAGCGCGGTGGGCGCACCGTCGCCGAGGAGCCGGTGCTGCCACAGGGTGTAGTCGACGTACTGGACGGGCAGCGGGCGCCAACCGGGCGCGCGGCCGCGCGGCCGGGCCGCGTACGCCACCGACAGATCGCGGCAGAGCGGGCCGAGCGATGCCGCGTCGGCGGCGATGTGGTGCACGACGAGCAGCAGCACGTGGTCGGTGCGGGACAGTGCGAACAGCGTGGCGCGCAGGGGTGCCTCGGTGGTCAGGTCGAAGGGCCGGGTGGCGGCCGCGGTCACCGCCGTGTCCAGGTCGATGGCCGCGACCGGCACGGCGTCGAGGGTAGGTGCGGCCTCCGCGGGCGGCAGAATCCGTTGGTACGCCACACCGTCGTGATCTGGGAAGACGGTGCGCAGGCTCTCGTGCCGGGTGAGTACGTCGCCGAGCGCGGCCCCGAGCGCCGGGACGTCCAGGTCGCCGGACAGCCGCAGGGCGAGCGGGATGTTGTAGGCCCCGGTGGGTGCGTCGAACCGGTTGAGGAACCACAACCGTCGTTGCGCGGGCGAGAGCGGGATCCGGTCCGGCCGCGGCATCGGCGACAGCGCCGGCCCGGCCGAGCCGAGTTCGTCGAGTGCCGCCGCCAGGCCGGCCGGGGTCGGCGCGTCGAAGACACACCGCATCGGTACCTCGACCCCCAGCGCGGTACGGATGCGGCTGATCAGACCGACCACCAGCAACGAGTGCCCGCCGAGGTCGAAGAAGCTGTCGTCCGGGCCGACGACGGGCTGCCCCAGTACCTCGGCGAAGAGGCCGGCGAGGATCCGTTCCCGGTCCACTGTGGAGAGTGTGGCGCCGTCCAGCTCCACCGCCCCGACCCGCACCTGCGGATCGGCGGCCACCGCCTCCAGCAACCGGGCGAACGAAGTCGCCAGCCGATGCCCGGTCGGGTGGTCGAACAGCGCGGTGCGGTACTCCAGCACGCCCTCGAGGCCGGCCGGTGCGCCGTCCCCGGCCAGCCGCTCGGCGAGCCCGAGCGCCAGGTCGAACTTGGCGATCCCGGTGTCGAACGGTTCTCTCCGGGCCTCGACACCGGGCAGCCGGACCGCCGCCGGCTCGTTGTTCTGCACCACGAGCACGACCTGGAACAGCGGATGTCGCGCGGTGGAGCGGGCCGGGTTGAGCACCTCGACGAGCAGCTCGAACGGTACGTCCTGGTGGGCGTATGCGGCCAGGTCGACCTCGCGGATCCGATGCAGCAGCTCGGCGAAGGTGGGGTCGCCCGACGTGTCGGTACGCAACACCAGCGTGTTGACGAAACACCCGACCAGATCCTCCAGCGCCTCGTCGGTGCGGCCGGCGATAGGGCTGCCCAGCACGATGTCCGAGCCGGCGCCCAGCCGGGTCAGCAACGCCGCGAAGGCCGCATGGATCACCATGAACAGGGTCGCCCCGCCGTCGAGGGCCAGCGCCCGCAGCCGTTGGTGCAACCGCGCCGGCAGCCGTACCGGGACCGAGCCGCCGAGCTGACTCGCGGTCGCCCCCCGGGGCCGGTCGGTCGGCAACGGCAGCGGGTCGGGCAGGCCGGCCAGCGTCTCCCGCCAGTAACCCAGCTGCCGGGCGATCGGTGCGTCCGCGTCCTGCGCGCCGCCCAGCACGTCGCGCTGCCACACGGCATAGTCCGCGTAACGCACCGGTAGCGCGGGCCAGGCCGGTGCTCCGCCGCCGGTGCGGGCGGCGTACGCCGCGCTCAGATCCCGGGCCAGCGGGGCGAACGACCAACCGTCGGCGGCGATGTGGTGCACCACGAGCAGCAGCACGTGCTCGGTCGGCGTCAGCGCGAGCAGCCGCGCCCGCACCGGCGGCTCGGCGGTCAGGTCGAAGCCGCGGGCGGCCACCTCATGTAGCGCCTCCGCCAGCCCATCCTCCGTAGTGTCCACTATGGACAACACGGACGGGACGTCCGGCTCGGCCAGGACGACCGGCCGGGGCAGGCCCGCCTCCTCCGGGAACACGGTCCGCAGCGTCTCGTGCCGGGCCACCACGTCGTCGACCGCGTCCCGTAACGCGGCCCGGTCCAGCGGCCCGGTCAGCCGGAAGCAGAGCCCGAGGTTGTACGCCGGGCTCGCCGGCGCCATCCGGTTGAGCAGCCAGAGCCGGCGCTGGGCGGACGACAGCGGCACCTCCTCGAGTAGGGCCGCCCGGCGCAGCGGTGGACGCGCTGGGCCACCATCGCCCAGCCGCGCGGCCAGCCCGGCCACGGTCGGTGACTCGAAGAGGCTGCGTACCGGCACCTCCACCCCGAGTACCGCACGCACCCGGCTGACCAGGCGGGTGGCCGTCAGCGAATGCCCGCCCAGCGCGAAGAAGCTCTCGTCGACGCCCACCCGGGGTAGGCCGAGCACCTCAGCGAACACCCCGCACAGCACGTCCTCGACGGGCGTACGCGGATCCCGGCCGCCACCGGCGGAGTAGTCCGGTGCCGGCAGGGCGCGCCGGTCCAGCTTGCCGTTGGGCGTCAACGGCAATGCCGCCATCGGCACGTACGCCGACGGCAGCAGGTAGTCGGGCAACGCCCGGGCGGCGTACGCCCGCAACTGCGCGGGATCCGCCACCTGACCCGGCGCCGGTACGACGTACGCCACGAGGCTGCGATGCTCGGGCCGGTCCTCGCGGGCGGCGACGACCACCTGCCCGACCGCCGGGTGGCCCGCCAGGACCGCCTCGATCTCGCCGAGCTCGACGCGGAACCCGCGGATCTTCACCTGCAGGTCCACCCGTCCCTGGTAGTCCAGCTCGCCGCCGGCCGTCCAGCGGACCTGGTCGCCGGTGCGGTACATCCGCTGGCCGGGCGGGCCGAACGGGCATGCGACGAAGCGCTCCGCGGTTTGCGCGGGCTGGTCGTGATAACCCCGGGCCAGCCCGGTACCGGCGACGTACAGCTCTCCGATCACCCCGGGCGGCACCGGCTGCAGGCCGCCGTCGAGCACGTACGCCTGCGTGTTCCAGATCGGCCGACCAATCGTGGGCACCATCGCGCTGCCGGCTACCGGCCGGCCGCCTCGACGACCACGTCACAGACGCCACGGAGGTTGACCATGCGAGGAAACTCGGTCTGTTCGATGACGATCGCGTAGCGCCTCTCCAGCGC
Organism: Micromonosporaceae bacterium; assembly: GCA_035650075.1. GTDB lineage: Bacteria > Actinomycetota > Actinomycetes > Mycobacteriales > Micromonosporaceae > DASSUC01. Next base: position 16,009 of record DASRII010000279.1, on the reverse strand, counting down.
GGCGACGATCTCGATCGCGCGCAGCGAGTCAGCGCCGTGGTCCTCCTTGAACAGGCTGGTCTCGGTGACCTCGTCGGATTCGATCTCGAGGATTTCGCAGACGATGTCCTTGATGTCCTGCGCGCGCCCGTCGACAGTAGCCGTCATCGGTCCTTTGTAGACCGGCCGGACGGGCGCACGGCGCCGCCTGCCGAAACCTGCAACGGCTCACAGGCAGATGCCGCCGTCGATCTGGAGCACCGCCCCGGTGACGTACCGGGCCCGCTCGGAGACCAGGTAGTCGACGAGGTCGGCCACCTCGTCGGCGTGGCCGAAACGACCCAGCGGGATCGACGACAGGGCGCGTTCCCGCGTCTTGTCGCTCAGACCCGAGGTCATGTCGGTGTCGATGAAGCCCGGCGCGACCACATTGCACCGTACGCCGTACCGGCCGACCTCCTTGGCCAGCGCGCGGGTGAAGCCGATGATGCCGGCCTTTGCGGCCGAGTAGTTGGTCTGCGTGGCGTTGCCGTAGACGCCGGCGACCGAGGAGACCGTGACGACGCAGCCGCTGCGGCGCTTCATCATGCCGAAGACCGTCGCCCGGCAAACGTGGTAGACACCGTCCAGGTTGACGTCGAGCACCTCGTGCCAGGCGTCGTCGGTCATCGTCACGAGCGGGCTGTCGTGGATCGTCCCGGCCGACGTCACCACGACGTCGATCGGGCCCAGCTCGTCGCCGACCTCTTCCACCAAGGCCTGTACCGGGCCGGCCCGAGACACGTCGACCTGCCGGGCGAGGACCCGTACGCCGAGCGCCGAGACGTCCTTCTCCACCGCCCGGGCCGCGGCCGCGTCGCGGCGGTAGCAGAACGCGATGTCGAACCCACTGGCGGCCAGCCGCAGTACGGTCGCCCGCCCGATACCCCGCGATCCGCCGCTGACCAGCGCGACGCCAGCCGAACCCGCCATCATTCCTCCTGACCCCGGATGCGCAGCAGCGCACAGCCGACCACGCCCTCCGTGTCGACCGCCGTGACCAGGGCGAGCCGACCGGCCACGCCCGGCCGGTCCGCCGCGACCGCCAGTACCGCGGTGATCTGAAAAGCGGCCGCGGCGGCGCGGGTGTCGCCGATCAGCTCGGCCGGCCGGACCTGGACGGTCTCCCGGCCGCCGAGCACCACGTCGAGGGCGGCCCGTTCATGGGCGCCGGCCGCGCCCGGCGCACCGCACGGCGCGACGGCCCAGATCGTGTCCGGGTGGGTCGATGCCCGGTCCGCGGCACGCCCGATGCACGCGGCCAACGCGGTGGTCGCACCGTCGCCGGTGAACGTCCCGAACTCGACCGAGAGCACGTCCGCCAGCGGCCGGCGGCCGGCCACCGGCGGCGCGTCGGCCGGCTCGACCAGGAGGACCGCGCACCCCTCGCCGGGTACGGCGCCGGACTCGCCGGTATCCCGGCTGTGCCACTCCAGCCAGCACCGCGCCCGGCTCAGCTCCTCGACGGCTCCACAGAGGACAGCCCCGGCGCGCCCGGCGCGCAGCAGTCGCCGCGCGTAGTTGAGGGCGTGCAGACCGGCTATCCGTCCACCTGCGACAGTCGCGTTGGGACCTTTGATGCGGTGCCAGATGGCGCACTGGCCGGCCGCGCAGTTCATCACCGTATTGGGGAAACGGGCCGGGTCGACGAAGAACGGCTTCGCCCCGAGGAACGAGTCACGAGTGAAGTCCATCATGCTCTGCGCGCTACCGGTTGTCGTACCGAGGACGAGCCCCAGGCTCTCGCCGGTGGCGACGGCACCGTGGCGTTCCCGGTCGTCGAGCAGCCGGCCGACCGTGGCGACGGCGAGCGCGGTCACCCGGTCCATCGAGCGGGTCCCCTTACGGCTCAACACATGCCCGAGCGCCTCGTCCGGCACCCGGTAGGCGTTCTGCTCCGGCACCTGCCATCCGTCCGGCACGGTGCCCGCGGCGCGGCCGGCGCCGCCGCGGATCCCGTCCTCGAACGCGGTCGGGCCCAGCCCGAACGGCGACACCGCCGACCAGGCGGTGATGACGGTTCCATTGTTGTCGGTCACCATCGCGGCCCTTCACAGATAGAACACCATGCGGAACTCGGCCCAGCGCGCCGCGAGCGCGCCCGCCGCGACCCGGCGTACGCCGTCCCAGAGCACGCCGTCGTCGGCCAGGCCGAGAACCACGAGGTCCGGTTCCTCGACCCAGACCGGTATGCCGTCGGCGAGCAGCCGGCGTACCCCCTGCGGCGGGTCGGAGAGCGTGCGCACCACGCGGTCGCCGAACCGCAGCGACCCGGCCGCACCGGTGCGCGCCGCGCAGCCGACCGCCGGACCGCGCAGCAGGATCTCCAGACCGCCCAACTGGCGGTTCAGCTCGGCGGCGAGGTACAGGCCGTCGAAGAACTGCTTCTCCAGCGCACCACGGTAGGCCCGCTCGACGATCCCCAATGCGGCCATCAGATCACCCCGAGCAGCATGGTCTTGGCGGCGGCCGAGACGTTCGCCGCGTAACCCGCTGGCGGCCGCAACCGCACCCGGGGAAGGTGATCGACCGCACCCCGGTCGTCGCTGCAGAACCGGCAGCCGTACCAGAAGAGGCGATCGGGGTAAGCATCGAGCAACGCCTCGACCACCGCCGCGGTCGACGGGTAGTCCGTGGACCAGTCCCCGGGGTTGCGGGGTTTGCTGTCCCCGAGCGCGCGCTGGGTCAGCAGGGTGGCGTAGCCGCAGGCCCAGACCTGCACCCGGCCGCCACGGGTGAGCATCGCCTCGATCAACCGCAGGGTCGTGGTAATGAGGTCGTCCGCGTGCGGTGCGCCCATGAGCGTGATGAGCACATCGGTACGCGGGATCTCCATGGGCATCAGTGCCACACCACCTGCACCGCGGGATCGAGCACGCGGCCGGCGACCTCGTCCATGCCCACCCAGGTGACACCCGCCGCCGGATCTACTGTGGACAGTCCACGATGGACCCATGAGTACCGGTCCACCCAGACCGCGCCGCCAGCGTCCATCAACTCGTCGAGCGCACCCGGCCCGTGCGGAAGCGCGGCGAGGACGCCGTCCTGTACCAGCAGCACCAGGGTACGGCGGCCGGCGTGGACCAGGGCGGCCGCGTCGCGCAGGAACGCCGCGCATCCCGGGCCGGCCCATGGCCCGTGGGTCTCCACCAGCAGGTGCTCCGACCACGGGGCCGCGCTCATCGGTCCGGCCCCGCGCCGCGGATCGCGTCCAGTACCGGTGCGTCGATGTTGACCAGCGTCCAGTCCCGCCGGTTCTGGATCTTCGCGTACCCGTGCGTGATGCTGCCCGTCGCGGTGTGGATGAGCCGGCGGTCGCGAACGACGTATGTGTCCATAGTGGACCGATAGGTCAGGTCCTTGAACACCTCGTCGACCGTGTAGACCGTGTAGAGGTCCTCCTCCAGCAATGCCTCGGCCAGCATCCAGATCCTGGAGTGCGGCACGACCGGAATCCAGCGACGCCCGTCGAGCAGCTGCCGGATGGATATTCCGCGGTCGGCGAGGAACAGGTCAGCCGCCGCCTCCATCTGCCGCAGGTAGCCCGACATCTGGAGGCGCTCGTTGAAGTGGCAGTAGGGGTACGGTATCCGTTGCCGCCAGCCGTAGGCGTTCCGGCCGGCGAGCAGCCGCTGGAGGACCACGTCCGGATCAGCCGGCGGCGCGTCGGTCCAGACCGCGTCGCCGATGGCGTCGACCGTGAATGGGGCCAACTCCACCGGTACGTCGGACGTCGGGTCGATGTACCTCTCCCGCCGTAGGACCACGCGCGCCGTGGCGGCCACCGCCCGGCCGGGACCGTACCCATCCTTGTCGATGGTGACCGCGAACGACAGCTCGCCCGATCCGGCGCCGGTCGCCGGCTCGACCCGCGCGATGCCGACGTCGTCGAGGTGGAAGGCGGTGCGGATCCGGGTGTCCAGCTCCACCACGTCCAGGCCCAGCCCGAACTCCTCGAACAGCCGCCGCGAGGACAGGCCGGCGGCCCGAAAGTGTTCGAGGACGGCCTCCTCCACGAGGTAGTTGACGTGCTTGAAACCGATCCACGTGCAGATGTTGCTGCCCTCGTAGCGCGGCCGCAGTGGCACCGTCGTCGACGTCGTCAGCAGCGTGCTCGTCAGGCTCTCGGTCACCGGCCTCACGGCTCACCACTACACCGGCCCGCTCGACCGCTCACAACGCCCGTTGCATCAAACTGCACCGCCGCGTAGCTGTATCGGGTCGTTCGTCAGCGGCGCTCTCGAGTCACCGAAGTCCGGGGCAACGGTCACCCGGTCTCTGTCGTCACGGTCGAAGAAATGCTCCCTGCCCAACGCGTCCAGAACTTGGGCGTATGTGGCATCAGCCGCCTGCCACAGGCCAGGCGAGGCAACAGAGACGATCACCCCTGAGCCAACCTGCTCAATCATCCGCTGGTCGACGGCGGCGACTCGCTCCTTGCCGAACAGCGACACGTACCGCTCACCGAAATAGTTGACCGCGAACAACGCGGGAAGGAATCTGCCGAAATCACGACCGATATCCTCGATACTCGGCGACAGCTGCATGACCTTGGCGACGTATTCGGACAGGCGATACATCGCTGCCCACATCGGCGACGTCGCCCGGCAAGCCGCGTCGAGAAACTCTCGCGCGAACTCCTCCTGTGGCTTGTCATCCACCGTCTTACGCATGACCTGCAGACATAGCTGGTTGCCTAGCAGCAGGCTATCGCCATTCCACGAGATCGGATTGTCGTTGATCCCCACCAAGATGGCATATTCTCGCGTAGCCCCTCGCAGTTCGACCGCGCCCGCGTGACGCCCGTCGAACCATCTGGTATGAGCGGCCAGGGCCTCGCCGAGCTTGCCCGGCCGCGAAAGGTCGATGGTCTCCCGGCGGCTGCGAGCCGGATCCCACACCCTCACGGCGGCGTTGGCGGCCCACGCGCCCGCTGAGGTCAGCAGCCAGTGCTCCAGCCAGGATGCCACGTCACCATCGGTGATCGTACGGTCGTACACCAGCTCCACACCAAGATAGTCCCGGCTAGCCGTCATCGGACCTCTCCGCCCATCGGTCCTTGTCCATCGACATGCTCCCATAGCGCAGACTCGGACGACTGGTCAAAATACTGTTGGGGTTGGCGCGCGGTCGCATCTTTCAGGTATGCGAACACGACTTCTCGCCCTGGCCGCCGTCGCGGCTCTCGGCGGCGGGCTGGCGGTTGCCGCGCCACTGCCGGCGTACGCGGTGGTGGCCGCCGACGGGTACGTCTGGGCCAACCAGCCGAGCACGGCCAACTACATCGCGGCCACCGGGTACGAGTACAACTCGACCGGCGGCGACGTCGAGATTACCCGCAGCGGCACCGGCCGGTACCGGGTCCAGTTCCACGGCATGGGGGGCAGTGGCGGAGTGGCGCACGTCCGACGGTACGGCTCCGGCGCTGGCTTCTGCACGGTATCCAGCTGGAGCCATGACACGGATGTCAACGTCTACATCCGCTGCTTCGACGCGGCCGGTGTGCTGGCCGACGCATTGTTCGTCGCGCACTTCACCAACCGGACTGTCGTGGGTGGACACTTCGCGTACTTCTGGGCGAACCAGCCGGGGGCGGCCGGGCCGTACGCACCAGCCGCAGGCTATGCGTACGACTCGACCGGGGTACCGACGCAGATCCAGCGGCTCGGCGCCGGCGACTACCTCGTCTACGTCAACGCGCTGTCCGACCTGTACCCGGACGACCACAACGACGGGCACCTCCAGGTCACCGCGTACAACTCCGCCGCCGTGCAGTGCGGGATGCGAGTAGCCGGTGACGAAAACCCCACGCCGCTGACCGTGCGGTGCTTCGACGCGGCCGGCAACCCGACCGACTCGCGCTTCACCGTCAGCTACTCGCACGAGGTGAGCGTCCTCGCCGCGACTCCGGCGCGAGGCAACGCGTACATCCGTAACCATTTCGTCGATCCGCCCTATGTGGCCGGTTGGTGGAACGAAGGCGGCGAGCCCACGGTCACCCACGTGGCGACCGGGCGGTACCAGGTCCGGTTCCCGGCGCTCGCCACGCCGTTCGGGTACGCGACCGTCAGCTCCCAGGAGGTCAACGGCGACTACTGCCACGTGTCGTCCTGGCAGCGGAATGTCGTCACGGCGGAGCAGCTGGTCAACGTCCGGTGCTACGACGGGGTCACGCACGTCCCTGCCGACCAGGACTTCGGTGTCGCGTTCTCGTCGTGAGATGGTTCACCGATACATGGAGTTATGGACATTGGTTGATGCCCGCCGGTAGCTTGACTACGGCCTGCCCGTGTCACTTCCCGCTCTAGGGGCATCCATGAGCGTTGCGGTCGCCGCCCGCCCGGACGGCAAACGTCAACCGCCTCGCGAGCCCATGATCCAGAGTTGGCTCGTTCTGGGTGCCCTTGGCGTACTGGTCCTCAGCGTGGGAGTGGGGTTCGTGCTCGGTCCGACCGCACCGGGCCGTCCTGTGCAGCTGGGCGAAGGCGGGCCGTCGCAACCGGCCACGGCCGGCGCGCCGGCGGCGTCTCCCCCGGCCAGCACCACCGGCTCGGCCACGCCGTTGGACCCGGCCGTACCGCCGGACCCGAACGTACCGACACACCGGGCCGAGCCGAGAGACCCGGTCACCACCCGGCCGCGAACCACGTTTTCGCCGGCGGTGCCACCTCCGTCGGTCAGGCCCACGGCGTCACCGAGCACACCGACACAGACACCGCAGCCGACACCGACGCCGGCACCGCCATCGGCTGCGGTCTACGAAGCCGAGGCCGCCGGGAACATCTTGACCGGCTCCGCGGTCGTTGCGCCGCACCCGCACGACCCCGGCGGCGCGATCGTCACCGGAATCGGCCGCTGGAGCGACGATCCCGGCACGCTGACGTTCACCGGCGTGACCGCACCGGCTTCCGGCATGTACCTGGTGACCATCCACTACGTACACGCCGAGGCCACCGGCGGCCGCAGTGCGCAGGTGTCGGTGGCCTGGGAGCATCCGGTGTACGTCACCACAACCGACCCCGGCGGGACGGTCGTGGTACAGCTCCCACTCGCCTACGGACTCAACACCATTACCATCGAGAACTGGGACAGCCGCGCGCCGGACATCGACCGCATCGAGGTCGCCCCGCTGCCGTCCTGACCTCGGGCCGACGCTCAGGCGTCGGCCGTCACCTCGGCGATGACGCGTACCCCCAGCGAGAACGCGGGAACCCCACCCGTCACGAGCGCGGTCTCGGCCACGCCGACCAGGTCCTGCATGGTCGCGCCGTGCCGCAGTGCGGCGTTGGCATGCAGCTTCGCCGGCCCCTCCGAGCCGAGCACCAGCAACTGTCCAAATTGGACGAGCTGCTGCACCCGCAGGCCCAACGGGTTCTCGGCGATGAGCTGGGCGCGCATCTGCTCGATCCGCTCGATGCTCGCCACTCGCCCGGCGGCGGCGAGGGTGGCCCACCGGTCGCGGACGTGCGGCGGTATCTCGCCGAGCAGCGTCACATAGGTGCCGCCGAGCCGCTCCTCCTCCGCGGTCAGCGGAGCAGCGGAACCGGGAAAGTCGGCGAGGATCTCAGATGTCGTCACGGAAAACCTCCGATACTCGGGTCACAAGGGAACGGTCGACCTCGGCCACGCTGGTGCGCCCGCTGAGCGCCATCGCCAGCAGCAGTTCGGTACGCAGCAGGTCCAGGACGTGGGCGACGCCGTCGGCACCGGCGACGGCCAGACCCCATATGGTTGGCCGGCCTACGAGCACGGCTCGGGCGCCCAGTGCGAGAGCCTTGAGCACGTCGGTGCCGCGGCGGACACCACCGTCGCAGTACACCTCGCACCGCCCGGCCACCGCCGCCACGACCTCGGGCAGCGCCTCGATCCCGGCCAACGATCCGTCGAGTTGCCGCCCGCCGTGGTTGGACACCATCACCCCGGCCACCCCATGCTCGACGGCCATTGCCGCGTCCTCGCCGGTCAGCACTCCCTTCACCAGTACCGGCAGCGCGGTCGACGAAATCAGCCAGTCGAGGTCCGCCCAGGTCGCCACGGCGAGCGCCGCGAGGTCGCGGGTGGCATCACCGAAGTTCGCGGCGCGCAGGTGCGGCGGCAACCGGAAGCCGTTGCGGCGGTCCCGCTCCCGGTTGCCGAAGCGAGGGCGGTCGACGGTGAGCACGAGCGCGCCGTAACCCGCATCCTCGGCCCGCCGGATCAGCGATGTCCGCACGTCCAGGTCGGCAGAGAGGTACAGCTGCAGCCACCGCGGCCCGGCGTCGACCGCGGCGATCTCCTCCATGGTGCGGTTGGAGTTGATGCTGGCGACCAGCACGGTGCCGGCGCGGCCGACCCCTTCGGCGGTGGCGCACTCGGCGTCGGGGTGAGCCATCCCGTGGTACGCCACCGGTGCGGCGAGCACCGGGAAGCTCACCTGGGTGCCGAGCACGGTGGTCGCGGCGGCGCACTCGGTCGGGTCGACCATGACGCGGGGACGCAGTCGCAGCCGATCGAACGCGGTCCGGTTGGCGCGCAACGTCACCTCGTCGTCGCTGCCGCCCTGGTAGTAGTCCCAGGCGCCGGGCTCGACGAGTTTCGCGGCCAGCTCCTCGTAGTCCGCGATGTTGATGGGGTCCATCTCAGACCATCTCCTCGCTCAGCGGGACGGCTGGCAACTCGGTCCACGCCAGCTCGGCCAGCAGCCCGCGCAGCGCGGCGACCGCGCCGGGAAACAGCTCGGGGCCGGTGAACCCGCCGAACTGCCCGGCGTGCAAGAGGTGCGGCTCGAGGGACAGGTACCCGTCGTAGCCGTCGTCGCGCAACGCCTCGAGCAGTTCGGGCCACCGGCACCTGCCCTTGCCCGCCACCACCATCGCGCCGTCGGCCGCGACGTCCTTGACGTGGACGTGGCGGATCCACGGCCGCAGCGCCCGGTAGGCGTCCGGGTACGGCGCCTGTCCACATTGGACGTAGTTGGCGGCGTCGAGGACGGTGCCGAGGTAGTCGCCGCCGAACGCGCCACAGATTTCCGCGCACCCATCCACCGTGGCGGCGTACGTGCCCTTCTCGTTCTCCACCAGCAGGGTGATACCACTGTCCCGCGCCCACGACGTCATGGCGCCGAGGCGTTCCAGCGCGCCATCGCGCCACGCGGTGTCGTCGGCGCCGGTCGGGTAGAAGGAGAACACCCGCACCAGCGGCGTACCGAGGATGTGGGCGTACGTGGCCGCCTGCTCGACCTGGCCGTACAGGTCCGCCAACGGGATGTCGACCGGGCACTTGCCGATCGGCGAGGCCAGCGACGCCACACCGATCTCGTTCGCGTCCAGCGTGTCCCGCGTGCCGCGGACCTCGGCCGTGTCGAGCGTGGAGATGTTGCGCCCACCGACTCCGCGTACGTCGACGTGGCCGATGCCGACCGCGCGCAGGGCGGCTACCTGATCGGCCAGGTCGGTGGCTACCTCGTCCGCGAACGCGGACAGCGTGACCATCAGCTGTTCTCCTTCGCTGCCGCGAGCTGGTTCGCCAGCTCGCCGAGGAACGGGTCGAGATCGTCGTGGTCGTCCAGGAAGAGCAGGTAGCACGGCCGGCCCCGCTCGTTCATGGCCTGCCACGTGGCTACCCCCTGCGCCGGCAGGAACCGGTCGGCGTACGTGCCCCGCCGCACGGCTGCCGTCCGGATGCACGCCGTACGAATGCTGACCACCGGGCCTGGACCGTCCATTTCGGACTGTTCGGAGACGTGATACGCGGCGGGTGCCCGACGCAGCTTCACCGGCACGCGGAGTAGATCCCCGATCGTCCGCACCCGCCGTTCCAGCCGTTCCCAGGTTGCCGGGCCTGGTTCGCCGTTCACCGTAACGTCCAGATAGGACAGTCCCACGGTCGCGGCCAGGAGGGTGGCCACAGCGTCGGCCGCGGCATTGCCGGGCCGGAGCACGCGGTCCGGCCACGCGGTCGCGTCCAGCGCCGTAAACGGGTCGGGCAGCTCACGCAGCCGCCGGGTGTGTGCCTTGTACACCTCGACGGCGGGCTCGTCGACCACGCAGATCCCGTGCAGGTACCCGTACATGGCCGCGCACAGCTGCCAGCCGAGGAAGTGGGTGGCGAGCGCGGCCAGCCGGCGTACCGGATCGGGGTCGGCAAGCCCGTCGGCGACGATCGCACCGGGCTCGTCCGTTGTCGTGGCGGACACCCGCACCCGCAGCATCCCGTCGGAAAGCGGACCCTCGGCGGCGGCGAACACCGCCACGCCCTTGCCGCCCTTGCCGAGGCTCTGCTCCAGCACCTGTTCGATCCACGTGAGCAGAGCCCGATCCGGAGTCGACAGCAGCAGCCGGCAGCAGCCGTCGACGGACGCGTCGGACAGCTCGGCGGCAAGCCGGACGAACGGGTGCTCCGCCGGTCGCGACCGCGCCCCCGCCAGGTCGTGGTCGCGCCACGCCCGGTCCAGCACCGCGTGCAGGGTGCCGGGCGGGTCGCCGGCCGTGTGCAACGCGACCGGGAGCAGGAAGACCAGCGTGCCCGGAGCACTCATCCGCCCAGGGAATCCGGACCGGTCACCGAGATGGACGGGGCCGGTGGATAGCGCGTGCGCGGTGGCGTGCGCCTCCAGGTATGAGCCGGGCACAGTCAGCACCGTCACGTGCTCGGCCGGTACCAGGCCTTCGGTGGCGAGCAGCCCCAGGTACCAGTCCACATGACTGATCGGCTCCTCGGACGTGATCCCCATCGACACGGCGACCAGGTGCGTGTCCCGCAACGACCGCTGCGGACCGAGCCGGTCCGACAACGCGTCGACCGCGACCGGATCGGTACTGTCCAGCGGATACACCGCGATGCGCCCCGCATCGCCGGCTCCGATGCCCAGTCCGGTCAGGACGTGAACGGTCAGCACCGAGCCACCCATGCCGGACCAGATCACGCGCCGAACGCCGCGGTCCCACAGCCGCCGGGCGATCGTCTCGACCGACGCCAGCGCCGCCGGGTCCGCCAGCAGGCGCGCCGGCTCGTCGACCCAGTCCAGCCGGACCGTGCCGCCTTCGCTGCCGAGAACCGCCATCGCCCCGTCGCGCCGGACGAGCTGACCGACCGCGTCCTCGCCGACCAGCCGGTGCAGAGCTGTCATGCCTCGGCCAACAGCTTGGCCAGCTCCTCGTAGCTAGGAAACTGGATCGGGTCGGCGCGGGGCATCGCGGCAAGCATCTTGCACAGTTCCTCGCTTCGGTTGTACGCCACGGGACCGTGGTAGCTCACGATGACGGCGGGCTCGAGCCGGCGGATGTGGTCGATCTCGACCTGGAGCCGGTCCGGGTCGGTCAGCGCGTACCAGGGTGCGTTGGCCCGGTTGAGCCAGTTGAATCCGTCCTCGTAGACGTCCGGTGGAACATCGGTCAGGTCCTGAACGTAGGTCGGTACCACGGCCGCGAACGCGTCGACGCTGTAGTAGAGGTGGGTCTTGACGTCGAGCAGCCCACGGGTGCTGGGGTTGTCGAACAGCGGCGGACGCAGTGACACGAGCCGCCGGTCACCAGCGTCGAAAGCCTCTCCGTTGTCCACGAAGATGATCCGCTCCATGGGCAGCTCGTACTCCTTGTTGAGCCGGGTGGCGCCCTGGAAGTTGGTCACGAGCCGCGCATTGCGGCATAGGTCGAGCAGCAGCATCACGTTGCCGGCGTGGTCGCGGTCGTCGTGACTGAGGAAGATCCACCGGACATCCTCGGGCTCCACCACCGAGAACACCGCGTCCAGGTACTCCTGCCGCAGCATCGCCGGGCCGGTGTCGACGATCACCGGCTCACGGCCGAGGATGACGAGCGGGTTCAGGTACAGCAGGCCACGGCTGGGAATCGGCAGCGTCAAAGGGATCACGTGGGTCCGGTCGGCGATCCGGTACGGTTCCACAAGCGTCGACCCTTCCGGTGCTCAGGCCACCGTGGTGAGCGGCGGGGCAGACACCGGCAGGTCGCCGAGCCGGCGCTGTTCCCCGAGCACGATGGCCTCGTCGATGCGGGCGAGCACCGTGCTGCCGAACCGGGCCGAAGCCTCCGCCGGTACCGCGCCGTCGCGCAGGAAGCTGTCGACGGCCCGGACCATCGTGTAGCGCAGCAGGTCGTCGACCTCCTCGAACAGCAACCGTTCCCGGCCCTGCCGGTCCGTGGCCCACACCCGGGAGATCCGGTCCGGCGTCGTGGAGAACTGAACCGAGGCCCGGGCGCCGGCCCCGTTGCGTAGCTCCAGCCATCGCCGGCGGGCCGATCGCAGGTCAGTGGCGAGCACGGCCCGGTCGATCTGGGTGTCCTCCAGAACCACGGTTCCGGCCACCGGAGCGTCGCGTTCCGCGCCGCGGGTGCCGATGTTGTCGATCGTCGCCGTCGACACGCGCAGGCCGGGGACGGCGGCCAGCAACATCGCGAACTGGTGTGGCGCCTCCACTTGGAACAGGTGCGGCAACTGGCCGTCCGGCCCGGCGCCCCGGCCGGCCGTGTCGTCTGCTGCCCGGTCCTTGTCGAACGTCGTGCTCAGCTCGGTGATGGCCGGCACGGCGTCGAGCGCCGCGAGGTAGGCGCGTGAGTACAGGTACGGGTGCGAGACGAATATCTGGGCGTCCGGCATCGCGGCCACCTGCGCCTGCCACGCCGCCAGGCTCGCCGCCGCCGGCTTCTCGACCAGGAACCGGCGCACTCCGCGGGCGTACCCCCAGGCAAGTGACCTAGCGTGGACGGACGTCGGCGTGCAGACATCGAGGATGATCTCGTCCCATGGAATGCGCCGCAGCGCGGCGCCGGACGGCGGCGGACCGCTGGGATCGAACTCCACCAACCGATGCCCCAACGCACGGTGTATCCGTGCGTGCATGCGACCGGCAGCACCTCTGGCCCCCGCCAGGACGACTACCGGAGACCCATTGGTCCTCATGTGTCCCTCACATCCGGCTGATCGCGGGTCGGAGCTTAACGCCGAAATCTTCCGCGTGGAAGCGGCGAGACTTCGGTGGGCATGAATTTCCTACAACAATCGATCAACATCATCGCCACTGACGACCATCGATCCTGGTTCGGGGTGGATCAGGCCGGTTGCGACGCCCTACGGTGAGCGCGTGTGGGTGGCTACGGCCGACACGACGATGCGGCGGGCCGCGCTCAGCGCGGTCGTAACGACCCTGGCGTCGGTGATGCCGGTGTTCCTCGTCGGCGGTCTCGCCGTGCAGATCTCGCGGGACATGACCCTGACCCCGACCACGCTCGGGCTGGCGGTGGCGGTGTACTTCGGGGTGACGGCGCTCGCGTCGATGCCGGTCGGCGCGCTGGTCGAACGGTTCGGGGCGAAGGTCACCGCACAAGCCGGGATCCTGCTCGCCGCCGACGCGATGCTCGCGGTCGCCATCTCCGCGCGGACGCTCGCGGCGCTGCTGGTGATGCTGGCGATCGGGGCGGCGGCCAACGCGCTCGGTCAGCTCGCTTCCAACTCGACGCTGAGCTACTACGTCCCGAAGCATCGCCACGGGCTCGTCTTCGGCGCCAAGCAGGCCGCGATCCCGCTCGCCACGCTACTGGCTGGTTCGTCCGTCCCGGTCGTCGCGCTGACCGTCGGGTGGCGGTGGGCGTTCGTGCTCGGCGCCCTGCTGGCCCTGGTCGCCATCCCGCTCGTCCCTCCAGACCCGCCGCCCCGGCAGGCGGCCGAGCGGCGCCGCGAGCCGGCCGGGACGGGCCTGGCACTGCTCGGGACAGGTGCGGCGTTCGCCGCGGCGGCGGCCACGTCGATCGGAGCGTTCCTGGTTGCTTCGGTAGTGGCGCGGGGGTACAGCGAGACCCGGGCCGGTCTGCTGCTCACGCTTGCCGGTGCGGCCTGCGTCGCCAGCCGGCTCAGTGTCGGCGCGTTGGCTGACAGTTGGTCAGTTTCTTGGGCTGGATCTGCGCCGACCGAAGGTCCAGGCGCCTGGGGCAAGCGTTGGCCGCGCCGGCACCTGACGGCGGTGGGCGCCATGCTCGCCACCGGCGCGGCCGGAACCCTTCTGCTGTCGCTGGATAGTCCGGTCGCGACGCTGTTCGGCGTCGCGTTCGGCTACGGGGTGGGGTGGGGCTTCCCGGGCCTGCTGACCTACGCAGTGGTGCGCCTGCGCCCAGCCGCGCCAGCGGCGGCCACCTCGGTGACACAGACCGGGGTCTACGCCGGCAACAGCCTGGGCCCGCTCTGCTTCGGACTGATGGCGACGCACCGAGGCTTCGACGCGGCATGGACCGCGGCCGCCGGCGCGATGGCGGTGGCGGCGTGCCTGGTGCTGGTCGGCGCACGCCTGGCAGACGCCCGCCCCGCCGCACCGACCCGTCAGTGTGAACACTGTGGCCGGCAGTTCGGTCAGGACCAACGCAGCGACGCCATCTACTGCCGTTCGACCTGTGCCGGGGAGGCATTGCTGATGCGTCGACAGGCCGCCGACCAAGGCGGTGCCGCATGACCGACTTCGCCATGTCCGACCCCGCCCTTCAGGGTGGCGCGTCCGCGGCGGTGTCGCGGCGCCAAGCGGCTAGGTCCGGGGAGCCTCGGGCCAGGCGCCCGATCGGGCCGGTCGCCTGGGTGGCTACGGCGCCGACGACGGCCGCGCTGACGATCACCCCGGCCACCACCACCAACCACGACTGGATGGCGAAGACCACGCCGATCGTGCCGTACTGCTGTTCCTGGTTGTGCACCGTACGCGGCATGTAAATGGCCGATAGCCAGCCGAGCACGATCTGACCGACCGCGGTGAGCAGGCCGGTGAGCAGCAAGGCCCTGGCCCGCACCCGCCCACCCAGCAGGACGTAGGGAGTCCACCACCACAGCGCGGCCGCGGCGAGTGCGGCGATCACCGGTCGGACCATGGTGCCGGCCTCATCCGCAAACGTGGTCAGTCGGATGGCCACGGCGAGCAGGGCCACGTAGACGACGAACCCGGCCAGCCACGCCAATCCCCGGATGCTGCCACGGAGTCCCGTCCGGGGCAGCTGCCAGGCACCCTCGTACACCCGCTGCAACGCCCTGGTGAAACTGGTCGCGGAGGCCAGCACCAGGATCACTCCGAAGACCGACAAACCGCTGCGCAGCTCGCTGCGGCTGGCGATCAGGCGTTGCGTCATCTCACGGGTATCGCCGGTGATGCCGATCCGGTCCCGCAGGGTGTCCAGGATTGTCGTGCCGAAGGTTGGCGGCCCGATCGCAATCAAGGCGATGAGCAGAGGAAACAGCGCCATGAACGTCTGCGCGGCGAGGATCACCGCGCTCTGGATCAGCCCGACCGCGGTCAGCCGCTCCAGCAGCGGGGCAAGGGTCCGCGCGGTGTAGTCGACGGCCCCGCGAACCAGGTGCCTGGCCATCCCCGCAGTAGATCATGCAAGAGGACCCGGGCCCCCTTTCATTGATTGATGTGAATAGTTACGGCTGACGGCATCTGCATCGTGCTTACCGCGCCGAATCGAGAGGTCAATGCCATCTGCGTCGATGGGCGCGTCGCGACAGCTGCTCGGCCTCGACCAGGTCACCGCGTTGTCTGAGCAGGTTCGCGAGGTTGTACAGCGCCCCGACGTGGCCAGCGTCGATGGCCCGGCGGTACAGCTGCTCCGCCTCGACCCGCTCACCTCGCTCGTCGAGCAGGTTCGCGAGGTGGTAGAGCGCGTCGACTTCGCCGGCGTCGATGGCCCGGCGGTACAGCTGCTCCGCCTCGACCCGCTCACCCCGCTCGTCGAGCAGATTCGCGAGGCTGTACAGCACCCCGAGGAAGCCGGCCTCGATGGCCCGTCGGTACAGCTGTTCGGCCTCGAGCAGCTCACCGCGTTGCTCGAGCCGTATCGCGTGGCCGAAGTCGATGGCCTGCAGGTACAGCTGCTCTGCCTGGACCCGCTCACCTCGCTCGTCGAGCATTTTCGCGAGGTGGTACAGCGCCCCGGCGTGACCGGCGTCGAACGCGCCGGCGTCGATGGCCCGCCGGTACAGCTGCTCTGCCTCGACCCGCTCACCACGCTCGTCGAGCATT
>DASRII010000278.1:0-8540 GCA_035650075.1 Micromonosporaceae bacterium | reverse complement strand
GCGAGGTACTGAAGAACGCGGTGCCCGCGGCGCTCGCGGCGGCTGGTGTACCGGCGGACCGGGTGGTGGGCATCGGCACCGACTTCACGGCCTGCACCTTCGTCCCGGCGCTGCGCGACGGCACCCCGCTGTGCGAGTTGCCCGAGCTTCGCAGCAGAAAGCACGCGTACCCGAAACTCTGGAAGCACCACGCCGCCCAGGTGCACGCCGACCGGATCAACGCCCTGGCCCACGAGCGGAAGGAGCCGTGGATCGCCCGCTACGGCGGGAAGATCTCCTCGGAGTGGCAGTTCGCCAAGGCGTTGCAGGTGCTCGAGGAGGATCCGGAGATCTTCCAGCGCACCGAACGCTGGATCGAGGCGGCCGACTGGATCATCTGGCAGCTCTGCGGGCAGGAGACCCGCAACGTGTGCACCGCCGGCTACAAGGGGATCTTCCAGGACGGGCGGTACCCGTCCCAGGAGTACCTCACCGCGCTCCACCCCGACTTCGCGTCCATTGTGGACAAGCTGAACCATCCACAGTCGCCACTCGGCGACCGGGCCGGCGGGTTGACCGCCGAGGCGGCCGCGTGGACCGGCCTGCCCGAAGGGATCGCGGTCGCCATCGGCAACGTCGACGCCCACGTCACCTCGCCCGCGGCGCAGGCCATCGCCCCGGGCCAGCTGGTGCTCATCATGGGTACGTCCACGTGCCACGTCATGAACGGCGAGACGGTCGCCGAGGTACCGGGCATGTGCGGCGTGGTGTACGGCGGCATCACGGCCGGCATGTGGGGTTTCGAGGCCGGGCAGAGCGGGGTCGGGGACATCTTCGCCTGGTACGTCGAACACGGCGTGCCGGCCGAGTACAAGGCATTGGCCGAGGAACGAGGCATCGGCGCGCACACCCTGCTGTCCGAGCTGGCCGCGGAGCAGCCGGTCGGCGCGCACGGCCTCGTGGCGCTCGACTGGTGGAACGGCAACCGGTCGCTGCTCGTCGACCACGAACTCAGTGGTGTCCTCATTGGACAGACGCTCGCCACCCGAGCGCCGGACATCTACCGGGCGCTGCTCGAGTCAACCGCGTTCGGTACCCGTATGATCATCGAGGCGTTCGAGGAGGCCGGGACACCGGTCACCGAGCTCGTTGTCGCCGGCGGGCTGCTGACGAATGCCGTACTCATGCAGATCTACGCCGACGTGACCCGGCGCCCGCTGGGGCTCATCGGCTCGGCGCAGGGGCCCGCTCTGGGCTCGGCGATCCACGCCGCGGTGGCCGCGGGGTGCTATCCGGACGTGCCGACCGCCTCGGCCGCGATGGGCAGCCGGAGCCCGCATTCGTACCAGCCCGACACCGCTCGGGCCGACGCC
The DNA here is from genome assembly GCA_035650075.1 of Micromonosporaceae bacterium. Taxonomy (GTDB): domain Bacteria; phylum Actinomycetota; class Actinomycetes; order Mycobacteriales; family Micromonosporaceae; genus DASSUC01. Next base: position 7,188 of record DASRII010000278.1, on the reverse strand, counting down.
TACGACAAGCTGTACGCGGAGTACCGCACCCTCCACGACTACTTCGGTCGCGGCGGCAACGACGTATTGCACCGGCTCCGCGCAATCCGCAACGCGGCGGTGAGCGCATGAGCCACGACGAGCTGAGGAGAACCGTCGCGGACCTGCACGCCGAGTTGGTCCACTATGGACTCGTGGCGTGGACCGCTGGCAACGTGTCCGCCCGCGTACCCGGTGCGGATCTGATCGTCATCAAGCCCAGCGGCGTCTCCTACGGCGACCTGACGCCGCGGTCCATGGTCGTCTGCGACCTGGACGGCGACGTGGTGGAGGGCGATCTCACGCCCTCCAGCGACACCGCCGCGCATGCCTTTGTCTACCGGGCGATGCCCGAGGTAGGCGGCGTCGTGCACACGCACAGCACGTACGCCACGGCGTGGGCGGCGCGCGGCGAGCCGATTCCCTGTGTGCTCACCGCGATGGCCGACGAGTTCGGCGGGGAGATTCCGATCGGCCCGTTCGCGCTCATCGGCGGCGACGACATCGGCAAGGGCATCGTGCAAACACTGACCGGACACCGGTCACCGGCTGTGCTGATGCGCAACCATGGTGTATTCACCATCGGACGGGATGCGCGCGCGGCGGTCAAAGCGGCGGTCATGTGTGAAGACGTCGCCCGTACCGTGCATGTCGCCCGCACTCTCGGGGAGCCTCTGCCCATCGCCACGAAGGATGTGGACGCGCTCTACCGCCGGTACCAAAACGACTACGGCCAGCGCTGACACCGCTGGCCGTAGCGACAAGACACACCACAAGGAGGTCAGTCTTCAAACCGTCGGGAACAGTCCAAACCCATCTCTCCAGGAGCGTGTGCATTGTTGAGAAAGACTACAACAGCCCTGCTCGCCGGCCTGTTGGCGGTGGGCGGGTTGACCGCCTGCGGCAATGATTCGAACAGCGGCGGGAGCGGGAGTGGCAAGATCATCCTTGGCTTCTCCCAGATCGGTGCGGAAAGTGGCTGGCGTACCGCGAACACCAAGTCGATTCAGGAGTCCGCGGCCGCGGCAGGGATCGACCTGAAGTTCTCCGACGCCCAGCAGAAGCAGGAGAACCAGATCAAGGCCCTGCGTTCGTTCATCACGCAAAAGGTCGACGTCATCGCCTTCTCCCCTGTGGTGGAGTCGGGCTGGGACACCGTCCTCAAGGAAATCAAGGACGCCGGCATTCCGGTGATCCTGACCGACCGTGCCGTCGACTCGCCGGACAAGACGCTCTACAAGACCTTCCTCGGCTCCGACTTCATCAAGGAAGGCACGCTGTCGGGCGAATGGCTGGTCAAGGAGTACCAGGGCAAGAACGACCCGGTGAACATCGTGGAACTGCAGGGCACCACCGGTTCGGCTCCGGCCAACGACCGCAAGGAAGGCTTCGGCAAAGTCATCGCGGCCGACCCGAAGTTCAAGATCATCGCATCGCAGACGGGTGACTTCACCCGCGCCAAGGGCAAGGAAGTCATGGACGCCTTCCTGAAGGCCCACAAGGACATCGACGTTCTCTTCGCCCACAACGACGACATGGGCCTCGGTGCGATCGAGGCGATCGAGGCCGCGGGTTTGAAGCCCGGGGTTGACATCAAGATCATCACCATCGACGCGGTCAAGGACGGCATGCAGGCGCTCGCCGACGGCAAGTTCAACTTCATCGCCGAGTGCAGCCCGCTTCTCGGTCCACAGTTGATGGACCTCGTCAAGAAGGTACACGCCGGTGAGGCTGTGCCCGAGCGCGTCGTCACCGACGAGACCACGTTCACCCAGGAGCAGGCCAAGGCCGTCCTGCCCAGTCGCAAGTACTGAGTCGAACGTGTCGTCCTGGCGCACTCCCCGGCGCCAGGATGACCGACCACAGTGGAGGGAGGTGCCGGGTTGACCGATCCGATCCTCACGATGACGGGAATCTCCAAAGAGTTTCCCGGCGTGAAGGCACTGATCGACGTCGATTTCCGTCTCTTCGCCGGCGAGGTGCACGGCCTCATGGGCGAGAACGGGGCCGGCAAGTCCACCCTGATCAAGGTGTTGACCGGTGTGTACGACATCGATGCCGGCGACGTCACGCTGGCCGGCGAGCCGGTGCGCTTCGGCAGCCCGCTGCGGGCCCAGCACGCCGGGGTGAGCACCGTGTACCAGGAGGTCAACCTGTGCGCGAACCTGTCGGTGGCCGAGAACATCTTCATCGGCCGTGAGCCCCGGCGGTACGGGCTGATCCGGTGGTCGGAGATGCGCAAGCGTTCGGAAGAAATGCTCGCGCGGCTCCAACTCGACATCGACGTGTCGGCGATGCTCGGCACGTACTCCCTCGCCGTCCAGCAGATGGTCGCCATCGCGCGGGCCATCGACATCTCGACCAAGGTGCTGATTCTCGACGAGCCGACGTCCAGTTTGGACCCGGCCGAGGTGGACCAGCTCTTCCGGGTGATGCGCCAGTTGAAGAACGACGGGCTCGCGATCCTCTTCGTCACTCACTTCTTGGACCAGGTGTACCAGATCTCCGACCGCATCACCGTGCTGCGCAACGGTCGCCGGGTCGGCGAGTACCCGACGGCGGAGCTGGCCCAGGTCGACCTGGTGGCCCGGATGATAGGTAAGGAACTGGCCGTCCTCGAGCAGCTCGAGGAACAACCCAAGCGCTCGCTGGCCGCGCTGGAGAGCACCAGACCGGTGATCGCGGCCCAGGACGTCGGGCGCCGTGGCGCCATCGCACCGTTCAACCTCAGCATCCACGAGGGCGAGGTTGTGGGACTGGCCGGATTGCTGGGCTCGGGACGTACCGAGGTCGCCCGGCTGCTGTTCGGCGCGGACCGCGCGGACCGGGGCCGGATCCAGATCGACGGCCAGCCGGTAACCATCCGAACCCCGCGCACCGCGATCGCCCACGACATCGCCTTCTGCTCGGAGAACCGGCGCACCGAAGGGCTCGTCGAGGAACTGACCGTGCGCGAGAACATCATCCTCGCGCTCCAGGCCGCGCGCGGCTGGTCCCGCCCGCTGTCGCGGCGCCGCCAGGAGGAGCTGGTCGGGAAGTACATCCAGGCACTGCGCATCACCCCGACGAATCCCGAGATCCTCGCCCGGAACCTCAGTGGCGGCAACCAGCAGAAGGTAATGCTGGCCCGCTGGCTCATCACCGAACCCAGGCTGCTGATCCTCGACGAGCCGACCCGTGGCATCGACGTCGGCGCCAAGGCGGAGATCCAGCGGCTCGTGGTGTCCCTCTCCGACGGCGGGATGGCGGTCCTGTTCATCTCGGCGGAACTCGAAGAGGTACTCCGCCTCAGCCACAAGATCGCGGTACTGCGGGATCGTCACCTGGTGGCCGACATGGCCAACACCGACGACGTGGACGCCGACCGCATCATGGAGACCATCGCAAGTGGAGCGTCCACATGAGAGCGACGTTGAGCACGATGAGCAAGCACCGGCTGTTCTGGCCGGTAGCCGTGCTGGTCGTGCTGCTGCTGAGCAACCTCGCCTTCACCCCGGGCTTCTTCCGGATCGAGGTGCGGCAGGGACAGCTCTACGGCAGCCTGATCGACATCCTGCGCTTCGGCGCGCCCCTGATTCTGGTCGCCCTCGGCATGACCCTGGTCATCGCCACCGGCGGCATCGACCTGTCGGTCGGTTCGGTGGTGGCGATCAGCGGAGCGCTGGCGTGCTTCCTGATCAGCAAGGAGGCCGACCAGAACGCCTTCTCCGGCGTGGTCTGGGCGGTCGCACTCTCCCTCGTACTCGCGCTGGTGCTGGGGCTGTGGAACGGCCTTCTCGTGGCCGGGGTGGGCATCCAACCGATCGTCGCCACGCTGATCCTCATGGTGGCGGGTCGAGGACTGGCACAGCTCATCACCAACGGGCAGATCATCACCATCAACAGCTCGCCGTACGAGGTCATCGGTACCGGCTACGAGTTGGGCATTCCGATCCCGGTCTACATAGCGGCGGTGGTGGCCGCGGCCGCGGTCCTGCTCACCCGGCGCAGCGCGCTCGGCATGCTCATCGAGTCGGTCGGTGGCAACGCCGAAGCGAGCCGCTTGTCCGGCATCCGGGCCAGGCAGATCAAGCTGATGGCGTATGTCTTCTGTGGACTGTGCGCGGGCATCGCCGGCCTGATCGTCAGCTCCAACGTGCACAGCGCGGACGGCAACAACGCCGGCCTGTTCATCGAACTCGACGCGATCCTGGCGGTCGTCATCGGCGGTACGTCACTGTTGGGCGGCCGCTTCTCGATCGGCGGTACGGTGCTCGGCGCGCTCATCATCCAGGCGCTGTCGACGACCATCTACACGATCGGCGTACCGCCAGAGATCACCTTGCTGGTCAAGGCACTGGTTGTCACTGCGGTCTGCCTCATCCAATCACCGGCCTTCCGCGCCAAGGTGTTCCACCGCCGTTCGCGACCACCCGCGCAGGCACCCGCCGACGAACAACCGAAAGTCGAGGTGCCGGTATGACCGCCACCACGGGCTTCTGGGCCGATCCGCGGTTGCGCCGGTTCCGGCCGCAGTCGCGACACATCCCCGTCCTCGCGACCCTGGCCCTGATCGTCGGGATGTACGGCGCCGGCGCCGCACAGTACCGCGCGTTCTCCGACGGCCAGGTGATCCTCAACATCTTCATCGACAACGCGTTCCTGCTCGTCGTCGCCGTCGGCATGACGTTCGTCATCTTGAGCGGCGGGATCGACCTGTCCGTCGGCTCGGTGGTCGCACTGTCCACAATGGTCTCCGCGGAGCTGCTGGAGCACCGTGGCTGGCCGGCGTTCATCGTGCTCCCGGTCGTGCTGGCCATCGGCTCGCTGCTGGGATTCGCGATGGGCTGCATCATCCACTACTTCGAGATTCAGCCGTTCATCGTCACGCTCGCCGGCATGTTCCTGGCCCGTGGCCTGTGCTACACGATCAGTACGTCGTCGATCCCGATCACCGACTCGTTCTGGACGTCCCTTGCCCAGGAGAAGATCCGCTTCGGCGGGTACTACATCTCCCCCAGCGTCGTCATCGCGCTGATCGTGGTGCTCGTCGGCATATACGTGCTGGGCTACACCCGCCTCGGCCGGAGCACCTACGCGGTCGGCGGCAACCCGAACTCGGCGCTGCTGATGGGCCTTCCGGTGGGCCGGACGAAGATATCGGTCTACACGATCAGCGGCTTCTGCTCGGCGCTCGGTGGCGTCCTTTTCAGCTTCTACACGCTGTCCGGCTACGGGTTGTACGGCGTCGGCCTGGAGCTGGACGCGATCGCCGCGGTCGTCATCGGCGGCACGCTGCTGACCGGCGGCTCAGGTTACCTCGTCGGCACGGTCCTCGGCGTACTCGTGCTCGGCCTCATCCAAACCCTCATCATCTTCGACGGGCGGCTGAGCTCGTGGTGGACGCGGATCGTCGTCGGCGTCCTGCTCTTCGCCTTCATCCTGTTGCAACGCATCATCGCGATCCGCAAGAAGTAGGTACTCGACAGGAGAGACGGATGAACATTCGCAAGCCCCGCATCGGGATCTACGGCATCATGCAGGAGCTCTACGACGACATGGTCCCGGGGATCACGGAACGGCAGGCTGGTTACGCGGCCGAGCTGGCGGAGCAACTGAAGGACGTGGCGGACTTCATCCCTGGACGGCCGGTGAAGAACCGCGCCGACGCCGAAGCGGTGATGCGGCACATGGAGGGCTCCGATCTCGACGGGCTGCTCGTCGTCATGCTGACGTACGGTCCGGCGATGCGCGTGGCGCGATTGCTCAGCGAGTGCCGGCTGCCGATCTGCCTGGCGAACATCCAACCCGAGCCGAACGTGACCCCGGCGTGGGACATGGCCGACATGACGTACAACCAAGGTGTGCACGGCGCCCAGGACACGGCCAACGCGATGGTGCGGGCGGGTGTGCGGTTCAACGTACTGACCGACGACTGGCGCAGCGAGACCTTCCGCGACGACGTCGGTCGCTGGGCACGCGCCGCGGCGACCGTCACCGCGTGGAAGTCGTTGCGGGTCGGCATCTTCGGGTACGCGATGAACGGCATGGGCGACATCCGCGTCGACGAGAACGCCCTGCTGCGCACGCTCGGCCCGGAGATCCTCGCGATCGCGCCCGGCGACCTGTACCGCGGCGCCAAGGCGGCCAGCGCGGACGAGGTCGCCGAGATCATCGCCTTCGAGGACGCCACGTTCGAGATCGACCCGCGACTGTCCACTGAGGAGCGTGAGGACCACGTCCGCATGCAGGTCGCGATCGAGCACATCCTGACCGACCAGGGACTCGGGGCGTACTCCACGCACTTCGACGCGATCGGCGAAGATGGCCGGTTCCAGCGGCTGCCGCTGGCCGCCGCGTCCAGCCTGATGGCCAAGGGCTACGGGTACGGCGCCGAGGGCGACGTGCTCACCTCCGCGATCGTCGCCGCCGGCCACACGCTCGTCGGTGACGCGCACTTCACCGAGATGTACGCGATGGACTTCCCGTCCGACTCGATCCTGATGAGCCACATGGGCGAGGGCAACTGGAAGGTGGCCCGCAAGGACCGGCCGGTACGGCTCATCAAGCGGTCACTGGGCATCGGCCGGCTCGACGACCCACCGACGTTCCTGTTCCAGTACCAGCCCGGGCCGGCCACCCTGGCGACGCTGGTGTCCCTGGAAGGTGAGCGTTTCCGGCTGGTCGTCGCGGAGGGCGAGGTACTCGACAGCCAGGAGCTGCCGGCGCTCGAGATGCCGTACGGCCAGTTCAAGCCGGACACCGGAGTGCGCGGCTGCCTCAACGGCTGGCTGAAGCACGGCGGCCCGCACCACGAGGTGATGAACCTGGGCCGGCACGCCGCGAGCTGGCGGGTGTTCTGCGACCTGACCGGCATCGAGTTCGTCCAGGTGTGAGGATGTCAGCCGGACTGCCGCCGCTCCCAACCCTCGGCCATGAGGTTGAAGTGCACGCCGGTCCGGGGGTGCGCCGCCGCGGCGTCCCGGTCCAGCCGCACCCCCAGCCCTGGCTCGGTCGGCAGGCCGAAGCAGCCGTCCGCCGGATCCACCCGGGGTGCGCCGGTGACCAGATCGGCCACCCACGGGTCGGCGAAGTCGTTGAAGTGCTCGAGCACCTTGTAGTTGCCGCACGCGATGGCGAAGTGCACGTTGGCCATCGTGGCGGCCGGTCCGGCGACGTTGTGCGGCGCCA
>DASRII010000277.1:0-32996 GCA_035650075.1 Micromonosporaceae bacterium | reverse complement strand
GGCTCGGGTGGGAACGCTCATACGCTGGGGCTGTCATCTGGGTCAGGGTTACCTCTATGGACGACCCGCGCCGCTGAACGAGCTGCGGCTCAGTGAGGCGGAACCACACCAAATATCGTTGCGGTAGAGCCGGATCCGTTGTGGTTGCGCGGCCCACCGACGAGCACCCACGCTCCGGTTGCCGGTAGCTGCCCCAGATTCGCGAGGTTCTCCAGGCTGATCCGATGCCTGTCGAAGAGCAACGTGGAGACCGCGAAGGTCTCGTCGATGCCGACATCGGCACCGAATGTGTCGGTGCCCAGTGCTCCCCTGACCCCCAGCCGCCCGGTCTCGATGAGCCATTCAGCGGCGGGCACGCTGAATCCAGGCTGATGGATCACGCCTTCCGCGTCCAGGTTCGCGTAGGCCGGTGTCCCCCAGCGCTGCTCCCACCCGGTCCACAGGATCACGGCGGCGCAACGCGGAATCCTGCCATGCCTGCGCTCGAAAGCGCGGAGATCTTCCACGGTGACCGCGTAGTCGGCGTTTGCGGCGGCCTTCCGCCTGACATCGATCTTTACGGCTGGAAGGAACAGGTCGTGTGGATCGAGCTGATCCGCCGACAGGGCGCCCTCCTTGAAGTGGTTCGGGGAGCCCCAGTGACTTCCGGTGTGCTCGCCCTCCCGCACGTACTGCATGTAGAAACCGTCGGTGGGCACCGTCGCCACGGTCTCCAGCGTGAACTCGGGATCACCTGGAAAGAGGCTGGTGGTCGCGGGATCGTTGACGTGGGAAAGGAAAACCAGGCGAAGTCTGTCCAGCCGCATACCATGATCTGCGGCATGTGCCGGCTCGACCGCACCGGCCACCATCGCCCCGGTCAGACCCGCCGCCGCGCCTATCACAACCTGCCGTCGCTGCATGCCTACATACTGTCCGGTTTGGACACTCGACCACAACCGCCGCGTTCGACGACCATGACGGCCATGCAAGTCAAGGCCTTCTCGGGGTTCAGCGTTTTGCGTGGCACGTTCACCATGGGACACAGGCTCGGAGGCACCGCCAGATCATGGAGACTGCCGAGGCCGCCACCGCGGCGGCATGACGCCGGGTGTAGTCCCGGCGACGTACCGGCAGGCGTAAAGCAGCGCCACGCCGTGGAGAGCGGCATCAGCCTGGTCGAACAGCACCGCGGCGTGGCGACTCGCTTCGACAAGTGGCCGTGGGCGACGAACCAGCCTATGGCGGCCCTGCCTCGAACGGCTGTGAACGGCCTAGTGGTAGTCGCCGATGGTCTGACAACCGACCCAGACGCTGTACGTGCTGCCCGGCCGGCAGAAGAAGAAGCTGGCCGTGCTCGTGTCCTTGGCCTCATCCTCACCGAAGTTCGGCCCCGCGACATCCAACCCTTCACCCTGAAGGTTCAACAGGAAACCCATCTCAATCCACCCTTCTATTCGAGTTCGAGTTTGTTGCAGATCTCGATGCGCAGCGGTCGAATCGATCACCTCCCTGCCGGGTGAGGGCCACCGGTAAAGAACGGCAGCGGCGGCTCGGCGTCTTCGTCACGGGCGGCCGTCAGCGCCAGCAGAACACCCGCGGAGCCGGTCGCCAGATCCATCGACAGGCGCAAGAGCTGGTCGCCGGGAAAGGCGACATCTCCTCGGTAGGGGATCGCGTGCCATGCGAGCCGGGATACGTGCCGGTCGATCGACTGTTGGAGCTGAGCCGGCATCGCGGCCTGCCCGCGTACGGCAGCCAGGAGGGCGATCAATCCGGCGCGGCCGTTGAACAGGCCCGACTGGATGACGAACTCGGCAGTCGCGGCACGTGCGATCCGCTCGAGGGCGTCGGCGAACTCCTCATGCGGGCGGTGCATCAGGAACTCACGGAGCACCAGGCCGATGCCGGCGCTGCCAGAGGCGAGATACGGAAGTACCCGAGAGCCGTCGTCCACCTGCAGCGAACCGTCGGGCGCGGTCACGCAGCGGCCGAGATCCCGGCGCAGTTCAGTCTCGGCGAAATCCAGGTACTCGCGGTCCCCGCTTTCTTCGAAGAGCCGAAGGTACAGCAGCGCGTGGCCGGAGGCGCCGCGCATCAGTCCGGCACGGCCGCGATGGTCGGCCGCCCGTCGCACGGTGTCCGACGTCAGGCGATCCGCCAGATCAAAGGCCCGCGACCGGTACCCGTTGTCGCCGGTCACCGTGGCGAAGTGGAGCAGGTTGAGCGCGACGCCGGCGAGTCCGTCGAACAAGCCGGCCGGCAGGCGGTCGGGCGGCGCGGCCAAGGCCCGGTCGAGTACCGCTACCGCCTCGTCGCGGCGACCCAGCCGATCGAGGACGTACGCGATGCCGTGCAAGCCGTCGTAGAACCCGACGCGGGGTTCGATGTCGTCTTCGGCGGCGGCGTCCAGCAGCCAGCGCTCGTGTTCCGGTAAGCGACCGATGCCGGCGCGTGTCAGCGCGTAGAGCACGCCCGCCGCGCCGTAGGCAAGTCCGAGACCGTTGGCCGCGAACTGTTCGATGTCACCGGGGAAGAGCCGGTCCCGGCGCTGCGGCGTAGCACTGACGGTGATGGCGCGGCCGATCGATGCCGGCAGCGCCGAGGCGGAATCGGCGAGCGCGGCCGCGAAGGTCGGTCCGGCTGCCGGCGCGCGCAGCCGCAACTCGGCGAGCACCTCGGTGGCGTACCGGGCAGGAACCGGGAATCGTTCGACGATCGCGCGCACGATCTCGTCGGCCTTGCCCGCCGAGAGCGGAAACAGCGCGGTGAGCGGTAGGAACAACGAGATCTGCAGGCATGCCAGTGCGTACCGGTCGGCGTCCGCGCCGCCCCGGCCGTCGTTGGGTACATAGCCCGGGGCACCCATCTTCGCCGGCATGCGATCGGCGGCGTAGGACGCCAGCTCGAAGTCGATGAACGAGATCCGCCCGTCGGGCCGCACCATGATGTTGTGCGGATGAAGGTCACCGAATACGACATCCCGGGAGTGCAACTCCCGCAGTCCATCACGCACCTGGTCGAGTATGTCGAGCGCCCATGAGGTGTAACTTTCCACGTCGTCGTGGCTCGCGTCAGCGCGGATCAACGGGTACCGCGCGGTGAACTGGCGCCCCAAGGTCTGGCCTTCGATGTACTCCTCGACCAGGAAGTGGTGTTCCCAGTAAGTGAAGTGTTCGAACAGTTCAGGTACGACGCCGGTGCCGGCCAGCTTCGCCAGGAAGTCGCGCTCGCGCTCCAGCCGCTGCACGGCGTCGCTGCCGGTCGGGTCGAGCCCGGCGTACGGGCGCGCCTCCCGCAACACGACGCGCCGCCCAGTACGGGTGTCGACGGCGACATAGACCCCGCCGCCATTGGAGAAATGCAACGGGCGTTCGATCCGGTACGGGAAGTCGTCGGGCCGTTCCCGAAGCTGACGCGCTGCCACGTGAGGCGCGAGGAAATCGGGAACTTCGACCCACTCGGGTACCTCGAAGACCGGCCTGCGCAGGTCGGGTACCAGCTTGCCGCTGGCGTCCTCGATCGCGGACACGAATTCGCCATCCGCAGTTCGTACCAGCCGTTCCGCGAACCCGCCGTAGCGGACGAAGAGCGGCCCGGCGCCCCACCGTAGATCGCTGAGAATGTAGGGTCCCGGCTCCCCGTCCAACTCGGCCCCGAGATCACGCAGCGTGCGCTCGAGCTCGTCTGGACCGGATGGGTAGATCGTGACGAACTTGCCGCTACCCGGCCGGTCCGCGTATTTGGCATTGCGCATCAGAAGCGTGAACCGGTCGCTGAGGAACTTGAAGCCGACACCGCGCGGCACGCAGTAGTTCCACACCCGATCGAGGACATGTTCGGCGTTGCCGGGCGTTGCCGAGACATGCACCTTCCACCCTTGCGTCGGCGCCCGGACCACCGGTGGCATCAAGACCGTCCACCCGCCCCTAGTCACCCGGCGCCAGCCGACCGGAACGCGACGCTCCGCGATGAAGTCGTTCTCTCCGGTCGCCAGTCGCTCGGGCGAGTCGTAGAAGATCGGATCGGCGACGCAGAACGCCTCGTACCGCATGTCCATGGACTCGCTCGTCTCCTCAGGTTCCGCGTGAGATCAACAATCTGGTACGGGTACCAGCCTGTGTCCGTGCGATCCTGACCGGCTCGAGGATCAGTGGTTGGGGCTGGGTTCGCCCTGTTCGACGTGCGCTTGCGTTCGATCTCAGGCACCGTGAACAGGTGACGCCGCTCTATGCCGACCGACCGACCGTGGCCGCCCGACAGCTTCTCACCGATGTGCTCGTCGTCGCGTGGGTGGGCTTCTGGATCTGGGCCGCGCTCTGGCTGCATGATCTCATCCAACGACTAGCCGAACCCGGCCAGAAGCTCGAGGGCGCCGGTACCGGGATGGCCGACAACCTCACCGAGGCTGGGTCCACAGTGGACAACGTACCGGGCGTAGGCGGTGCGCTGGCCGCGCCGTTCGAGCGGGCGGCCGCCGCGGCCCGCTCGCTCGCCGAGGCCGGCCGTGACCAGCAGGAGATCGTCGGCCAGATCGCGCTCGCGCTGTCCCTCGCGCTCCTCGTGGTACCGCTCGGCCTGGTTCTGCTGGGCTGGCTACCGCTGCGGGTGCGGTGGATGCGCCGCGCCGGCGATGCATCGGCCCTCCGCGGTGCCGGCGCGGCAGGGCGCGACCTGCTGGCACTGCGCGCGCTGACCACCCAACCCGTGCGCCTGATCGCGCCGATCAGCGCCGATCCGGTAGGCGGGTGGCGCCGCGCCGATCCGGCCACGGTCGAGGCGCTGGCCGCCCTACACCTACGCCGCCTGGGCCTCAGACCCCGTTGACCATGACTCGTCCCTGACCAGCGCGCCCGGGCCCCGGACGGCCGTGTCCGCCGAAGCTGGGACTGACCGGTCTGGGGACCGATCCGTTAACTGAGGCCACCGGTGCTCATCGCGGGTTACCGACAGCTGACCGACCAGGCTGCCCGGTATCGGGAACCGATCACGTCCACGCGGACGGCGTGGGGTACCTCCGGCGCCCACGCCGTGATTGTCACCCGAGTATGGGAGGGAGGTGAACCACATGAAGAAGACGATCGTCTACACCGACCCACAGGACAAGGACAAGCAGAGCCGGATTCCTCCTCCGCAAGAGGTCGTGATGCTCGAGAAGTAGGAGTGTCTCCGGGCGAAAAGCCGGAACGGGTTCTGCCTGTTCCGGCCAACCGCGCCCGCCAGGTCGTCATGAAAGAGTCCGGGAGCCATCGTGCGTATCGTCCTCGTAAACATGCCATGGGCAATGATCGACGTACCCTCACTCGCGCTTGGCATCATGCGCAACGCCGCTGTGGCCAAGGTGCCCGATGCCGAGGTCACGGTCGTCCACGCCAATCTGGACTACGTCGACTGGATCGTCGAGCGGCGCCGGTTCACCAGGCAGGACTACCACTTCTACTGTCTCGACAGCTACTTCTCCGCGGTCGGCGACTGGGTTTTCTCCTCGGCGCTGTACGACGATCCACAGTGGCGGGTCCGCGAGCTCGGCGACGAGGTTGCGCTGACCGACGAGCGTCGAGAGTTCAGCATCGACCTGCACCGGTCGGCACCGGAGTTCATCCAGGGTCTCGCCGACCGGATCGTGGCCACCAAGCCGGACGTGGTCGGCTTCACGTCGACGTTCCAACAGAACACGGCAGCGCTGGCCACCGCCCGGGCGATCAAGCGGGTGGCGTCGGACGTGCGTACCGTTTTCGGAGGGGCCAACTGTGATGGTGACCAGGGTGCGGCCCTGCACCGCAACTTCGACTTCGTCGACTACGTCGTGCGCGGCGAAGGGGAGACGGCCTTCCCGGCGCTGCTGACCGCACTGTCCAGAGCGGACACTGAAGCCCTCGCCAGCACTCCCGGCCTGTGTTGGCGCGGGCCGGACGGTGTCGCCCGGGCGAACCCGATGGCGAGCCGTCCGCTGCTGCCAAACGAGATCATCTCACCGGACTACGACGGATACTTCGAGCGGCTGGAGTCGTCGGCGGCTCGTAGTTGGGTCGAGCCGAAGCTCGTGGTCGAGGGGGCGCGCGGATGCTGGTGGGGCGAGAAGCACCACTGTAAGTTCTGCGGCTTGAACGGCTCGTTCATGCAGTTCCGCAGCAAAAGTCCGAACCAGTTCTACGACGAGATCATCCGGCTGGTCGAGCGCCATCAGGTGCTGGATATGTACGTGGTGGACAACATCCTCGACATGGGTTACCTGACGACACTCCTGCCGCGGCTCACCGAGTCCGGGTACGACCTGCGGCTGCACTACGAGATCAAGGGGAACCTTCGGCGCGACCAGTTGACCGCGCTGGCCGACGCCGGTCTGGTCAGCGTGCAGCCGGGGGTCGAGAACCTGAGTACCCGGGTGCTGAAGATCATGGACAAGGGCATCACCGGCTGTCAGAACGTACGCCTGTTGCGGGACGCCGCCAGCGCCGGACTGGCGCCGGCATGGAACTACCTGTACGGCTTCCCGGGCGAGCTGCCCGAGGACTATCTGCCGCTGATCGAACAGTTCCCCGCCTTGCACCACCTGACTCCGCTGGACGTCGTGGCCCGTATCGTCGTCGAGCGCTTCAGCCCCTACTTCAACCGGCCGGAGCTCGGCTTCACGCCCTTGGCGCCGGCGCCTCCCTACCGGCGGATCTACGACCTTCCCGAGGCCGAGCTGATGGATCTGGCGTACATGTTCTCGGCGCCGGAACTGGGCATCGACGAGTCGGTCGCCGACCAGCTTCGGGCCGCGGCCGAGGAGTGGCAGCGCGAGCACGTGCGCAGCCGGCTCAGCCAGCTCGACCTGGGTGACTCCATCGTCCTGATCAGCCGGCGCAGGCGGTTCGACTGGACCGTGCTGACGCTGCGTGACCCGGTCGAGGTGGCCGCTTTCCGGCTGCTCGACCAGCCGCACAAGCCAGCCGCCCTACTACGCAAGCTGGCCGGCCAGGCGACCGCCGCCGGCATCGAGACGCTACTCGACCGGTGGCGTCGGCTGGGGATCGTGTTCACCGACGCCGGCCAGTACGTGCATGTCGCGGCGGAGGCCACCAATGACGAGCTGCTCCGGTTCGAGGAGCACTTCGTCGGCTCACGCCCGGATATCGTCGGCGGCGCCGACAGCCCGGCGATGGCGGAGGCGGTGGGGGCATGATCACCAGCACGAACCCGTTGACGCTGACGCTGTGGCGCGATCATGAAGAGGAACTGCTCCAGACGCCAGGCATCGCGATGGGCAGCCGTCCGGTGGGCGCTGCCGATCCCGCAGACCTGGCCGCCGAGCTTTACCGTGACGGGGCCCGCCGGGTGACCCTCAACGAGCCGGTCGATCTGTCTGATAGCCGAGGTCCGGCGACTGTCGTCGCGCGGTTGCTACTGCTGAGCCAGCTCACCAGCTGGGGAATGGTGGTCGACTGGGAGGTGCGGCTGGAAGCCGACCCGGAGGCATGGAGCCTGCTCAGCCACCTGTACCCGCCGCGGACGGTCTCGGGCGCGACCAGCGCCGAGCACATCCGCGACCGCTGGCGGCACGGTTTCTATCTCTGCAAGTGCGTCTGGCGGCAAGGACCAGGATTCGTCGAGGTACGCGACCGGCGTGCAGGTTCGCTGGCCCGGTTCGTCATCGACGAACCCGACTACCTCAGGGCGATCGAGCGACTGTCGGCCGGCTGCCCGGCTGATGAGGTACCGGCCCCGGTGCTCGACGACTTGGTACGTGAGGGGCTCGCCGGGCGGGTCGGCGATCTCGCCTGGTGGATCCCGTACCGGGTCCGGCGCTGGCCGCCGTCGGCGTTGGTGGTCTGACGGTGTAGTGGGATAGCCTCGTCGCGATCTTCGGCAGCTGCCGCACGTGGAGCGTTGGTCGCCTCTAGACTCGCGTTCAGTGTCGGGTCCGTTGTCGGGCGGAGGTGGGCACGGCTGAAGGTCGTGGTGTTGGTCAAACATGTGCCGTGCGCGATCGGCGGTCGGTCCTTCGCCGCGGACCTCACGGTGGACCGGGTCGGCGTCCGTGCGCGGCTCGACGAGGCCCGTCGGGACAACGGCGGTGGCCCGGAGATGCTCGCGGCGTGGTCGTTGGCTGATCTGCAGATCGATGCTGCGGAGGTTGGCTTACGCGGCGCCGCGACGGTCGTACGGGCGGTGACGCCGACGGCCGGGGGAAGAACCGCGTGGTTGTCGAGGGTGATGCGGCGAGCACAGCAGTCCGGGTGGCGGACTTCCTGGCCGAGCGGCAATTCCTGTGAGCGGCGACGAGGATCTCGTGGGGCCTGTGTTGCTCGTGGTGCGAAGCGAGGCCGATGGCCGGAGCTGCTCGCGGAGATCAGGCGGCGCAAGGGCCAACCCGCCACAGCCGGCGAACCCGCGGAGGTATAAGTGACAGTACGACTCGTTCTCGGCCTGCTCATCACGGCGGTGGCGTTCGTGCTCGCCGGTCGGCGGGTCCTCGTGCTCTACCGGCTGGGGCGCGTTGGGCAGCCGGTGGAGCCCGACCGCACCCGCGATGTGGGAACGCGCCTGTGGGCCGTTGTGACCGAGGTGCTCGGGCAGCGCAAGTTGCTCCAGTGGAGCGTGCCCGGAGCCGCTCATTTCGCGGTGTTCTGGGGGTTCGTGATCCTCGGTGCGACGATTCTCGAGGGTTACGGCGCTCTATTTCAGCGTGACTTCCACATTCCGATTATCGGTACCCAGGCGTGGCTGGGGTTCGTCGAAGACTTCTTCATTGTCGCGGTGCTCGGCGGCCTTCTGGTGTTCAGCGCGATCCGACTTAGCCAGCGCCCTCAACGCGAGGGCCGTCGGTCCCGTTTCTTCGGATCGCACCTCGCCGCCGCCTGGCTCGTACTATTCATGATCTTCAACGTGATGTGGACGCTGCTGCTCTACCGCGGCGCGCAAATCAACACGGGTAACTTTCCGTTCCCCAACGGGGCGTTCGCGTCCGAGGCCGTCGCGCGGTTGCTGGAGCCGTTGGGGCGCACCGCCAACGACGTGCTGGAAACGGTCGGGATCCTCGCTTCGCTGGGCGTGGTGCTCACGTTCCTGGTGATCGTCGTGCACTCCAAGCACCTGCACATCGCGCTGGCCCCACTCAACGTCGCGCTCTCGCGCCGTCCACGAGGCCTGGGACCGCTGCTGCCGGTGTACTCCGGTGGCAAGCCCATGGACTTCGAAGACCCGAGCGAGGACGACACGATCGGCCGCGGTGCCATCGAGGACTTCACCTGGAAGGGCTTGCTGGACTTTGGTACGTGCACCGAGTGCGGCCGCTGCCAGTCGCAGTGCCCGGCCTGGAACACCGACAAGCCGCTGAACCCGAAACTGCTGATCATGAATCTGCGCGACCACGCGCTGGCCAAAGCCCCGTACCTGCTCGCCTCCTCGGACGAGGAACGGGCAACGCTGCCCAAGGACGTCCTCGCCGAAGCGGCGCGGCCGCTTGTCGGTCCAGCCGACGCGGGCGGCGTCATCGACCCAGATGTGCTGTGGTCGTGCGTCACCTGTGGCGCGTGCGTGGAACAGTGCCCGGTCGACATCGAGCATGTGGACCACATCGTGGACATGCGCCGCTATCAGGTCCTGATCCAGTCACAGTTTCCCAAGGAAGCCCATACCATGCTGCGTAACCTGGAGCGAGCCGGCGACCCTTGGGGGCGCGGCGCGGCAGCGCGGATGGAATGGACCGCCGGCCTACCGTTCGAGGTACGCGTGCTCGGCGACAGCGGCCAAATCCCCGACGACGTCGAGTACCTGTTCTGGGTCGGCTGCGCTGGTTCGCTCGACGACAACGCCAGGAAGACCACCCGAGCCGTAACAGAGCTGCTGCACGAAGCCGGCGTCGAGTTCATAGTGCTCGGCAGCGGGGAGACGTGCACCGGCGACCCCGCACGGCGCCTCGGTCAGGAGTTGCTGTTCCAGGAATTGGCGACCCAGAACGTGCAGACGCTCAACGCCGCGGGAGCAAAGAAGATCGTGGTGACCTGCGCCCACTGTTTCAACGCGCTCGCCAACGAGTACCCCCAACTCGGCGGTGTCTACGAAGTCGTACACCACACGCAGCTGCTGTCCCAGCTCGTCGCGGAAGGCCGGCTCATCCCGGCTCACCCCGTTGACGCCGCAGTCACCTACCACGACCCGTGCTACCTGGGTCGACACAACCGGATATTCAGCCCACCGCGCGAGATCCTCGGCAACGTACCCGGCGTGCGGTTCACCGAGATGCCGCGCAACCGCGAAACGTCATTCTGCTGCGGAGCGGGCGGCGCCCGGATGTGGATGGAGGAGACGATCGGCACCCGCATCAACGAAACCCGCACCACCGAGGCCCTCGGCACGGGAGCAGAGCTGGTCACCGCGGCATGCCCGTACTGCATCATCATGCTCACCGACGGGGTCGCCACGCTCAAACAGCATGGCAAAGCGGGCGACCAGGTTCGGGTCACCGACGTCTCGGAGCTGCTCCTGCGATCCGTGCGGCAGACCCCCGACGGCCCTAGCACAGCACCGACGACGCCCTCGTGATCCGAGCCTTACCTGTCACGTCGGCCTTCACGGTCGCGGATCTCGACGCCGTGACCGCCTTCTTCGTGGCGCTGGGCCTGGAGGTCGAGGGCAGAACGTTCGTCGAGGGCGAAGTTCTTGGACACGGTCTGCGGCATCCCGACTCCCGCACCGAGATCGTCATGCTGAAGCCGCCCGACGACGGCACCCGCCTGGAGCTCTCGCGCTTCGTGCGACCCGACTCCGTGCCGGGCTCACCGGCCGCCATGGCCAATGAGCTGGGATTGCGCAACGTGGCGTTCGAGGTCAACGACCTGCAGGCGGCTGTCGATTGGGCGTAGCGGTCAGGTTTGGCTGGCCGTCCAACCATTCGGCTGGAATAGGGCGGCGTCGCGTGGCCGACTCTCGTCGAAGATAACGCCTTGTGGGTTATCGACCAGCACCGCGTCGACATAGACGCCGCGGCCGTGGGGGGATGGACCGGTTGTGTAGCGCCAACGGATGTTGGTGGTTGTGGCGTCCAGTTGAGCTGACGCCCGCAACCATTGTCTGCCTTCGAATCCGGTGAACGATCCGTCGGTCTGCCAGCTGTAGTTGTCTACCTGCAGCGAGAGCGGAACCAGGTGCCATGTCGCACCACCGTCGGACGACATCTCCACGGCACCGCTGTCGGTCTCGGCGGTGTCGTACCACAGATCGAACGATAGTCTCGCGTTGCCGCCGGTAATGGTAAGCGGAATGGTGAGCGTGGTCGTGGTGTTGTCGGCTGTCCCGGCGAACCAGGCTGTCTTGCCACGGGTCGGGCGCACTGGCAACGCCATCGCGAGGTCGGTGCCGACCGCGGCGCGCACCGGGTTGATGGCGCTCCAGTTTCGGGTCGGGTGTACACGGTTGGTGAGCAGAATGACGAAAGAGTGCGCCAGCGGATCGATGACGATGGACGTACCGGTGAAACCGGTATGCCCGGCAGTCACAGGTGAGCTGAGGGCACCCATATAGCGGCGTTGGTCGAGCTCGAAGCCTAGCCCGTGCGCGTGTGTGGGGAACGCTTGGTTGTAGTTGGTGAACAGCTCCCGTACCGAGTCCTGCGAAAGGATCCGAGAACCTCTGTATTGCCCGCCGTTGAGTATGGCCTGCGCCAGCACGGCTAGATCGTTCGCGGTGGAGAAGATACCCGCGTGCCCGGAGACCCCTCCGACGCAGTAGGCGTTCTCGTCATGCACGCTGCCCCACACGATGCCCCGGCCCATCCACGGCTGGTACTCCTCAGCGGCAATGCGTGGCTTGAGGCTCGCGGGCGGGTTGAACATCGTCTCGGTCATGCCGAGCGGCTTCGTGATGCGCCGCGCGATCACCCGATCGAGGCTTTGTCCGGCCACGGTTTCGATTACCTTGCCCAGCGTCATCATGTTCATGTCGGCGTACAGGAAGGCAGCGTTCGGCGGCGTCAATGGTGCGACCGCGTAGACGGCCGCCCACATCTCGTCGTACGTCGCGTAGGTGCACAGCGAAGGGTGAGGGTCAGCGGGCAGCCCGGACGTGTGGGTGAGCAGGTTGAGAATGGTGATATCGGACTTGCCATTCGCCGCGAACGCGGGAATGTACCGCACCACCGGAGCGTCGAGCTCTATCAGGCCATCCTCGATCAGCTGCACCGCGGCGATCGACGTGAACAATTTGGTCACCGAGGCCATATCGAAGATGGTGTCGCGCCGCATCGGAATCCATTGGTCGGGCGGCATCTCGGTCGGCGCGTCATTGATGTACCGCAGCGCGTAGCCGACGGCGTCGTGAGCAACTATCACGCCGTTGTGAGCCGCCAGCGCGACCGCACCGGGAAACATCGGGTACGTTGGCGACGGCCGAAGGAACCGAGTGATGTCCACGGCAATTTGGTCTATGTACCGGGGAACAAGCCCGGCCTTCTCGGCGGTGCCGTACCGCAGCACCTGCGCCGGACGCGCGAACCTAATGTCGGAACCGGTAACCGTGGGCGGCCCGGCGGTCGGTGAAGCGACCGTAGCCGACACGCCGACAACGGTCAGGCTGACAATGGCAATGATGCTCGCCAAAGCACGCACCAAACGTCCACAAAACATCGACCGGCTCCGCGTCAAGCTAGGTGAGAATCTCTCGCGTAGGGCGAGAAAGCGGTGCAATGCGAATCAGCCCTGAACCGCGACAGTGGCCCAGATCGTCCCGCATGACGTCCGTACCGTCAGCATAAGCAGGCAATATTCGAACCTTTGCGTAGGACACACCCCAAGCCGTCGAATGCGGGGCCCGTTCTTCGGTGAACTCGGCGCGCGAGGATGCCGCCGCATTGGAGCATCGGCTGTTGAGTGATCGGTGACCACCGCATCGCTGTGCGAGCAAAGAACGTCCGTCCCCACACACTCAACCTTGTGTATATCAGGCTCGGTTCAACCGCCGGTGGCGGAGAAGTGCATGTAGTCCTTTAGCGATCGGTAGTCGCCGCCCCAATGCCAGCCGATCGCGGTGAAGGCCCGCACGGCCGGCCCGCCCGGCTGCACCATCCCGGGTCGCGCCTCGGCCCGGTCGAGGTAGGCGGTGGCCAGCTCTGGCAGTACCACCGGGCCTTTGTGGTACGGGTTCTGGAACGGGTTGACGTCCACGGCGAGCCCGTAGGCGTGCTGGGACCATGCGGTCTGGCCCCGTACCGGCCGGCAGGCGAACGCCTCGGTGGTGTTGGTGTCGCCGGTCGGAGGCGCGTTCAGCTCGGCGAGGCTGGAGATCCGCATTCGCTCGATCGGGAAGTTGGCGGCGAAGAGCTGGCCGAACACGGTGACGAGGTCGTCGGCCGCTCGCGCGTTGACCAGCAGCTCACCGGTATGGGCACGCCCGTCGAAGCCGCGGAAGCTGACCGTGAGGTAGCGCAGGTCCGCTGCGGCCACCGGGCATTTGTCGGTCCAGCTGGACCGGGCGAGCACACCGGCGGGCACCGTCTGGACGGTTGCGTGGAAGCGGCCATCGGGCGGCGGTGGCAGGTCGTCGACGGTGATGATGGACCGGTTGCGCAGCTCTGGTGGGGTGTCTTGGGCCGCGGCGAACCCGCTGGGCCCCACCGGCAGGACCCGTGTTCCCAGCCACCGTGGTGCGGTGGTGGCGTCCCCGATGCGGGTGACCGTGGGACTCGGGGACTCGACGCGTGCCGTCGACGACGCCGAGAGGGCCGGCGGCGTTCCCGCCGGTTCGCGCGGTCCCGGGCCGGTCGGGCCGCCGGAACAGCCGCCCAAGGCATAGCCGAAGCAGGCAACCACGACCAGCCGGCCCGTCACCCGGGCGGCACCGCGCAGCACCGTCAACTCCAGCCACCTCCGCCGCATGCACCCGGTACCCACCGACCGGCCGCCGGCAGGGCGCGGGGCACGGCTACCAATTTGTCGACAGTAGCGGTCGAGCTCAGACAGCGCCGTAGGTGCTGCTGCCGCGCGAGCGGTGGGTGGCGTTCTTGGTCGTCCCGCCAGGACGATCGCGGTAGGTCTCTGGAGCCAGACTGCTGCCCGCCGCCGGCAGCAACGAGACGGCGGGCAGCACTCCGGATGGCGCCTCGAGTCAGCCGATCGGTGGGTTGGCGTTGCGAACGAGCTCGATGGCCTGCTGGGTAAACCACGCGCCGGCGGCGGGGTCGGCCAGACCGCCGCGGGCCGGGTCATGCCCGGTACCGGTGCCGCGGTCGCACTGACCGTCGGACTCGCCCGGAATCTTGATCCACAAGAATGCGTCGGCGAGCGGGTTGCCGGTGTTCGTGGTCGGGCGAGCGCCGAGACCACGGTCCGGTGGGTTGCACCAGTCTTGAGGGTCGGGCCACCCGTTACCGGCCGGTGGCGTCCACGGCCCTACGCCGTTGCGGCTGGTGTCGACGACGAAGTGCGCGAGCATGTCGGGCGAGACGTCGCCGACATTGGCCTGGTACCAGGCGTCGCTGAGTACCCAGGTGCTGAAGTCGTTGGGGTTGGCGGGGAAGTACTGGCTGGCACACCAGTCGAAGTGGCCCCGGGCCCAATCGGGACCCTGGGTACCGAAGTAGATGCACTTCGAGATCCATTCGGCGTACTTCAACTGGCGTTCGGTGGTTTGGTAGTTCGAGACGTTGACGAAGAAGCCGTCGGCCTCGAGCGCCCCGGCGCGTACTAGACGATCGGCGGCATCGCCGGAGCCGAGCCAGGCGCTGTGCGTTCCGTCCAGGTAGACGCTGGTGTGCGGTAGCGCGGTGAAGTGGTCCACGGCGTAGTTCAGCAACGCGAATCGGTCACTGGCCGCGGTCGCTGGGTCGGCCTCCGCCGGTTTGCACCACTCCTGGGCTCCGTTGATGCTCGTGTACCAGGGAATGATTCCCAGGCCGTCCGGCTCGAGGATCACGGCGGCCGCGTGGTCGCCGATTCCAGCGGCGAAGGCATCGATCCAGGCCTGGTACTCGGCCACTGTCTTCGCCCCGCCCGCCGAGAACTGCGCGCAGTCGCGGAAGGGGATGTTGTACGCGACGAAGACGGCCAAGGAACGCTTACCTTCAGCCCGCTGAGCCTCGGCCTTGATCGACTGGGTGAGCGCGTGGCCGGTGGAGCCACCGGTTACCCAGAACGCCTGCGGGGTCTCGATCATCGCCCGGACCTGGCGGGCGAGGCCTTGTTGTCCCTGGGCGGTGAGATCGGCGATCTGCTCGACCGCTCCGTGGTTCGGCTTGGGGACGTAGAACTTCGTGCCGTCGTTGATGCCGGCGCTCGCCGGCGGGACGCTGATCGGAAATGTTGCCGCCGATACGGCGGCGCAGGCCGCGACGGCCATCACGGCACGGCGGCGAAACGATGTCACGGACACGTTTGTCTCTCCTGATGGGAGTACGAGAACCGCGCGGAATTGGGAGCGTTCCCACGCCCCAGGGCCGAGCCTGCGCGTTCCGAACGCGCATGTCAACCCGTCTGCTGACCGAGATCATCGCGGACAGGTTCCGACCGGCTGGGCATGCCACGTCGCCCAGACGGGCGCTGGAATCGGGCCGGGCAGCCGGCTCGGGCTGGATGTCGCGGTAGCCGCCGTGATTTGGCCCCCGTCGACGGCAGCGGCGTGGTCACCCTGCGACACAACAGCCGACCCCACCACATCGGCATCGGCCGCGCCCACGACTACACATCCGGATCATCACCGACGACGGCGAACTCCTACGCGAGCTGACCCTATGCAGAGTTGAGCCCTTCGGCTCAGAAGGCGTGAAGCCCGCCACGGGACCGGTGGGCCGAACGCTTATGGTTTCGGCTTCCCGAGCCCGTTTCTGCCAGGCTCCCGGACTTGACCCGCACCGACGGCAAGAATCCCTCGTGCGGGCAGGCACCCGCACGAGGGACGTGTTACGTGCTGCGTCAGCCGCGGCGGCTGAGCTGGACTGTCCGCTCCTCGAAGTCCTCACCGCAGAAGACCGGGCCGCAGGCGACCCCGAAGGTCACCGACGCGGCCTTGCCGCCGGCGAACTTGCTGCCGCCGATGAACGGCGAGATCTGCACCGACCATGGGCGGTCGGTACCGTCGCAGGGCGTCTCGACGAACCCGAACCCGTCGATCGAGCCGCGGCCGACGCGCTGCACGATCGATACCTCGACGAAGGCGAACTGCACCTCGCCGGTGCAGGACATCGTGCCGGAGAGCGTCGCGGTGCCGGCCTTGTCGACGGTACCTCTGGGGTCGACCGTGATGTCGACGTCCGGGGGCGGCGGTGCGGTATCCACCGTCATCACCATGGTGCCGCCATTGCCCGAACCGTCGGACTGGTCATCAATGATCATGAAATGATAGGTCTCGCCGGCCACCGTCAGGAACGCGGTAGCACCCGGACCGCAGGCCTGGATTACGAAGCTCCCGGGTGAACCGGTCACGACCAGGACGCCGGCCGAGTAGGACGAGGATGACACATCGACGATGATCGCCTCGTCGCTGGCGGGTGCGGTGAACGAGTACCAGACGCTGGCGTCCGTCACTGGAGCGCCACAGTTCTGGTTGGCCTCGGCGTCGTCCGCGTCGGTCGTCGCCTCCGAGGTGTCCTGCGAGGTCGTGAACGGCAGCGCTCCGACCGCCAAGGCGCCAGCAAACGTGTCGTTCGCCGGTGCCGCGGCGTAAGCCGGCGCGGCCGCGACAGTCGATAGCAGCGCTGCGGCTGCCACAGCACTCGACGAGGCGAGTAACCGGGTTTTCAGTCTCACGCGTTTCCCCCTTTGCGTGGATGGGTCACTCGCGGCTGCGAGCGCCCAAAGGAATGACGCGCCAGTGGGCCGATCAGTTGCCTACTGTCGGATTCCTATATGTCTGACACCACGACCGGTGTGGCAGGCGAGAAATCCCCTATGGCGCTCCGCTGGCTTGTCACCTCGGCCAGATGGCGCTGTTGCGCTAGCATCGAGTACCCGCGGAGCAGCCAGTTTGTCCGATGTGGATGGTGGGTCCAGGCTGCTGAATGGCAGTCGCGGCTCTGCGCGGGCGCAAGGAGTACCGGACGGGCCGCGTGGCGGTTGTTGTCCCCGATCGGGCTTGACGCCGTTGGCGATACGGCGATCAGAGGGCGTCGAGGATGGGGACTAGCTTCTTCTCCTCATAGTTCAGGTGGTTCTCGAGCAGTGCGGCGAGGCTGTCCAGCTCTGTGCGGATGCGGGCGACCTCGGCTGGGTCGGGCTGCGCGCCCAGCTGCCGGACCAGCTCGGTGATCTGATTGAGGATCTCGGCCACCTGCCCGTGGTCGTGCATCAGCTCCTCGATAACCGGACCCAGCTCGGGGTACTGGCCAGCAATGAACGGGAAGAGCTGCTGATCTTCGCCGGTGTGATGGTGTTCGAGGATCGAGCAGAACGTCAGGCAGTGCGTCCGCAAGTCGGTCGCCCGAATGCCACCGTGCTCGCCGAAGGCCGCCGCGTCGGTGCGGATCGCGTCAAGCTGCTTGCGTAGCCACCCATGAACCTCGACCAGATGTTGGCCCAGCGCCACGACCCGCGGCTGCATCCCCCGCTCCTCCCCACGAGCCTCCCACCCTACCGGAGCCTATGGCAGGCTCGGCCGGTTCGCGTCGCCGCAGTAGCGATCAACGTCCGTAGTCAGTGACGGCTGAACGCGCAAATCGACCGGTCGCTAGACGATCAGTTGCGCAACCTTCTACGTCCCGCGTGACGTACCGGTCGACAGGCAAGCGGTGCCAGCGCCGGAAGTCGCGCGGTCAGAGACCGGCACGCCCTCACCTTCGCAGTATCCGACGCCAACGCGGCGCAAGCGCCATGTCAGTGCCGTTCCAGGCCGGCTTGCCAACCTCGTACGCGTTGCCCTGTCACGGAAGGGGAAGGCGGATCGATGTCTGGTACACGACTGCGACGTAAGAACAACGTCGCTGGCCGGCTGGCCGGGGCCCAGTCGCCGTCTGGTTGCGTTCTCGCGCCCCTATCCGGGCTGGAGACGGCGATGACGGCGAGGGGCGGGACGTGAGCGCGGGTGTCACGGACCCCACGGCCGGTGGTTCGGCGATCTCGCTACCGAAGGGCGGCGGCGCGATCAGCGGGTTGGGCGAGAAGTTCTCGCCCGATCTGTTTACCGGTACGGGGGCCTTCTCCGTGCCGTTCGCGGTGCCGATCGGCCGGCTGGGTCTGCAGCCGCAGTTGACGCTGGGCTACAGCGCTGCTACGGGCAACGGGCCGTTCGGCTTGGGCTGGCAGTTGAGCCTGCCTGGAGTGTCACGGAAGACGTCGCGGGGGTTACCCCGGTACGCCGATGTGGCCGGGCCGGGGGCCGACCGGCCCGATGTGTTCGTGCTCTCCAGCGCAGAGGATCTTGTGCCGGTCGCCGGCGGCGATCCGGGTCGGGTCCGCTACCGGCCCCGCACCGAGGGCCTGTTCGCCCGGATCGAGCACGTCAGGGACGACACCGGTGACTATTGGGAGGTCCGTGGTCGGGAGGGGACGCTCACCCGGTACGGCACACCGCGCCCGGGCGGCATGCCGGTCGGGTGGACGGACCCGGCTGTACTGGCTGACCCCGCCAACCCGGCGAAGGTGTTCGGCTGGCGCATCACCGGTACCCGCGATCCGCTGGGCAACCTGATCCGATACGAGTACCTGCGTGACCACGGCGAGGAGCCGGGCCACGCCTGGGACCAACCGCTCATTTCACGGATTTCCTACGCCGACTACGGTGACCGCGTCGACCCGTCGTTCCTGGTGACGGTCGAGTTCGAGTACGAGCCGCGGCCGGATCCGTTCTCCGAGTACCGCGCCGGCTTCGAGATCCGTACCACGCTGCGCTGCCGGACCGTCCGGATCGTGACGCACGCGGCGGACGGGGTGGCGCGGGTCTGCCGCGAGTACCGGTTCTCGTACGAGCAGGCCCCGTTCACCGGCGTTTCGCTGCTGAACCGGGTCGACGTGGTGGGCATCGACGGTCCGATCGTGGAGAGCCTGCCGCCGCTGACGTTCGGGTACTCCGGGTTCGACCCGACCGGTCGTCGGTTCGAGCGGGTGACCGGCCCGGGCCTGCCGACGGCGCCGTTGAGCGACCCGACTCTGGCGCTGGTCGACCTGCGCGGCGGCGGGCTGCCGGACGTGGTGGAACTCGGTGCCACGCAACGGTTCTGGCGCAACGCCGGCAACGGCCGGTTCGAGCTGCCCCGCGCGCTAGCGCAGGCGCCGCCGGTATCGTTGCGCGACCAGGGTGTCACGCTGCTGGACGCCGACGGGGACGGACGCCCGGATCTGGTCACAGTCGGCTCGGCCGGCGGTACGTCCACATTGGACGGCTACTTCCCGATGACGTTCGCCGGCGCCTGGAGTCGGCGTTCGTTCCAGCCGTACCGCCAGGTGCCGAGCGTAAGCCTGGCCGATCCTGCGGTGAAGCTGGTCGACCTCGACGGTGACGGGCTCACTGACGTGCTGCGGTCCGGGCCGTTTCTGCAGTGCTGGTTCAACGACGCCGACCCGCGGCGCGCCTGGCAGCGCACGACGGCGGCGCGTGGGCTCGACCCGGACCTCGACCTCGCCGATCCGCGGATCCGGCTCGCCGACATGACCGGCGACGGCCTGCCGGACGTGGTGCTGCTGCGCAGTGGCAACGTCGTCTACTGGCCGAACCTGGGCCACGGCCGGTGGGGCGCGCCGGTTGCCATGCGCCACTCGCCGCGGCTGCCCGACGGGTACGACCCGCGCCGGCTCCTGCTCGGCGACGTGGATGGCGACGGTGCGGCCGACGTGGTCTACGTCGACGACGGGCGGGTGCTGCTGTGGGGCAACCGGACCGGAAACGCCTGGACCGAACAGCCGGTCGTGGTCACCGGTACCCCGAGTGTGGTCGACACCGACACGATCCGGCTGGCCGACCTGCACGGCACCGGCATGGCGGGCCTGCTGTTCAGCCGCGCCGCGGATGGCAGCGGCCGGCCGTTCCTGCGGTTCCTCGACATCACCGGCGGCCGGAAGCCGTACCTGCTGGAGGTGATGGACAACCACCTCGGCGCAACCACCCTTGTACACCACCATCCGTCCACAGTGGAGTTCCTCCGCGACGAGGCCCATCCGGCGACCCGGTGGCGGACCACGCTGCCGTTTCCGGTGCAGGTGGTCTCGAAGGTCGAGGTGGTAGACGCCATCTCGCACGGCCGGCTGACCACCGAGTACCGATACCACCACGGGTACTGGGACGGGCTGGAGCGCGAGTTCCGGGGGTTCGCGATGGTAGAGCAACTCGACAGCGAGACGTTCGACCGGGCTCCCGCGACCGGTCCGGGAGTCGTTCCTCCGGACCACTTCTCGCCGCCGACGCTGACGAGGAGCTGGTTCCACCCCGGGCCGGTGGCCGCCGTGGAGGCCGGTGACTGGACCGAGCTGGACCTGCGGCACGAGTACTGGGACGGCGACCCGCCGATGCTGTCCCGCCCGGCCGAGCAGGTGGCGTTCCTGGCCGGATTGAGCCGCGCGGCCCGGCGCTCCGCGCTGCGGGCACTGCGCGGCCAGGTGCTGCGCACCGAGCTCTACGCGCTGGACGGCGCCGACCGCGAGCGCCGACCGTATACGGTCACCGAGGCGCTCACCGGGGTACGCGAGGAATCGCCGCCCGGCCCGGACGACCCCGGCCGGGAGCGCGTTTTCCTGCCGTTTCCGCTCGGCCAGCGCACGACGCACTGGGAGCGCGGCAACGAGCCGATGACCGCGTTCGAGTTCCCGACCGGCGTTGACGCATACGGCCTGCACACCGGGGCGGTCGCCGTCGCGGTGCCGCGCGGGCGCGACCCACTGGCGGCCGCGCCCCCTGGTGGGCAGCCGTACCTGGCCACGCTCACCACCATCGGGTATGCCCGCCGCGACGACGCCGAGCACTATCTGGTCGACCGGGTGGCGCGGGAGACGACATACGAGGTGGTCAACGACGGCACGGCGGCCGTGCCGGACCTGCGCGACGCGGTCCTGCGCGGCGCGCCCGGTGAGCTCTTCTCGCTGCGGGTGATCGGCGACCGGCGGACGTTCTACGACGGCGACGCCTTCGCCGGCCTTCCGCTGGGCACGTTGGGCGAGCATGGCCTGCCGGTGCGGTCCGAGGCGCTGGCGTTCACCGACGCGTTCCTCGACGAGCTCTACCCGGATGGGCTGAAGCCGGTTTACCTGGCGCCGGGCGGGGTGGTCTCGTGGCCGGCCGAGTACCCGCCGGAATTCCGCGCTCTGCTGCCGGACCTCGCCGGATACGTCCACTATGGAGACGGCGACGTCGTCGGCTACTACGTGGTCACCGCGCGGCAGAGCTACGACATCCACGAGCCAGGCCGGGTCCCGCGCGGCCTGCCGGTCGTCACGCTGGACCCGCTCGGCGCACCGAGCCGGCTCGACTACGACGCGCACGATCTGCTGCCGGTCCGTGCGACCGACGCTGTCGGGTTGATGGTGGCCGTCACGCCGGACTACCGCATCCTGCAACCCCGCGAGCTGACCGACGTCAACGGCAACACGAGGTCGGTGGAGTTCTCGCCGCTCGGCCTGGTCATCGCGCAGTTCGTCCGGGGCCGCGACGGCCAGGGCGACCGCGACCTGCCCAGCGTCCGGATGAAGTATGACCTGCTGGCCTTCGCCGAGGATGGCCAGCCCGTCTCGGCAACGGTGGAGCGGCGGGTACACCACGACACCGACACCGACGTCCCGGCCGCCGAACGCGATGACGTGATCGTATCGATCGAGTACTCCGACGGGTTCGGCCGCGTGCTGCAGACCCGCGCACAGGCCGAGGACACGCTGTTCGGTGATCCGACGTTCGGCGGCGGCGTGATTCCGGCCGACCTGTCCGCCCCGGTCGGCGATAGCACCGGCCGTACCCGGGATCCGGCGCAGCCGCCGAACGTGACGGTCAGCGGTTGGCAGTTCTACGACAACAAGGGCCGGGTGGTACGCAAGTACGAGCCGTTCTTCGCCACCGGCTTCGCTTACGCCGAGCCGCTGGATGTCCAACGTGGACAGCAGGCCGTGCTGTTCTACGATCCGCGCGGGCGCCTGGTCCGTACCGTGCACCCCGACGGCAGCGAGCAGCGTGTGCTGTTCGGGGTGCCGGTCGACCTGACCGATCCGGACGTGTTCACGCCGACGCCGTGGGAGTCGTACACCTACGACGCCAACGACAACGCCGGCCGGACCCACGGCAGCGCGGCCCAGGCGTACGCGGACCACTGGAACACCCCGGCGAGCGCCGAGGTCGACGCGCTCGGGCGCATCGTGCGCGCGGTAGCCCGCAACGGGACCGAGGTGCTCACCACCCGTACCAGCCACGACATCCAGGGCAACCTGCTGTCCATTGTGGATCCGCTCGGCCGGGAGTCGTTCCGGTACGCGTTCGACGTGGCCAAGCGGCGCTGGCGGCTCGACAGCATCGACGCCGGCCGCCGCGACACCGTGCCTGACGCGCTGGACCGGCCGGTGGAGACCCGCGACAGCAAGTCGGCGCTCACCCTCGCCGCGTTCGACCGGCTGCACCGGCCGATCCGGGAGTGGGCCCGCAACCGTGAGGGCGGGCCGGTCACGCTTCGGCAGGTCGTCGAGTACGGCGACGCCGGGGATCCGGCCCAGCCGCCCGCCGACCGGGACGCGGCCCGCGCGCACAACCTGCTCGGTCGGCCGGAACGCCACCGTGACGAGGCCGGGATGGTGACGACCGGGTCGGTGGACTTCAAGGGCAACGTGCTGGAGTCCACCCGAAACGTCATCGCCGACGCTCCGATTCTGGCCGAGTATGCGGGCGGCCCCGCGAACGGCTGGCAGATAACACCGTTCCAAGTGGACTGGACGCAGCACGACGCGACGCTGCTGGAAGCGTTCGGCTACGCGACGCGGACCGGCTATGACGCGTTGAACCGGGTAACCCGGCACACGTTCCCGGCCGACGTCGAGGGTGGCCGCCGCGAGCTGCGGCTGGCATACAACCGCTCCGGTGCGCTCGAGCAGGTACACCTCGACGACACCGTGTACCTGCAACGGATCGCCTACAACGCCAAGCGTCAGCGGGTCCTGGTGGCGCACGGCAACGGCGTGCTGACCCGCTTCGCCTATGATCCGAGCACGTTCCGGCCGGTGCGGTTGCGCAGTGAGCCGTACACGACCGTCGACGACCTGACCTACCACCCGACGGCCCCTCCGCTGCAGGACTACGGGTACGACTACGACCTCGCCGGGAACCTGCTGGCACTGCGGGACCGCACGCCCGGTAGCGGCATTCCCAAGAATCCGGACGCGTTGCGCACCACCGACCCGCGGCTGCGCGCGTTGCTCGCCGACGGGGACGCGCTGGACCGGTTGTTCAGCTACGACCCGATCTATCGGCTGCTGTCGGCGACCGGTCGGGAACACGCCGCACCGCCGGCTGGCGACCCGTGGTCGGACCTGCCGCGCGGAACCGACGTGACGCAGGTACAGCCCTACCGCGAGACGTACCGGTACGACCCGGCCGGCGGCCTGCGCGCGCTCACCCATGCCGGCGCCGGCGGCTTCACCCGCGAGTACACAGTGGACGACGGCAGTAACCGCCTGCACCGGCTGACCGTCGGCACCGCAACCTTTGACTACACGTTCGACGACAACGGCAACGTGACCGGGGAAGCCACCTCGCGGCACTTCACCTGGAACCACCGCGACCGGATGACGTCGTTCGCCACCCAGGTTCCCGGCGCCGAACCGTCGGTCCACGCGCAGTACCTCTATGACGCGGCCGGGCAGCGGGTCAAGAAGCTCGTCCGCCGCCAAGGCGGCGCGGTCGAAGTGACCCACTACATCGACGGTGTCTTCGAACATCACCGGTGGTCCGACGCGCCGGATGCCGGGACGAACGGGCAGAACAACCACGTTCACGTGCTGGACGGCCGGCACCGGGTCGCGCTGGTGCGCATCGGTGCGGCCCGCCCCGACGACCGCTGGCCGGCCGTGACCGTACCCCTGGGCGACCACCTCGACAGCAGCAACGTCGTGGTGGACGGCGACGGCAACCTGGTCAACCGCGAGGAGTACTCGCCGTACGGCGAGACGACGTTCGGCAGTTTCGCCCACAAGCGGTACCGGTTCACCGGCAAGGAGCGGGACGAGGAGAGCGGGTTGGCCTACCACCAGGCGCGGTACCTGGCACCGTACCTGTGCCGGTGGGTCTCGGCGGATCCCGTGGTGGCCGGCGGCACGACGGCGTACGCGTACGCGGCGCAGAACCCGGTGCGGTGGGTGGACCTGGACGGCGAGGAACCCACGAAAGTGCAGACGGAGGTCAAGGTTTTCGTCGACGCGCTGGCCGACTACTTCGCGGAGATAGTCACGATCGCCTCCGACTCGAAGGCGACCGGAAGGGCGTCGCCGTTCGAGCGGCCGGCGATAGGCAAGCTCAGCGGCGACGTCCTGCGCGAGGACCTGTCCAAGGTCCTCGGCACCGACCGTTTCGAGGTGCGCGTCAACGACCACTCGCACCACCGGATCGATCTGTCTATGAAGGACATTCCAGTCGACGTCGAGTTCAAGCTGACTCCCGCCGCGGTCCCTTCCAAGCAGTCCGTCGCGTTCCACAACCATGCGCGCGCCAACAAGCGGCTGCTGGTCTACGTCTACGGCAACGCCGCTCCAGAGTTCTTCAACTACACGAACAAGCCGCTCACCGCCAAGCAACTGGCCCACCTGGAGAAGGCCACCGCGCGAATCCAGCAGAAGCTGTCCCGGATGACCCGGGGACTACGCGAACAAGACTCGCGGCGCAAAGAATCGAATCCAAGCTCGATGCCCCGGTTGCTGCCTCCGGATGGGGTTGGCCCCACCTCGCACACGGCGGACCACCACGGCGATGACGACCTGTTCGAAGGGGCGCAGTTCCTGGCGGACCTGGCTGTGCGGAACGTGATCGGCCTCGTGGCCGGCATCATCCGCTGCAGCCGGAGCGAGTTCTGCCTCAGCGTCATGCAGGCCGTGCCCACCGGCGCCCTACCGGCGACCACCCTGACGCTGCGCGGCGGCTGGGGCGGACTTGTTCGCTATCCCGGAATAGACCATCCGATCGGAGCCGGACGGCTCCAGGAAAGGAATTGACACATGCCCAGCAGGCTTCATTTCGAGATGACCGAACCGGAGGTCGGCCACCGGTTCGGCAACGGCGAGATCATCGTGGCGAGGGGGACCGCGTTCATCGAGGACACCGGGTTACCGACGTTGGTCATCACCGGCGTCGACGTCCAGTTCGGTGCCGGTGCCCCGTTCACCCGCGCCGACCTCGACGACAACGGCGACTGGCAGACCGTCGGCACCGCCAACACCCTCGACGCCGTCGCGGAGGTGACGGCACGCTGCAAGCTGCATGTGGTGAACGACGGCGAGACCGCGCGGTTCCGGACGGTGCAAGTCGTGGTCGGGCAACTCGTCCCCCGCGTGGACATCGATCCGTTCGACACCGACGTGACCGTGACCGAAGTGCCTTACCACATACCGCTGGTCAGTGGCCGGGCCACCGAACCGTTCACCCAGATCGGCACCGTGCGGTGGCAGATCGGCAACGAGCCGCTGAGCCCGGTCGACAGCGTCATCGACGGCCGGTGGCAGGTGGCGAACATTCCGGTACCGGCCGGACGGCACCCTCTCACGTTCGTGGCCACCGATCCGTTCAACAGCAGCGGCAGCAGCACCGTCGACATGTTGGTTCGGGTACCTATCGACCCCGGCGAGCGCGACCGCGTCTTCGCGCAGACCTCGTACCTGAACGAGCTGCTGGGGCTCGCTCAGCGGTACATCACCGTCGACGGCGCACCGCCGGGCCCGTCCCGGGCCGATCTGGAGGCGCGGCTGCACCAGCCGCTCGACGGGCTGACCCGGGCCGCGGCGTTCCGGGCCGCCACCGCGGACGTCTCGCAGACGCGAGTGGCGGTGGAGGTGCTGCGCGGCATCATCCCGCCAAGCACCACTGTGGACATTGACCAGCGGCACCGAGAACTGGCCTACGAGGCGCTGATCCGCGCGCTCGGCACCTCCGTCGAGGAGCTGCGGCTGGCCAGAACAGCCGACCAGCCACAGCGGGTGGCGCTCGCCGAGCGGCTCGGGCTCGACCTGGAGCCGACCCGCCCGGACCAGCTCGACCGGATCAGCATCGCGGCCGTCGACCTCACCGACGACAACCTCGCGCAGATCTTCGGGTACCAGCCGCCGGTGCCGGTGCCGCTGGAGGGTACGCCGCCGGGAACGGCCGGCCTGCTGCTCGCCCAGCAGGCAGCGCTGCGGCGCGCCTGGCGGTCCACGGACGAGCGGGAACGGGACAACCCCTCAGCGCCCAAGCCGCTGATCCTGCCGGACCTGCTCACAGATGCGGACTTCGTCAGCGCCGACCCCGGCTCGCCCGCGCGTCTACTGTGGACGAATCGGACGGCGGCCCAGTCCGAGCTGCGGACCGAGATCCGGGCCGCCCTGGCCGGCAGTAACCGTACCCAGGCCGGGTTCGACGCGGCGGTCGCGCGCTACGTCGGCCCGATCAACCTGCCCGACCTCGCCGCACGCGACCGCACGGGCGAGGACGTGGCCACCGCCCTCGCCGCCGTAGGACTGGACAAGCCGGCCCTGCGCCGGCTGGACCGGCTGCGCAGCCTGATCCCCGCCGGCCAGCTCGGCGGCGAGGAGTGGGACGAGATCGCCACGCTCCTGCTGGCCGTGACCGCGCGGCAGCAGTACGGGCAGTGGCGCCGCGAGGAAGTGGAGCGCGGCATCGTCCTGGATCCGGCCGTCTTCACGGTCCGCACCGACGCGGCCGCTACCCCCACCGGCTGGCGGCCGGCCCTCGCCGCGCGCTCGGCGCAGTTCACACAGCTCACCCACGCGCTGCCCGCCGCGGTCGCCCAGGCCGAACAGGCGGTCCTGCCCCAGCTGCGGGACGCATTGATCGCCGCGATCGGCGCCAGGCAGCCCGTACCCGAAAGCTTCGACGCGGCCGCCGAGCGGCTGTCCCGGGCGCTCTCCTTCGACCTGCGCGTCCACCGGGACCGGCGCACGACCCGGGTGGGGCAGGCGGTCGAGTCGTTGCAGGAACTGTTCACCACCGCGCGGTCCGGCAGCTACCGGCCCGATCTCGGCGTACCGGTGCTGCGCATCACCGGCGAGGACAACTTCGACCTGGAATGGCTCTGGCTACTGACCTACGACCGCTGGCTGGCCGCGATGCGCGGGTTCGCGTACCCGGAAAACCAGCTACAGCCGCAGCTCTACATCGCCGAGAATGCCGGCTCCGGCCTGGTGCTGGAACCGACCCAGGCGTACACCGACTTCATCAAGGCGCTGTCCGCCCTCGCCAGTCCCACACCCGACCAGGTACGCACCCTGGCCCGGAACTACCTCGACGCGCTGCCGGGAGACGTGCGGCCAGACGGCGTGACGCTGACCGAACACCTCACCAACGCCGAACTCGCCGCCCGGCAAGGCCTATGCATCACGCTCGTCGAGCGAGCGCAAGGCCCGACCCCGTTCACCGCCGAGGAGCAGATACCGCAGCACATCCGGGAGATCTTCTGGCTGGTACCGGTGGCCGCCGCGCGCAAACTGCACGCCGCCGCGCAGTACGTGGCCGCGCTCGACTGGTTCCGGACGGTCTTCGCGTACCATCTGCCGCCGGACCGGCGGCTGATCTACTACGGGCTGGCCCTGGAGCAGAACACCACCTCGGACTACGGGCGGCTGCCGGAGTGGCTGGCCCAGGTGAAGGAACTCAACCCGCACTTCACGGCTCGCAAACGCCGTGGCGCGTACACCAGAGCCACCGCCCTGGCACAGGTGCAGTGCCTGCTGGATTCCGCCGACGCGGAGTTCGTCAAGAGCACGACCGACTCCCGAGCCCGCGCGATCGCCCTGTACCAGACCGCGCACGACGTGCTGCTGCTCGAGGAGGTCATACCGGAGCAGGGGCAGACGGTGCCCTTCCCGCTGAACCCCGTCTGGCAGTCGCTGTCGACGCTTGCCGACGTGGGCCTCGCCAAGGTGCACGCCGGCTTCGACGTCGGCGGGCAGCCCGACCCGAGCCGCACCAACGGCACCAACGCGCTGCCCAGCCCGTTCCGGTACAGCGTGCTGGTGGAGCGGGCCAAGACGCTGGTCGGTATCGCGCAGCAGGTGGAGACCGCGTACCTGTCCGCGCTGGAGCGCCGGGACGGGGAGAACTACGCCCTGCTGCTGGCTGGCCGGGATCTGCAGGTGGCCGCCGGGCAACTGGTGGCGCAGGACCTGCGGGTCGAGGTCGCCGCGACCGGTGTGGCGCAGGCCGGCCTGCAACGCGACCGCGCCCAGTTGCAGTTCGACACCTACGACGGCTGGCTGCGCGGCGGGCTCAACGACGCCGAGCGGACCGCGATGGACGCGCTGCGCCTCGCGGAGGGTCTGCACGCCGCGGCCGGGCTGGCCCAGCTCGCCGGCAGTCTCGATTGGTGGGACGCGGGCGGTAACCTGGCCGGTGCGTTGTCCGAAGCGGCGTCAGCGGTCTCGACCGAGGCGCAGATCCAGCAGACCAGGGCGAGCTACGAACGGCGCGCCGAGGAATGGGAGCTCCACCGGGACCTGGCCGCCAAGGACCAACAGTTCGCGGAGAGCCAGATCACCGGTGCGCAACTACAGCAGCAGGTTGCCGTCCAGGAGCGGCAAGTGGCTTCCGACCAGCTCGCCCATGCCCATGCGGTGGCCGAGTTCCTGGCGACGAAGTTCACCAACGCCGAGCTGTACGACTGGATGAGCGGCGTGCTCGGCCGGGTGTACGCGTTCTTCCTGCAACGCGCGACCGCGCTGGCCAAGCTCGCTCAGGCACAGCTGGCGTTCGAACGCCAGGAGGTGGTCAGCGGCTTCATCGCCGCCGACTACTGGCAGCCGGCACCGGCGCAGAACGTGGGTACCACCAACCGGCGCGGCATCACCGGATCGGCCCGGCTGCTGGAAGACGTCTTCCAGCTCGACCAGCACGCCTTCGACACCGACCGGCGCAAGCTGCACCTGACCCAGACCGTCTCGGTGTCGCAGCTCGCCGCGTTCGAGCTGGAGCAGTTCCGCCAGACCGGAGTGCTGGTGTTCGCGACGCCGGAAACACTCTTCGACAGTGAATACCCCGGGCACTATCTGCGCCTGATCAAACGGGTCAGTGTGTCGCTGATCGCGCTGCTGCCGGTACCGCGCGGCCTGCGGGCCACACTGTCGGCATCCGGGATCTCCCGCGCGGTGGTCCGGCGCGACTCGTTCCAGTCCGTGGTGCTACTGCGGGAACCGGAGTCGATCGCGTTCACCACCCCGATCAACGCCAGCGGGCTGTTCCAGCTCGAACAGGAAGGAGCGATGCTACTGCCCTTCGAAGGCATGGGAGTCGACACCGTCTGGCGCCTCGACCTGCCGAAGGCGGCCAACCCCTTCGACTACCGCAGCATCGCCGACATGCTGCTGACCATCGAGTACACCGCCCTGGACAACGCCGAATACCGCGAGCAGGTGATCCGGTCGCTCGACCGCAGGTTCAGCGGCGACCGCTCATTCAGCATCCGCAACGACTTCCCCGACGTCTGGTACGACCTCAACAACCCCGACAAGGTGGAGGATCCGGCCCGCCGGATGCGCGCCGTGCTGTCGGTGACCGCAACCGACCTGCCACCGCACATCGCCGACCTGACCGTCGCGCACCTCACCCTCTTCGCCGTCCGCGACGACGCCCTCGTCAACGAGTTGACGGTCACCGCGCTGCGCCACACCGGAGCCGCCGGCACCATCGAGACCGGCGAGGTGCGCACCGTGGGCGGTATTGTGACCACCCGCCGCTCGAGCGGCGCGCCATGGCAGGTGTTCGCAGGCGACGACCCCGCCGGCAGCTGGGAGATCCAGCTCGAAGACACCGACGCCGTCCGGTCCTGGTTCACCGGCGAGCTGATCCACGACATCGTGCTCGTGTTGACGCTGTCGGGTACCACACCGGCCTGGTCCTGACGGAACATGCGGCGGGCCGTCATGTCGGGCGGCCCTCCGCTCCGCGTGTCAGGCTGACGCTGCAGTGCCCGACTTGCGGGCGGCCCACAGGTCTTCCACAGGCCATTGTCTGGCCCAGTCGGCGGTCGCGACGTCGTAGTACTCGTGCGTCTGAGCGCCCTCTGGGGCGTACAGCTCGTGAAGTGCCTCCACCACAAACCCGTTGGTGGCCAGGATACGGATCCACTCGCCATGGCCGGGATGGAACTCGACCCCACCGGTCGACCACTGCACCCGGTACATTCCGCGCTGCGGGCGCATCAGCGACCGCTCCGCGTACCCTTCCTCGTCCGGCACGCACAGCGTCACGAGGACGCTGTTGGTAAGGAACACCAGACGTCCGTCCGGTCGTAACAGTCGCGCCGCCTCTGCCACCCAGCGGTACGGGTCACACCACAGACTCGCTCCGTACTCCGATACTGCCATGTCGAAGCTTGCTGAGGGCAGCGGTACGTCTTGGGCGTCTGCCTCGATCAACGGAAATGAGACACCGAACTGTTCCTGGCAACGGCGAGCCGTGTCTAGTTGGGCCGGGGTCACGTCGACACCGACCGGGCGGGCGCCGCGTCCGGCGAGCCAACCGGAGAAGTACGCGGTGCCGCAACCCAACTCGACCACGTCCAGGCCTGTGACATCGCCAAGGACCCCGGGCCGGCTTTCGGGTACGTTGAACAGCCCCCAGGTGATCTCATCACTGGCCCAGGCGCGAAAGGCTTGCGCATCACCTGGCGCTCGACGCCCCGTCGACGTTCTACCCGATCGCGCTGCAGAGTGGATCCCTCGACGTGCAGGGGGAGGGGTTCGCCGGGACGCCCTACGTCATCCTCGGCCACAACCGCCGGATCGCCTGGGGTGCCACGACGAACCCGATGGACGTGACCGACACCTATATCGAGCAGGTTCGGCCGGACCCGACATCGCCCAGCGGCCTGGCTACCGTCTACAATGGACATTTGGAGCACGTGCTCGCGGTGCCGGAGACGTTCCGGGTCAACACGCGCTCACCCGCCGGTGTTGTCGTCGTGCCGCCCGGCGGTGGGGTGCCGGCGGCCACGCTGATCGTGCCGCGGCGTAACAACGGCCCGATCGTCTCGCTAAACGCTGCGGCGGGCACCGCGCTGTCGGTGCAGTACGCGGGCTTCTCACCGACCCGCGAGCTGGACACGTTCCGGCTGTTCAACCGGGCGCGTGACCTCGATGACTTCCGGCACGCGCTGACGTTCTTCGACGTCGGGTCGCAGAACTGGGCGTACGCCGACGTCGCCGGACACATCGCATACTTCGCCAGCGGCGAGATGCCGCTGCGCGAGGACTTGGAGGCGGGCACGGTCGACGGTGCGCCGCCCTACTTCCTGCGCGACGGTACCGGCGGCAACGAGTGGCTGCCGGCGGCCGGCCGGCAACCCGGGCAGGCTCTGCCGTACCAGATCCTGCCGCCCGCCGAGATGCCGCACCTGATCGATCCACCAGCCGGCTTCTTCGTCAACGCCAACAACGACCCGGCGGGTACCACGTTGGACAACGACCCGCTCAACCAGCTGCGGCCCACGGGGGGCATCTACTACTTGAACGTGGGCTACGACGGCTTCCGCGGTGGGCGGATCACCCAGCTCGTCCGGGGCGCTATCGACGCTGGCCGATCACTGTCCACAGTCGACATCAAGCGGCAGCAGGCAGATGTAGCGCTCCTCGACGCGCAGTTCTTCACGCCGTACCTCGTCGCAGCGCTGGACCGGGCTCGAATCAGCACCACGCCGGCGCTGGCCGCGCTGGGCGCGGACCCGCGCGTCGTCGAGGCGGTCGGCCGGCTCGGCGGGTGGGACCACACCACGCCGACCGGTATCCCCGAGGGGTACGACTCGTCCGATGTGGACGGCCAGCGAGCGCCACCTGCTACCGACGAGATCGCGGACAGCGTCGCCGCGACGATCTACTCCGTCTGGCGTGGACAGTTCGT
Source organism: Micromonosporaceae bacterium (assembly GCA_035650075.1). GTDB lineage: Bacteria > Actinomycetota > Actinomycetes > Mycobacteriales > Micromonosporaceae > DASSUC01. Next base: position 1,055 of record DASRII010000277.1, on the reverse strand, counting down.
CCGCAACGTTATCGACGCACACATCGCGCCCTTCGGCCTTCCCCAGCCGGGCAGCGACGAGGTGATGAAAGCGCTCAAGACGTTGCTGCTGCGGTACGACCAGCGTCACGGCGTCGGTGTCTCCGGACTGGACTTCTTCGCCGTGCCGGGGATCACCGACCCAGCCGACCGGCGCGACGTGCTGCTGCTGAAGAGTCTGGCCGACGCGCTGGGCCTGCTCGCCGGGCCCGCGTTCGCCCCGGCGTTCGGTGGGTCCACCTCGCAGCAGGACTACCGCTGGGGCAGGTTGCACCGGGTGTCGTTCGACGCGGTGCTCGGTCCACCGTGGACGATCCCGACGGCCGGGGGTGCATTCCCCTCCCCGCTACCCGGGCTGACCGGGGTACCCACGGACGGCGGGTTCAACACCGTCGACGCGTCCAGCCACAGCGCCCGCGCAGACTCGGCTGACGAGTTCATGTTCGGCGGTGGGCCCGTGCGCCGGTTCGTCGCGCAGCGCGACCGCGTCGGCATGCGGGCCGACTCGGCGCTGCCCGGCGGCACGAGCGAAACGCTCGGCAGCCCGTACTACCTCAACCTGCTGCCGCGTTGGCTGACCAACGACACGTACCCGATGCGGCTGGCCGCGACCGATCTGGTGCACGGGACCGCGTCGGTGACCCTGTACCTTCCCCGCTGAGCACTGCCGTCCGGTACGTGATTGCCGGCGTCAGCTGCGGGCCCGGCTGGCCGCAGAGTTCGACGTCGCCCTCAACCTGCGTTCGCAGCCCGAACGCCCGAGAGTGTGTGGGTGCCGAAATCTACGATTCGGTTGTGCGGCCAGGGAATACTCGTGGAGAAGGCCGCCGAGTCGATCACGTCGGAGGACCCGGGCGTTGTCGTCGGTGAGCGGATTGGGCAATGGCCGAGCGACGCGGCTTGCTGCAGCCAGCGCCCCCGGACCGCCGGGTCTACGGTCGCCAACCAGGGTCCCGACCGCCGAGGCCGAGCGCGCGGTCGAACAGCGAAGCGTCCGACGGCACGTCGATGACCGGGCCGAACAACCCGTTCCGGTC
>DASRII010000276.1:0-7300 GCA_035650075.1 Micromonosporaceae bacterium | reverse complement strand
TACCTGCTCGGCCGGGTCTACGGCGACCTGGGCGCGCCGGATACCTGGACCGGTGAGCGGATCGCCGGGTGGCTGGCCACCCCCGGCTGGTCGGCGCAGACCCGCGCCACCTACCGCCGACACCTGGCGGGGTTCTGCCGGTGGGCGGTCGAGGCCGGCAGGCTGGCGGTCGACCCGACCGCGCACCTGCCGGCGCCGCGGATCCCGCCGAGTCCGCCGCGCACCCCGGTACCGGCACAGGTCGCCGAGGCGATGCTCGCCGAGGCGCCGGAACCCTGGCGGACCGCGGCGATCATCGCCTACTTCGACGGCCTGCGCGCATTCGAGATCGCCGGCCTGGACCGGGCGGACGTGTCCCGCGACGTGATCGAGGTCCGCGGCAAGGGCGGGCGGGTCGACCTACTGCCCACCCATCCGCGGGTGTGGGAGCACGTGGCGCCGCGCCCGGAGGGGTTGCTGGTGTCGCGGCCGGACGGCGGAGCGCTGACCGCGCAGCAGATGTCGAGCCGGTTCGCCGACTGGGCGCGGCAGACGTACCGGCGCACCGACGTGTCGTTGCACCGGTTCCGGCACGGCTTCTGCGACCGGTTGCGCCAGGCCGGCGTGGACGTACGGGTCATTCAGACGCTGATGCGACACGCGTCGATCGTGACCACCCAGCGGTACATGCACGTGGACGAGAGCGAACGTACGGCCGCCATCGGGCTCCTCTGACCGCGCGCGGCCCCGCAACACGCAACCGCCCCGGATCTTGGCTCAGCGGCCGGATCCGGGGCGGTTGCGTGTGGGGTGAGTCAGACGGCGTGGACGGGCGCTACCGCGTAGGGAACAGCTTGTGGTGCGTGTACAACCACATCAGCAGTACCCAGCGCTCACCGGACGTCACCGGCGCAACCTCGTGCGGCAGGCTCGACCCGAACAGGACCGCGTCGCCCGGGTTGAGCCGAACCGTCACCCATTCGTCCTCGCCGGTCGCGAGACGCAGCCCCCCGCCCTGGTGGCCCTGCGACAGCGGCAGCGACATGGAGATGCCCCGGTGGGGTCTGTCCCAAGGCGGGGGCCCCCGCCGCTCGTCATCGACGTGCTGGGCCATGTAGTGCCCTGGCCGGTACAGGCTGACGCCGAACCGGATCACGTCAAGCTCGATCTTCCAGCTCGTCATGACCGTGTTGACCCAGTGGGCCATCGTCGCCAGGCGTTCCACGATGTCCCGTCCCGGGCGCTCGTCCGGGTCGTCGCACGGCGCCGTGAGCAGGACGCCAGGGGTCAGGTGGCTGCCCTCGTCGTCGTACTCGTCGGCACCGGGATGGTTGTACTCGGCGATGTGCGGCCGGCTGGCCGCGATGATGCGGTCGCACTCCTCGCGGCTGAGCACGCCCGGGAATCGGAAGATGCTGCGGTCCAGCTCGTGGAACAACTCGTCCACATCGGACTCCAGCTTGCCCGACTCGGTGTCGTTGCGGGGACTCAACAGTGCTTTGTCCATGATGGATCCCTCCTATGTGGACTGGGGTTCAACGGACACGGCGGCGAGAACAGCGTTTAAACGCAACAGGGCGCCCGTCCATTATGGACCTATCTCTCCGTCCACTGTGGATGGACATCACGGCGTGACGACGTCGACCTTCACGACGAAGCCGGCCGTCAGGGTGACGCCGTACCCCGCCCCGACATGGGTCGCCGCGGTCTGCACACCGGTCTTGATGTTGTCGTCGGTCTCGGTGCGCACCCCGTACGCCTCGAAGTAGCGGGCGCCCGCGGCGAGGTTGGCCGGCAGCATGAAGCCGGTCGGCACGGCGGAGCTGGGGTACACCAGCGCGCCGGAGAACCGGGTGAACTCCTCCGCGATCGTGCGGCCACCGACCGGGTTCACGTCCTGCAGCAGCGCGACGTTGTCCGGGTGGCACAGGATGACCAGCTCGGTGCCGTCGGCGGCGGCGGTGTTGTCGATGACCTGGGCGAGGGCCTTGCGGATCGCGGCCGGCACGTCCGCGGTGAAGCCGACCGCGGCGCCGGCCGCCGTGTTGACGAGGTCGATCAGGGCCTTGTCAAGGTCCTTGGCGATGCCGATCTGGTGCATGGCCACGATCGAGGCGGCATCAGCGCCGATCAGCGACTCCAACGTGAAGTCTGTGAACCGGCCGAACCGGGCCAGGGTCACGCTGCCGGCCGCCGAGGCCGCGTACTCGGCCAAGGTCACACCCTCGGCAACACCCGCGGTCGCGGTCGGCAAGGTGAGCTGTGGGAACTGGGCCAGGATCGCCTCGATCGCCTGGGTGGGCACGCCGCCCACCACGTGCAGCAGCCGCGGGCCACCCAGGACGTTCGCGCCCCACTCCCGGGGAGCGCCGAACGTGCCCGTGGTCAGCGCGGCGTTGAACAGCTCCCGGTCGCCGCGGGCCGGGAACCGGCCGGAGGTGCGAGCGGACAGGGCGGCCTGCAGTGCGTCGAGGACCTCAGCGCCGTACGCGAGAGGGTTGCGCGGCCGGTCACCGGGCACCGCGGCGCCTACCCCCGCCACGGTGCCCGGGACCGGGGTCTCGTACGCCGCCTGCCGTGCCCGGATCGCCTGGCTACGCCGGATGGCCGCGGCGGCCGACTCCAGCCGCTCGTACCGGGTCGCCTCGTCCGCGGTGAGGGTCCGGGCGTCGGCATGCCCCGCGATGGCCGACATCTCCTCCATGATCTCGTCGATCGTGGTCGGGACCGGGGTCTCGTCGACCGACGCGCCCGCGGGCGTGGTACGTGCCATCAGGTCACCTTCCGGTGGTGCACGCCGACCGCCATCAGGGCCAGCTCCAAATCGGGGTCGCGCTTGACGTCGGCGACGGTCGTCGAGGGGTCCGCGCCGGCCTCGCGGAGTGCCCGGTCCACCTCGCCGGCCGCGTCGAGCATCAGCGGCCGGGCGACGCGGGCGTACCGCGTCCAGGTCGACGGGGACACGGCGAGGGCCTGGCACACGTCGGCCACCGACAGCAGCCCGGTCTCCACCATCGCGGCGGCGCGGACCAGGACCAGCACGCGTGCCTCCTGCCAGGACCGCCACCCCTGGTGTAGCTGGATCATCGCGGCCAGCTTCCGCTCGTGCTCCTCGCTCAGCGCCATGACTGACAGCCACCTCCGACGGTCAATGTTAGCTGAAATCCTACTGCGCCGGTAGGGCTGGTAGGAGAGAGAGAAGGAACAGGGACGGCGGGTGTCCGGGGGTAGACGCTGTGAACTTTCCGGGCTGGCCAGCGCCGGGAACCAAGATCATCGATGCCCGGCGAGCGCCGCACCCTGTTGCCTGTCCGCCCTTCCAACCCTTCCAGGTATCACCCTCCCACCCCTTAAGGGGTGGTGGGAGTTGGGAGTGATCGTCGAGACCTCGTGGGACCTATGGGACCTGCGCAGGTCAGGCCCTATTTGGCCTCGTGAGAGTCGATGGGACCTGTGGGACCTGTGGGACCAGTAGTCTCACTACACGTGGGAGTACCTACTGGACTCACGTCCGTCGATGTGGCGGTGACCTTTCCGGTCGGCCACCTGTACCACGTGTTCCGCCCTTGGACCACCTTGTGGATCAACCCACGGTCGATCAGCGCGGCGATGCTGCGGTAGAACGTAGCCGGCGCCAGCCCCGCTGCCTGTTTCAGCGTGGTGGATGACACGTCGCCACCGATCATCTGGAGCGCGGCCAGGACCACCCCGTCCGACGCGGTGACGCGGTCGGCGCCCGTGTCGCGGGTGAGCGCCAGTGAAGCTCCGCGGCTGCGCAGTGCCAGCCGCAACGGCCCGGGTTCTTCCGCGTCTTTCTGTTTGGTCGTCTCGACCGTAACGATCATGCCGTCCTTCGCTGCCCGCAGGATGGTGTCCGCGGCGCCTTCCAGCGCGGTCGACCCGCGCAGGTTCTCACCATTGCGCGGTTCGTGGTGCACGACCAGCACGCACCCGTGAGATGCCTCCCGGAGCAGATCCAGCGCGGCGACGAGCAAGCCCATGTCCCTCGCGCTGTTCTCGTCCAGCCCGGCGGACGCCTTGGCCTGTGTGTCCACGATCACCAAGGCGTCGCGCCGTTCTGCGACGAGCTGGCACAGTGCGTCGGAGTCGGCGCGCAGGTTTACCGGCACCGGTAGGAAGGCCACTCCGGTGACCGGTACGCCGTGCTCCTCCACCCAAGCATCGACCCGCCGGGCCAACCCGCGCGCCCCTTCCACGATCACGTACAGCACCGACCCGCGGGCCACCGAGTGGCCGTGCCACAGCGTGCCAGTGCCCACGCAGCACGCGATGTCGACCGCGACGAAGGTCTTGCCGTTGCCGGGCTTGCCGCCCAGCCATGCAAGGGAGTCCCGGAACAGATACCCGCCCACGAGCGGTTCGGGGGGCGGTAGGGCACGCAGCCCGTCCGCGTCGACCAGGCCGGCGCGCAGGTGCTTGTATCGGCTCTCCCCGGCGCGTTCCGCGCGCTGCTGACTCTGCTTCAGCATCTTGCGCACATCGGCCAGCGCGCCGTTGTCAGTCATGATCGGCCGCCTGGGCGGTCGCGAACAGCGCGCGCGCCACGGGCTCGTGGGCCACGGGCACCGTTGGGACCTTGAAGGTCAGCAGTAGCCGGCCGAGGTGTGTCTCCAGCGCCGGATTGTCGTCGATCAGGTGGGCGACCCACCCACCCAGCAGCACGGCCGCGGACTGCTCGGCCAGCCACTCCAGGTACGGGGTGTCGCCGCGCGTGGTGTCCACGGCAACGACCACACAGCCCTCGCCGTCGCAGGTGAGCCATAGCCGGGACAGCCCACCTAGCCCGAACGCCTCCAGCACACTGACCGTCAACGTCTCCGGTGCTACCGTGCCCTTGGCTTCGTCGGCCTGGAATGGGGCGCTCTCGGGCGCCTCATTCTCGTGTGTCATGCGGCGGCCCTCCGGCGGTTCTTGCTGGAGGCGAACGCGAGCCGCGTCATGTGCAGGCGGCGAGCCGCCTCAGCGCGACGACGGCGCTCTTCGGGCGGCAGTTGGTCGTGTGGGTCCACCTCGCGCTCGAAGCGGGCGAGAAGACCGGCCTGGCCGCGTTTGGCGGCCGGCGTCGGGTCCTCTTTGGACCAGCGGGCGAGGGCGGCGATCCGGGCGCGCATGGTGCGCTGCTCGGGGGTCAGGTTGGTTGAGGCGGCCACGTGAAGTCACTCCCGTGTGGGTTGTGATCTTCACGCGCTCTCGGCTACTTCCCGTGTCGCCTCGACTCTCGGTACGCGTCTGCGGTGCATCGAGGCCATCCGGGCCTCGCGACATTCGGTTTCCGTCGTTCATCGCGGGGGAAGCGTCCGCTCCGGACGGTGTCTGCTGCGACGCTAACACGCCGCTCCCGTGCTAACCGGTGAGGTCGGCCCTGTGTGCTGCGTCACCCTCAGAGCCGGTCACCGAGCGCGGCGCGCCGGTGCGCGTCCCGGGCCCGCTCGTCCGCCGCGCTGGCGGCGTACCGGCCGACCATCTGCCGGGAGCGCCAGCCGGCCAGCCGCATCAGGTCCGTCTCCTGGTTGCCCGCGGCGAGCCACGCGTGGGCGAAGGTGTGCCGGAACCGGTGCGGGTGCACGTCTGTGACGCCCGCCTCGGCCGCGCGGCGGTCGAGCACCTGCGCGATGCCGGACGGCGTCATGGCGCCCTGCCGACCGAGCCACAGCGCCGCGGTGGTGGCCGCCCTCGGGTGCCGCGCCCTGGCGCGCAGGTACCGCCGCAGCGCGTCGGCGGTCTTCGCCCCGAACGGCGCGGCGCGCTCGCGCCGGCCCTTGCCGAGCACGCGGAGCACGTCCTGCTCGAAGTCGACGCCCTCCACGGTCAGGGTCGCGATCTCGTCCAGCCGGCAACCGGTGTCGATGAACGCGCGCAGGATCGCGGTGTCCCGGCGGGCGTCGAAGTCGGTTCCCTTGGCCGCGTCGAGCAGCCGGCGCAGCTCGTCGTCGGTGAACACGCCCACCGGCTGCTCGGGCACGGCCGGTGGGCGCATCCTCGCCATCGGCGAGGCCGGGATCTCGCCGTCCTCTTCCAGCCAGCGCCAGAGCTGTTGCAGGGAGCGGTAGTGCTTGGCGACGGTCGCCGCGGCGAGCCGGTCCACGAGGTCGGCGAGGAACGCTTCGACGTGCTCGCGGCGTACGCCGGTCGCGGTGGTCGGCATGCCCCGCTCGCCGAGGAACGTGATCAGGTTGAGCGCGCACCGCTGGTAGCTGGCGATGGTGGATGGCGCGACGTTGCGCGCCTTGAGGTGGGTCCGCCAGTCCGGGAGCAGGGTGCGCAGGTCGTCGAGAGCGAGTGCCGGGATGGTCCGCGTGGTGGTCACAGGGGGCATAGTACCTTGCTCGACGAGCGGCTTGCTCGACCACCATTCGCGATTGGATCTCTGTTTTCCCTGGTCGTGGGGCGGGCGGGACTCGAACCCGCGACCGAGGGATTATGAGCACTTGAAGGCTTAACGGCATGCTCACCTGCGAAAACGCAGATCATCGTGGAGCTTAGGCCACACAGTCCCTTGCTGTACGAATGGCGCTCATTCGGGCTCGACGCCGCCGGCCCGAGCGATCCGGCGCACCTGCTCGCGGGTCAGCCCGGCCGCGCCGGCAACCGCGTTGACCCGCTGACCGGCGCGCAGCGCCTTCACGATGGCCGCGTGCAGCTCGGCCCGCCTCGCGCGGACCGTGTCCTGGGCGTCGCGTACGGCGCTCCGCGCGGTCTCGACGGCGCCCACCGCCGCGGCCAGCCGCTCCCGGGCCGTATCGATCTCATCGAGCACCCCGGCATCGTGCCCTGCAACGGGGCGAGGCCACGTCACCCGGTCTGGACGATGCCACCTGCTAGTGACAGGTGGCCACGTCGGCAGTACGGTCGGTGGCACAGATGAAGCGCCCCCGGGCCAGCGAGCGAACGCCAACCCGGGGACTTGACGGGAAGCGAGGTCCCGCCCGTGGACATTCAACCGCACCACGCCCCCCAGATCGTCACAGCGGCTGAGCACGATGACGCGCCGGACAGCGATGTCGACGTGCGGGTCTTCCTGAACCCGGACATGGTTGCGCACGCCGGGGACAGCTCCCTGGAGATCACCACGAGCACGCTGCGGGTGACGGTCGCCCCGCTCGACCCCTGCGCCCCGACCGCGGCCGAGGTCGACGCGTTCGAACGCCTCGCGGACGTCGTGCTGGAGGTGCGTGACGCGCTGCGCGAGGCTCACCGGGACGGTGCGCGGTGAGCGCGCCGCTGGCCAACGACACGCCCGTCTGGCTGGCCGGCGCGCAGGGCCCCGGTCACCGGGCCGAGCTTCGCGGTTACGGGGTCC
>DASRII010000275.1:0-17300 GCA_035650075.1 Micromonosporaceae bacterium | reverse complement strand
GTCGATGTCGCGGTCGCCGTACCCGACGTGGACCTGTACCGGCAGAGCCAGGTCCACGCCGGCCCAGATCAGAAACCGGTGCAGCACCGGGTCGGCCACCCGTACCCGATCCGTGTCCGTCCGAAGTAGACGGTCGGCCGCCGCGGTCACCTCGGCCGGGGTGGGTCGTTCGCCCGGCAGGTCCAGCCCGACCCGGTACGCGGCGATGGTCTTGACCGCTACGGCCTCGACGGTGGTGAGCCGCGCGACCACCGCGTCGGCAAAGCCCGCCGCGGTGCAGCCGGCGTGGACGACCTCCTCGGCGACGCGTTCGAGCCGGACGACCTCGTACGCCGGTACCCCCGCCGCCGCCCCCAGCTCGGCGGGGGACAGCAGCGGTTCCGGGGTGTAGCCGGTGTCGACGCACACGGCGGCCAGGCCCGCCGCGGCGAGGAACCGCCCGGTCACCTCGGCGGATCCCAGCTCGGCGCGGCGGGCGAGGTACTCCTCGGGCGCGGCGTGCGGCGGCAGGTCGAGGACCGGTGCGCACCAGCGGCGCAGGGCGAATCCGATGTGCGAGTCGAACAGCGTGCCGCCCAACGGACCCGGTGCATCGGCCTCGGTCAACAGCGCCTCGAACGCGGCCCGGTCCAGGTCGCGCCGGACGACACCGTGGCAATGGTGGTCGACGAGGGGCAGGGTCTCGACATACGGCAACACTCGCCAACCGTGTCATAGAGTGAGGATCCATGGACGCAGTCGAGCGGGCCGGTCAGGCAAACGAGGCCCGCCGAGCGGCGGCCGGCCTGTCCGCCGAGGACGTCGTCGCGGTGGCCATGACCTGGGTCGACAACAGCGGTGTCACGCGGGTCAAGTGCGTACCGGTGGCTCGGCTCGAGCACGCCGCCCAATGGGGAATCGGCGCGTCGCCGGTCTTCGACACGTTCCTCGTCGACGACTCGCTGGTCTCCGGGCGGTTCGCCGGCGGGCCGGTCGGCGATCTGCGCCTGCATCCCGATCTGCGCCGGCTGACCGTGCTCGCCGGGCAGCCGGGTTGGGCCTGGGCGCCGGCCGACCGGTACGACCAGGACGGCAACCCGCATCCACAGGACACCCGGGCGTTGGCACGCCGGGAGGCCGAACGGCTGGCCGCACAGGGTTACACGGTCCGGGCCGCGTTCGAGGTGGAGTGGTGCGTCTCGGCCGGGACCGGAGACGATTTCGAGCCGGCCTGCCATGGCCCGGCGTACGGCATGACCCGGGTGGTCGAGCTGTCCGGCTACCTGCGGGACGTGCTCGAGGCGCTGACCGCCGAGGGGGTGCCGGTCGAGCAGATCCATCCGGAGTACGCGGCCGGCCAGTTCGAGGTGTCCGTCGCGGCCGAGGATCCGGTCGGCGCCGCGGACACCGTGGTGCTGGTCCGGGAGACGATCCGGGCCGTCAGCGCGGCACACGGGCTGCGCGTCACGTTCGCGCCGAAGGTACTCGCCGACGGCGTGGGCAACGGTGGGCACGTGCACCTGAGCCTCTGGCGCGACGGTGTCAACACGATGACGGGTGGTACCGGCCCGTACGGCCTGACCGCCGCCGGGGAGTCGTTCGTCGGCGGGATCCTGTCGCGGTTGCCGGCGCTGCTGGCGATCGGCGCGCCGGCGGTGGCCAGCTACCTGCGGCTGATCCCGTCGCACTGGGCCGGTGCGTTCGCGTGTTGGGGCCGGGAGAACCGGGAAGCGGCCGTTCGCTTCGTCTCCGGTACCGCCGGCAACCGGGCCGACGAGGCCAACGTGGAAGTCAAGTGCTTCGACGCCGCCGGTAACCCGTACCTCGTCGTCGCCGCCCTGCTCTGCGCCGGCCGCGCGGGTCTGGGGGAAGCGGCTACGCTGCCCGAGCCGATCGAGGTGGACCCGGCGTCGTTGCCACCGGCGCAGCTCGAGGCGCTCGGCATCGCGGCGCTACCGTCCACATTGGCCGAATCCGTCGCGGCGATGGAGGAGGAGCCCGCGCTGACCGAGGCGTTCGGCGAAGAGATGATCGATACGCTGGTCGCCGTGCGGCGCGGGGAGATCGCATTGTTGGAGGGCGCCGACCCGGCCGAGATCGCCGCTCGGACTCGCTGGCGCTACTAGCGGCGTTGTCACGGGGTCGCGAGCGTCCGTCGGGTTTACAGTGCAATCGTGACCGAGCGCTCGCGAGGCAAGGCTCTCGCCGGCCGGTTTGCCGGCGATCCGGTGGCCGCGGTCTGTCACGTCCTCCGCCGAGCGGCCGCGCCGTTGACCGCTACGGACATCAAGCAGGCGCTGCAGGACGGCGGTGTGGCCAAGGCGGACGTGGATCGGGTGTGGCCGCGGGTACAACGCAAGCTGGCGGCGCACGACGAGGTGCTCGTCGCGGGCAGGACGTACCGCTGGTCCGTCGTACCGAAGGCGGTCACGGCGACACAGGCGTTGGAACTGCTCGGCGAGGCCCGCATTCCGGCCGGGGACAAGGCGTTGCTGGTGGATGTCGTCCGGGCCGCCCTGACGCACCAACCCGAGAACGGCAAGCACGCCGAGGACTCCAGCGACGCCGAGGACTCCGGCGACGCCGAGGACGAGGCCCGCCGTCGCCAGTCCGCGATCGACGCGGTGCGCGCGCTGGCGGAGCTGGCCAGCGAGGCCGAAGAGCTCGCGGTCAACGAAGCGCGACCGGAGGCGCTGATCCACCGCCTGCGGGCCCGGGTGAAGCGCAGCGGTCTCGAGCCGATCGACCGCGCGGGTGACGAGACGACGTTCGATCGCAGGCGCCACAAGCCGATCGACGGGGCGATCCGGGACGGGGCCCGGGTCCTCGTCGTCCGGCCGGGCTACGTCTGGAAGGCGCCCACCGAAGAGGTACTGATCGCAAAAGCGGTAGTCGAGGAATAGGAGCCCTGTGTCCGCTACGAGAAGGCCCATGGTCGGACTCGATTTCGGTACCTCCACCACCTCGGTCGCCTCGCCCCGCGGCGTGGTCCCGATCGGTACCGATGAGTCCTGGATGCCCTCCGTCGTCGGCTACGGCGACGTCTCGATCGTGGCCGGCGAGGAGGCGCTGGAGCTGGACCCGAGTCAGGTGGTCCGGTCCATCAAGCGGGCGATCACCGACAACCGCACGTTCGTCCGCGTCGATACGCCGACCGGCATCCGCGACGTACGCGCCGACGACCTGATCGTCGCGTTGTTGCGGGAGGCCGCCGATCGCGCCGTGGCCCGGGGCCAGGACCTGAGCGGGGGGCGGGCCGTCCAGCTCGGCTGCCCGGCCATGTGGGATGGGCGGCAACGTACGCGGCTCGTCGAGTTGGCGCGCCGCGCCGGCCTGGCGGTATCCCTGGCGAGTCTCGTCGACGAACCGGTGGCGGCCGGCATCGCGTGGCTGGCCCGCCGTGAGGTCCGAACACCGCAGAGGTTGCTCGTGTTCGACATGGGTGGCGGCACGCTCGACATCGCGGTCCTGAACGTGGGCAAAGATGTCTCGGTGCTCGCCGCCCTCGGTGTGGCGGAGGCCGGTGACGCGCTGGACGAGCTGATCGCGGAGGACCTCGACAATGCGCTCGGCGCGTCGGGTGTCGATGTCGACTCGTTGAGCGCTCCGCGGCGAGCCCGGGGACGCCTGCGAGACGCCGCCCGCGAGGCGAAGATCGGTCTGTCCACTATGGAGGAACACGTCGTCGTCCTGCCACGGCGGCTGTTCGGCATCTCCGACCTGTGGTACACCCGCGAGCAACTGAACGCTGTCTTCGCGCCGCAACTCGACCGCGCCGAGCTGTACGTCGAGGCGGCGCTGCGGGCGGCCCAGTTGACCGGACACGTGCCCGGGACTGCCAGCGACATTCTCCGCACGCCGTTCGAGGAGCTGGCGGCCGCCGTCGACGTGGTCCTACTGTCCGGCGGCATGAGCCAGGTCCCGTACGTGGCGCAACGCCTGCGGGAGCTGTTCCCGCTACCGACGGCCATCGAGGTGGCCGCCACGCCGCCGGAGAGCGCGGTCGTGCTGGGCCTGGCCAACGCCGCCCGATACGGCCGGATCAACATGTACCGGCCCGCCTTCGACATCCTGCTCGAGTGGAACCACGGGCGGGAGAGCCGCACCGTCTACCACGCGTACACGCCGCTCGTCGAAACCCGGCAGATCGCCCGGGGCGGGGACATCCGGTACGAGCGCAACGGTACCGAGCTGTCGCTGCCCCCGACCGGGAAGGGCAAGCTGAAAGTGGTATCCCACTCCGGTCACCGGGTTCGCGCCACGCTCGGGGTGCGCAGCCTGGACGGCTTTCCGGTGGCGTTGAACGAGGAGAAGTTCGAGTTCGCCATCTACCCCAACGGCCGTATCAGCCTCACCGACGGCAGCGGTACGCACGACGGACACATCGCCGACTGGAATCTGTCGGGCACCTGACCGGCCAGCATCGGCAACCGACCGGGTCCCTCCGGCGTGAGGTAGTTGAGTTGCTACCGAACGCCATGGATGCGGGGGTTGACGATGGTCGGCAGGTCACGGGTGGTAGTGGTGTCGAGGGCGGGCACGGACAGCATGCCGGAGCAGTCGCGCCGGGCGCTGGAGGCGGTCGCCGAGGTGACGTACGTCGTCCGCGACAGGTCGATGAGCAAGGACGATGCCAGGTTGGCGCTGCGCGGGGCCGCCGTGGTGGCCGCGACGCCGTTGGTGGTACCGCAGTTCGATCGGCGTCTGCTGCACTCGTTGCCGAACCTGCGTGGCCTCGCGATGTACGCGACCGGTTACGACTACCTAGACGTGGAGCTGCTCACCGAGTTCGGCGTGACGGTCAGCCTGTTGCCCCATTTCGCCACCGAGTCGGTTGCCGAGCACGCGATCGCCATGCTGCTCGGCCTGTCGTGCCGGGTGCACCTGGCCAACGACCGCTCCCGCGGCATGACCCCGGCCGACGTCAGCCTGCGCGGGTTCGAGCTGCGCGGACGCACGCTCGGCGTCATCGGCACGGGCCGCATAGGCAGTCGCGTGGCCGAGCTCGCGCGCGCGTTCGGCATGCGGGTCCTGGGCCACGATCCGCGGGTACGCCAGCTGCCCGGCGTCGAGCAAGTGGGCCTGCGGGAACTGCTCATGCGTAGCGACGCGGTGGTGCTGTGCTGCCCGTACGAGCGGGGTGCGCCGCCGGTACTGGGTGCCCGGGAACTCGGGTGGTGTCGCCAAGGGGCGGTCGTCGTCAACATCTCGCGCCCCACTCTGGTCGACAACGAGGCCGTCGCCATCGCGCTCCGCACGCGCCGGCTGCGGGGGTACGCGGTCGACGACGCGGTGTTCGGCCTCGACGCATACGGCGACCTCGTTCGCGAGGGTCGGGTGCTGCAGACCGGACACAGCGCGTGGTGGCGGGACGAGGCGCTCGCCCGTGGCGGCGTGATGTGGGCCGAGCAGATCCGCCGGCTGGCCATCGGCGACCCGGTCGACGTCATCGTTCCCCGGCCCAGAGTGGAGCGGTTAGCGGGATGAGCGTCGAATCCTCAGTCGATCGGCTGCTGCGACGGATCTATGTGGCCGTGCCGGTGACGTTCGCTTCGGCGTCCGTCGCGCTGTTCGCCGCCGGCTGGCCGCGCTGGTGGCGGTACCTGGCACCGGAAGAGTCGCCGATGACGTGGCTGCAGAGCGTGGTACTGGCACTGTGCTGCGCCGTGGCGGGACTGGCGGCGGCACAGTTCTGGTTGCTCGGCCGCGGATCGACCCCGTACCTGCTGCTGGGCGGCGGGTTCGCGTGGCTCGCATTGGACGAACGGTTCACGATTCACGAACGCGTACGGGACAACATCCTTGCTCCCAGAGGGATCCGCGCGCCGCTGCTGACCTGGGTGGGGCCGGGCGACTTCATCCTGCTGGCGTACGCCGTCGTGGGTCTGTTCGTGTTGTGGCGGGTGATCCCGGTCCTGCGCGAGGTACCGCGGGCGCGGATGCTGTTCCTGGCCGGCGTGCTCTGCGCCGCGGTGGCGGTCGGTGCCGACTCGATCGACCCGGCCCGCTACTCGGTCAGCGGGGAGCGGCTCGAGCAGACGGTGGAGGAGGTCGTCGAGCTGACCAGCGGCGTGCTGTTCCTCCTCGCGATGGTAACTGTCCACATAAGACTGTGGGGGCGCCAGCCGCCCGCCGATCGAGGACAAGTCCTCGATCGGCGGAGAAAGGCGGGGGCTACTGCTCGTCCTGCCACTTGATGACGATGTCGTCCCAGTCCTCGTCCATCGGTTCCTCGATGGACGAAAGCTTGGCCGACGTGAAGAACTGTTGCTTCTCGGGCGGGCCGAAGTTGTCGTCGCCGCCGCAGTCACGCCACAGGTACTGCAGGCGGGCCGGCACGTCGTTCAGCAACTGCTTGCCGCGACCGGGCAGGATCGTCAGCAGGTACGCCTCGCTGGTGCGGGCCGGCGAGCAGTAGGTGAACGTGAACCAGCGGCGGTAGTCCTCGGGGATCCCGGTGTCCTTCCACAGCAGGTTCGTGTACGCCCGGACCAGGCCGGCGTTGGCGAAGTTGCACAGGATGACGGTGGTCCCCTTGTTGATGAGTTCACCGGCCACCTTGACGATGCGGCTCTGCAACGACGCACCGTCGTCGCCGACGCCGTACGTGTTGGCGGTCTCGGAGTCCGCCTCCGGGTTCTTCGCGTCCTTCTTCGGGACCGTCTTGGTGAAGGTCGGGAAGGGGCAGTCCATGAAGACGATGTCGGTGGACTGGGCCATGTTGCAGGTGACCTCGAAGTCCTGGCATGCGAACTGGGTGGTGCCGAGCGTCTGCAGCGTCTGGCAGATGCTGGTGAGCGTGGCGGTTTCGCGCTCCCGGACCTTGTCCAGCTTGCGGTTCGGATCCCGGGATGTCGTCACTCCCTTGTTGGCGTTGAGCTTGCTGCCGTGTAGGCAACGGTTGACGACGTAGATGTACGACCATACTGCGAACTCCATCGAGCCGTGTATCCGGCTGTCGCCCTGGCCGGTGGCCGCGTAGTAGCCGTGGGCGTCGAGGTAGGTCAGCCGCTGGTTGAAGGCGACCTCGGGGTTCTCGTCCAGCAGCGCCGCGTACTTCAGGTAGCTCTGCACGAACGCGAGTCCGTTCGTCCGCATGAGCGCGAACGCGGCGACGACGTACGGGTTGAGGTCACCGCCGATGACCTGGTGGAACAGCGGGATCCCCTGGTTGAAGTACGGCCCCCACTGGCACGCGTTGAGGAAGACCTGGCCCGAGCCGACGAACGGCTCGATCAGCCGCGGGAACACGCCGCCGTTCGCCTTGAACTGGGCGATCGCCACTTGGGCCAGTGCCGCCTGGGTGAAGTGGCGCTGGTTGTGCTTGTTTCCCGTGTACGGCGACAGCCAGGAGAACCGCCGCGGATCGGGTACGAGCACCTTGTTGAACCGTCCCAAGTAGACGGTCTCCTCCTGGATGAACTCCTGGTACTTGGGACCCAGGATGCCGGCGAAGAAGTCGATCTGGCTGTAGGGCTGCTGTCCCTTGATGACCAGCGGCTGGTAGAGCCCCTGAACGTTCTGCCCGTGGGGTACGAACGCCTCGATCGCGTTCTGCACGATCCGGAACCCGGATTGCCGAACGCCCTGCCACAGGTGGCCGATCCCGCAGACCGGACAGACCATGAGGAGTGGCGCCTGGCCCAGGCCGAACCGCACGTGGTACCCGCACCGGTCGCAGTAGAAGTCCATGTGTCCTCCTGACATCACCTGGCCCGGAAGTTCCGGACCGTGGTGTCGAGGACGCGGTGCGTTGCGGTGATGCGACGAAGTCGGGTTGTTGTCAGCACGTCCCTCGATCGGCCCTGCCCTCGATCGGCCCTACCCTCGATCGGGTAGCCGGATAGCTGGATCTTCCGGCCGGTGGGCGGCCCCGTTGATCGAGGCGGCGCGGGGTTCCACCTTCCTAGTCTCGGCCAGCGTGGGACACGACACTGCGACGTTCTTCACGCGGTTCGCCCGGTACCCGATGCGGGTGGGCGCGGTAGCGCCCAGCTCGGCGTTCCTGGCCCGGCAGGCGGTCGCTCCGGTGCCGCGGCACGGAAACCCGGTGGTGGTCGAGCTGGGCCCGGGCACGGGTTCGTTCACGGCCGCGATCCAGCGGCGGCTGGCCGGTCGCGGCTACCACCTGGCGATCGAGATCGACGAAGTGTTCGCCGGAATGCTGCGGTCCCGGTACCCGGAACTCGATGTCGTGGTGGGTGATGCCGCGACGTTGCCGGACGTGTTGGCGCGGCGCGGTATCGCGGCCGCCGACGTGGTGGTCAGCGGATTGCCTTGGGCCGCGTTCTCCCCGACCCGCACGCACAACGTGCTCACGGCGGTGGCCGCGTCGCTGGTGCCGCACGGCGCCTTCACGACGTTCGCCTACCTGCACGCGCTCTGGTCACCGCCGGCGCGGCGGCTCCGGCGCGAGCTGGAGCGCACGTTCCAGGAGGTCGTGCCGGGCCGGACGGTGTGGGCCAACCTACCCGCCGCGCTGGTCTATCACGCCCGCTCGCCCGCGCCGTCGTGACGGGGTTTGAAGTCGTCGTCCACCAGACCCAGGCGGTGGGCGATGATGCCAGCCTGGACCCGGTTGCGGATGGCCAGCTTGTCCAGCACGGCGACGATGTGCGTCTTGACTGTGGTGACTCCCAAGTGCAGCCGGGTGGCTATCTCCGCATTGGACAGTCCGGCGCCGACGAGCGTGAGCACATCGCGCTCCCGCGGGGTCAGGCGCGCCAGCAACGCCGCGTCCGGCCGCGTGTCGCGATCGGCATAGTGCGAGCGGCGGGCGCGCTCGACGACGAGCGACAGTACCGTCGGCGCGAGCATCGGCTCGTTGCGCACCGCGCGCCGGACCGCGTCGATCATCGCCTCCGGCTCGCCGTCCTTCACCATGAAGCCCACCGCGCCCGCGGTCAGCGCGTCGTAGACGTAGTCCTCGTCGGCGAACGTCGTCAGCATCAGCACGTTGGTGGTCGGCGCGGCCGCGAGTACGCGGCGGGTCGCCTCGATGCCGTCGACCCGGGGCATGCGGATGTCCATGAGGACGACGTCGGGCCGCAGCCGCTCGGCGAGCCGCACGGCCTCGTGTCCGTCCGCGGCCTCGCCCACCACGTCGATGTCGGGCGCGGTCTGCAGCAACACGCGTACGCCGGCGCGGACGAGCGCCTGGTCGTCGACGACGAGCGTGCGGATCATCGGTCCTCCCGGGCGGGCAGTTCCACGATCACCGACCAGCCTCCGCCCGGTGCCGGCCCAGCTTCGAGGACGCCGCCGAGCAGCGCCACCCGCTCCCGCATACCCGCCAGGCCATGGCCGGACGACGGCAGCACCGGCCGCGCCGATGCCGGTGGATCATTGTGTACGACGGCCCGCAGTCTCCCGTGCACCGGCGCCACCGTGATCGTCGTGGGAGTTCCCGGCCCGGCGTGCTTGAGCACGTTGGTCAGCGCCTCCCGGACCGCACGGGCGACGGTTGCCCGCACCAGCAACGACGACTCGGCCAAGGCCGGGTCGAGGTCGACGGTGACCGGAACGCCGGTCGTTCGTACCTGTTCCACGGCGTCCAGCAGGGTGGCCTCGGGATCCGCCAGGAGGCCGGGACCGTCACCCTGGTCCGGATCCCGCAGCAGCAGGAGCAGCCCGCGCAGTTCGTCGAGCACCCGCCGGCCGGTCGTCGCGACGTCGCCGAGGGCCGAGGCCGCGACCCTCGGGTCCCCGCCGGTCTCCAGAGCCAACTTGGCTGAACTGGCCCGCAGCGTCATCGCCCCGACGTGATGCGCGACGGCGTCGTGCAGGTCGCGGGCGAGCCGGCTCCGCTCGGTCAGTTGCGCCGCCCGGCTCTCGACTCTCTGCTGTGCCGCGGCGTGCTCCTGCTCCACTGCGGCGGCCTGCCGGACCCCGCGGATGTAGCGGCCGGAGGCCACCGGCGCCGCGGTCAGCCCAGCTATGGCGACCAGCGGCAGCGGCATCTCCGGCAGCGACAAGTTTTTCACTTGCAAGTCCTTCACCTGCAAGTCCTTGATGTGTACCGGCGGCTTCTCGTCCGCGGCGAACAGGACCGACACCAGCAGGACCAGATAGATCAGGATCGCGCCGATCACGGTGACGCGCCAGCTCGTCCGGTACGCCACGACACCCAACGCGATCAGCATCAGCACGGTCGTGACCACGGTGATGTACGGCGAGTACCCGCGGCTGCTGAGCAGCGTCAGCAACGCCTCGATGACGAGTACGGTCTTCGGCCACCGCCGCAGTCCCGCGAGCGCCAGGGCGCTGGGCATCGGCGGGATCGACTTGCCCGGGTCCAGCGTCCCGAGCAGCAACGCGAGCAGGACGGCGCACCCGGCCAGCAGCACGTCGGCACGCCACCCCCGGATGTTCACCTGGTGAGGATATGCGGGCCGGACGGCCGTGGCGCCTCCTCCTTCAGGCCGCCTGTCCTCCTGCGCCGGGGCCGCCGACTCCACGTGATGGGACGTGGGCTATGCGTCACTGGCCCGTAACGCCCACGTCCGGAACACGAAATCGCTGCCGGCCTGGACCCCCGCGGCCCAGACGGTGCCGGTACCGACCGCGCACGTGGCCATCGGTAGCCGGAAGTTGCTGCCGGGCATGGTCTCGGTGGTCCAGACCGAGCCGTTCCACCGGGCGATCGGGCCGTCGCCGAACGCGTACACGTTGGACGCGGACAGCGCGGTGACCGTGTTGAAGCGGCTCAGCGGCGGGTTGGGGATCGTGGAGTGTTGCCACGTCACGCCGTTGTAGTGCAGGAGGTAGGGAACCATCCGGAAGTACTGGAAACTGAACGCCCGGCCGACCGCCCATATGTCGTTGGCGGCCACCGCCACGACGTCGCTCAGATCGGTGATGGAGAAGGCACCGCCGCTGCCGGGAATGGACACGTGGCTCCACGCCGACCCGTTCCAGTGCAGAACCAGACTGCCGACCGGCTCGCCACTGTACCCGTCGTTGCCCGCCCCGCCCACGGCCCACACGTCGTCGGCTGCCACACCGTCCACCGCGCGCAGCAGGTTCTGCGTACCGTCCGGGCTCGGACTGTCCACAATGGTCCATGCCGATCCGTCCCAGTGCTGGATCAGCGTGCGGGTCGGTACCCCGGACGTGTGGGTTGAAGTGCCTATCGCCCAGGCACTGTCGGTCGCGAAGCTCTTCACGCCGCGCAGTACCGCACCAGTCGCGCCGGTCGGGCTCGGGCTGGCCACGACACTCCACGCGCTGCCGTCCCACCGTTCGGTGAGCGTGCCGCTTCCGGCCGAGCCGACCGCCCACACGTTGGCGCTCGAGTCGCCGTCGATCGCCTCGAACGACGCGTTCGCGCCGAGCGCGGGCGTTTCGAACAACGACCAGCTCGTGCCGTTCCACCGGATCAGCAGCGGTCGTGTGGTGGGCGCGGTCGGGTGGATGGCGTACCCAGCGGCCCACGCGTCAGTGGCGCTGGCCGCGTCGATGCCGTTGAGCTGGTTACGGTCGGACGTGGCATTGGGCGTCGTGACGGTCGACCAGGTGGCCGCGGATGCGGGGACCGCGGGCAACGCCAGCGTCGTGGCGCCGACCAGCAGGCTGACAGTGAGGCAGCGCTTGGTTCTGGACATCACGGAGTCCTTCCGGAGAGGTG
Source organism: Micromonosporaceae bacterium (assembly GCA_035650075.1). Lineage (GTDB taxonomy): Bacteria > Actinomycetota > Actinomycetes > Mycobacteriales > Micromonosporaceae > DASSUC01. The sequence goes on along the minus strand of DASRII010000275.1, from coordinate 5,695 downwards.
CCGCGCCATCGCCAAGAGATCGTCACATTTAACTCTATCAGTGTGACGATGTGCCCGCCCGTTTCATCCTCACTGTCGTCGGTGGTATGCGTTGCGGCGTGGTCGTTGGCGTGGGTCGATCCAGGTCGGTGGGGTGAACTCGGGTCGTCCGTGGTGTCCGATGTGGACGGTCCAGTCGCCCTTGTGCAGCAGCCGATGGTGGAACCCGCAGAGCAGAACCGCGTTGTCGAGGCGGGTCGCGCCGCCGTCGACCCAGTGGACAACATGATGCCCGTCGCACCAGTCAAGCGCCGCCGAGGACGGGCTGGTTACCGTCCGACGGTGATGGCCGGGACGGGTTCGTGGGCACGTACCGCAGCTGGGTCAGCGGGGTGCCGGTGGCCCAGGCGTTGAACGCCTCGAGGTAGTGGGTTACGTGTTCGCGGGTTTCTCGGCGGCGCACGACCTGTCCGGCTTGTTTGCGCCGGCGATCTGTCAGTGCGCCCAGTGTGGGACGCCGCGTGCCCCCGCCCGGCGTTAGGAGACGGCGACCTGGATGCGACGATGCGTCCGATGAGCCGATCGCGTTTCACGACCAACGATCTCTTGGCGGCGGCAGTCCTCGGTGGGATGCTGCACGCCATGTCCCACGTCGAGATTTACTGGCAGTGCGACGACTGCCACACGCGGTCGGCCAACAAGTACTGGTCGGTCGAAGATGCGAAGTCCGATCCCGCCATCGAGACGCACAAGCGGCAGCAGCCGCACCACACGCACCACGCGTTCGTGGCCGACGCGAGCGACGACGACGGCACGACGTTCTATTGGCAGTGCGACACCTGCCACATGCAGGGCATGGAGCACACGTCGATGTCCGATGCCAGGGCCGACAAGTCCTACCAACCGATCCACAACGGTCACCAGATCTCGCTGGTCGCCAACGCTTCCTGACGATGCCCCCGTGCCCTGGTCTCAGGGAGGGCGCCATAACTGCCGATCGGCCGCTCAACGCGGCAACCTGAGACGATGGCGATCAGGGAGCTTCTACCGCCTCCGGCAGGGGGCTCGGGCTCCGGGATGCCGCTCACCACCGTCGTCCTGGGCAAGCGAAGGCGAGCCCTGGCCCCCCGCGCAATGGTCGTTCAGCCGCTGGGTACTCCACCATTGCGCGGGGGCCAGGCCATCAAGGTGCGGGACGACGGCGACGGGATCGCAGAACCATTCCCGGCCTGCGACAATGCGGCCATTCGCCATCCGAAATTCTTGTACCCTCTAGTGCTCCCGGATCCGATGATCTCGTACAGGTTCTCGTACCAGGCCATCCGCGCCCGCGCCTCACTGTTGCATTCTGAGTTCACCGCTAAGTCGGTTGCCGGAACACGCACGCTGCAGCACGCTACGCCAATGCTCATCCAACGCGAGACATCAGCGCATACTGCCGCAATCCGCACGGTGACGGCCGCGGCATTCACCCGTTGCGCCGAGGCCACCCTGGTAGACGAGTTGCGTGCCAGCGATGCGTGGCTACCGGCGCTCTCGCTCGTGGCGGTCGACTCCGCCAGCGTGATAGGGCATGTCCTATGCAGCCGGGCATGGGTCGACTCGGCTCCGGTGGTCGCGCTCGGGCCCCTCAGCGTGCATCCCGACCACCAACGGCGCGGCGTCGGCCAAGCACTGATGCATGCCGTGCTCGGCGCAGCCGACGCACTTGACGAGCCCCTCGTGGTCCTCCTCGGCGACCCCCGCTACTACTCGCGGTTCGGGTTCCGGCTGGCCGAGGAGTACGGCGTCATACCCCCGGTGCCGGAATGGCGGCCACATTTCCAGGCGCGAGTCCTTGCCGCGTTCGCTCCCGTGCTCCACGGGCAGTTCACGTACGCCGAGCCGTTCAATCGGGTAGAAGACTAGCCGGGATCAACCTGCACTCTCATCGGCATTTCCGCAGGCCGAGCCGTCGGGGTACGGCTATCACGCTGCGCAATCGGGTCGCGGCAGATGAGTGACGCCAACCGAAAGGTGACGGGGGCTGTCGCGAGTCGGAAGGATAGAGCGACACATCCGTTCGGCGGTATGTCGTCCGGGCACTTTCCTGCCCCTAACGGGTTAGGTTCGGGGACGCCCTAGAAAGGGGGGTCATGTCGACCGACTTGATGCGGGTGCAGCTGCTCGACTGGCTCTATGACTTCCGGCCCGACAACCCGGCCGAATCTGCGACGATCGTCGACTTCCTGGACCCGGACGTCCGGACGGATGAGCACCAACACCTGATCTGGCGGGGTGTCCTGCAGGATCTTGAAGCTAGTGGTCTGATCTTGAATGCATCTGGCGGAGGGTTCGACGGGCTGGCCGCGATGATCACCGCATCTGGTCGCCAGGACGTCGAAGCTCGACGCATTCGCCGCGTCGACCGCGCGCAGCGCAACATGGCTGTCAGGAACGCCGTCGTCCGATATGTCTATGGCAACTCGCCAGCGTCGGACCTGGAGCCCATGCTCAACCACTATTTCGAGGGTGAACGCCTGACGAGGCGTGATCTCGATGATGCGCTTCGGTATCTACTCGACAAGGGCCTCGTCTGCGGAGTGGACGTCGCCGAGGCGATTCTGATCAACATCGAGTTGACTGATCGAGGCGTCGACTGCGTCGAGCACTTTGGAGGTTCCGTGAGCGACTTCCTCAGCCGTGAGCGCAGCGGCGGGACGCAGATCAACATCCATGGCGACAACTACGGGCCGATGGCCTGGGACAGTCAGCAGATTACCCAGACCGTGACCACGACTTCCACCGGCAGGGCAGGCGATGAGCTGGCAGTCCTCGTACAGGCGATCCGGGAAGCGTTGCCAGTCTTGGACATGGAGGACGCCGACCGGGCAAAGGTCGTGATGCAGCTTCAAGCAGTCGATGAGGAGCTTGAGGGTGACGAGCCGAATCAGGGCCTCGTTGGCGGCATGCTCAAGCGAACAGTAGCCACGATCGGCAATGTTGCGGACAGTTCGCTCGCCCTTCTGCTCACGGCCTGGGCCAAGGACCTGATGCAGAGGGCGCACCTGTTGCCGTCATCGTAACGTCGCCCGAGCCCTCCGCCGCAGATCCGGACGTCCTATGGGTACGTCGACGGTGGCATGGCAGCATCGTGCAATGCGCGCGCCCGAGGATCCGTATCCCGACGCACTCGCTCGGATCATCAACGCCCGTATCGAAGGCGACCAGGCAGCAGCGCTGGCGGAAATGAACCAGATCCGCTTCCTGCCGCCGAAGCGCAAGGCGGAACGCTGGCCAGCAATGTCGGTCATCGCGGGCGTCTACACCCGCGACCGCTATCAGTGCCGGTACTGCGGCGAACGCGTCATCCTCACGGCAGTGATGCGGCTCGTGTCCAGGCTGTACTCCGATCTGTTTCCCTACCACCCGAACTGGAAGGCGGACTTGACCCATCCAGCCTTCGTCTCTCGATCCGCGACCCTTGATCACGTACACCCCATTGCGGACGGAGGGGATCCGCTCGACCCGGCCAATCTGGTCACGGCTTGCTGGGGTTGCAACCGACGCAAGGGTGACCTCCGGCTCGACGAACTCGGCTGGTCTCTAATCGAACCGTCCATCCCGAGCTGGCAGGGTCTGACGGAGCTGTTTCGGCCACTCTGGGAAGCAGCCGGTCAGCCGCCGCTGACCGAGGACGAACGCGCCTGGATGCGAGCGGTCGACACGGCGAGATTGCCCGCCCGGCCGCCGCTCCATGCCGACAACGGCTTGTGATGACGCAAGTCGACCACGCCCGCCGGCGCAGCGTGACCAGCGGCAGAAGCGCACGTTTCCGACGGCGCTGGCAACGGCCTTACTGACCGCGGACGGGATCGAAGCTAGGGGTGCCCTTCGCGGTAGAACATCTCGAACTGCCGCTTGTCCGGGTCGCGGAAGGTGAGGACGCCGCCGTAGTCACGATCGACAACCGGCGTGAAATCTACGCCGAGCGTCTGGAAGTGCCGCTGCCATTCATCGAGTTCAGCGCGGGTCGTCACCAGGAAGCCTACGTGGTCCAGGCCGGTGCGGCGCGGGTCGAACAGCTCGCCGGCGTTGGCGTCGTGCTGCTGGAACTCCAGGATCGTTGTCGATGCAGGGTGGATGACCAAGATGCCCTTCCACCCCTCACCCTCGACTTCATCGAGCGGGTTGAAGTCCAGGACCCGCATGAACCACTCGGCACACGCTCGGGCGTCACGTGCCGAGAACGAGATGTGGGAAACCTTCTGCCAGGTGGGCATCGCCGTACGTCCTTACTCCGGTCCAGAGTATATGATGCACTTCAACATACTCCGGCCCGGAGGATTGCCCAAGTGAAGCTGCCAAGATTATCGACCACGTCCTACGCGGTGTTATCGCTGCTGGCAGTACGTCGATGGACCACGTACGAGCTGGCGCAGCAGATGCAGCGCAGCCTGCGCGACATGTGGCCACGCGCCGAGAGCGTCGTCTACGAAGAACCCAAACGCCTGACAGCGGCTCGCCTGGCCAAGGCCACCGTCCAGCACACCGGGAGACGAGCCAGCACCGTGTACACGATCACGGCGGCGGGCCGACGCGCGCTGCGCAACTGGTTCGACCAGCCAGGCGCGGGACCGGTACTGGAGTTCGAGGCTCTACTGCAGGTCGCGTTCGCCGACCACGGCACCCACGAGCAACTGGTCCGTACGCTCCAGGCGATCCGCGACGAAGCCGAGCGCCGCTGCGAGCACGCGCGGACCCGCGTCGACGAGTACGCCCAAACCGGTGGCCCGTACCCACAACGGCTGCCCGTCGTCGCCTTGGCGGCGCGCTTCCACGTCCTCCAGGCCGAAACACTGCTTCACTGGGCCCTGTGGGCGCTGGACGAGGTATCGGAATGGACCGGCACCACACCCCAAACAGGAGCTCGCGTCCCCGCCAGCGCATTCCAGCCGCCCGCGACGCACGGAACACAAGCGTAGACACCGACCTGCGCACGTGGATGATCTAACTCAAACGGTCCATTCGCGGCTGCGTGTTCGGCCGTGCCCTGGCGGGCGGCCCCCCGTCGTGCTTCGCTCCGAGCGCACGGCGGCATGACAGTGAAGATCACAGCAGCGAGGAAAGGAAGCGCGCGAAGCGCGCGCAGCGCGGCATGACAGTGAAGATCACAGCAGCGAGGAAAGGAAGCGCGCGAAGCGCGCCCGCGTCGCGGCAGAGTCGTGCGTTTGGGGATCGGCTAGTTCGGCCACGCGCCGGGAGCGGTGGCAGGGGGGTGCGCCGTTACTGCCTGGCGGTGGTGGGTGCCGACAACCCTGGGTGCGCGCTTCGACGTCATCGTTGCTGTGGAGTGGCCAGGAAGGGGAAGTCACGTAGGAGGCGTTCGGCGCGTTCGTGATCATGTTTGCGGTACAGATCTAGCGCTTCTTGCAAGTCACTCGTTGCCTGTGGCTTTGTCGACGGGGCGCTTGTGCGCCAGATCCCTTCCAGGGCGCGGGCTGTCTCGTAATGCTGCCGGTGCGACTGTGCTAGGGGTAGTGCTTCGCGGTGATGGGCGGCCGCGGTCTCGAGATCGCCGTCGTCGGCTAGTAGCTCGCCCGAGTTGTTAAGCGCCTCCGCCAGGCCGGGCTCGTACCCGAGTTCGCGGAAGTCAGTTATCGCGGACAGTAGCGCAGGACGCGCTTTGTCATGTTGACCGCGGCGGTGCCAGGTGACGCCGAGTTCGTTGCGAGCG
>DASRII010000274.1:0-15589 GCA_035650075.1 Micromonosporaceae bacterium | reverse complement strand
GGGCGGCGTCGACCGGCAAGCCGGCCGACCGGACGCGTGCCGGCATCGACCTCGAGCAGATCCTCGTCGAAAGCTAGACCGGAGCGGGCCCCGTCACGACAGGCCGACCGCCTCGAGGCTGCGCAGCGCCTCGATGACGCTGGCGATGTGGGCGCGCATGGCCGCCTCCGCCGCCTCGGGGTCGCGCGCGCGGATCGCCTCGACGATACGTTCATGCTGCGGAAGCGATGTGGCCGGACGGCCGGGCAGCAGCGAGAGCGTGTACTGATGGCGAACGAGTTGGGCGCGCATCGTCTCAATGAGACGGTCGGCGGTGTGGTGCCGCGCGATGGTCTGGATCAGCCGGTGCAGGCGCTGGTTGAGGTCGCTGTAGCGGCGGAACTCCTCGGCGGCCACGGCGCGGCGCATCAGCAGCGCGATCTCGTCCAGCTCGCTCGCCTGCTCGTCGGTGACGAGCGTGGCCGCGCGGGCGGCGACGAGACCCTCGAGCACCATCCGCACCTCGGTGATTTCGATGGCCTCGTCGAAGGAGATCTTCCGGACGTGCGCGCCCTTGTTGCGTCGCACCTCGACGAGGCCCTCGGCGGCCAGGTCCGCCAGCGCCGCCCGGATGATGAACCGGGTGGCCCCGAACTGCTCGCACAACGTCGCTTCCACCAGACGTTCGCCGGGAAGGTAGACGCCCTCGAGGATCGCCTTTCGCAGCGCGTCGCGGGCCGGAATGTCGCCGGTCGCCACGGGCGGTTCGGGTTGCCGCGGTACGGCCTTGCGCTGTGCGGGCATGCTTCCTATCCCAGTCGGAGGCGTTGGGAACAGCAGTTCATCATGTCGAAGCCAAGATTGTCAACACTTGTGCCATGGGTACCCGTGGCGTAGGTTTTGGTCTCACGAACGCGAAGTTAAGCCCGACATCCCCGCCAACTTAATTGTTGACAATCTGGAGGAAGTATGTCGGACCGCTCTGTGCTGGTGCTTTCCGCGCACCCGGGGGACTTCGTGTGGCGCTGCGGCGGGGCGATCGCGTTGGCCGTGGCCCGGGGCGAGCGGGTCGTCATCGGGTGCATGAGCTACGGCGAGCGCGGCGAGTCGGCGTCCCTGTGGCTCAAGGGATACGACCTGGACCAGGTGAAGGCGCACCGCCGCGACGAGGCCGAGCGGGCGGCCGCCGTGCTCGGCGCCGAGATCCGCTTCTACGACCGCGGGGACTATCCGCTCGCGGAGACGCCGGAGCTGATCCACGAGCTGGTGAGCCTGTACCGCGAGGTCCAGCCCGCGGTCGTACTCACTCACGCGCCGCGGGACCCATACAACCCCGACCACGGGGCGGCGCACGCGATCGCCATGAGGGCCCGCGTCTACGCGCAGGCGCCGGGGGTACCGGCGCCCGGTGAGGTCATCGGCGCCCCGCCGGTGTTCTGCTTCGAACCGCACCAGCCCGAGCAGTGCGGCTTCATGCCCGATGTGCTGCTGGACATCACCGAGGGCTGGAAACGCAAGCTCGAGGCGATGGACGTCATGGGTGCGCAGTCGCACCTCGTCACGTACTACACCGAACTGGGCCGGCGCCGCGGTACCCAGGCGGCCCGTAACTCCGGCCCCAACCTCGGACTGCCGCACGACGTCGTGGCCGAGGCGTACCAACGGGTCTTCCCCCAGGTGACCAAGGAACTGGCGTGAGCCCCTATGTAGTGGTTCGTAACGTCGTCCGCCCCGACGCGTCGGTACTCGCCGGGCTCGCCGAGCTCGGAGTGTCCACTGTGCACGAAGCCGACCACCGCCGCGGCGCGCTGGATCCCGCGATCCGGCCGATCCAGTCCGGGGCACGGATCGCCGGTCCGGCCGTCACGGTGTCGTGCGCGCCCGGGGACAACCTGATGGTCCACGCCGCGGTGGAGACGTGCCGTCCCGGTGACATCCTGATCGTCACGACCACGTCGCCGTCGACCGACGGGATGATCGGTGAGCTGCTCGCGACCTCGCTGCGGGCGCACGGCGTCATCGGCATCGTCACCGCCGCCGGTATCCGGGACGTGGCCGAGCTTCGCGCCATGGAGTTCCCCGTCTGGGCGCGCGCCATCAATCCACAGGGGACGGTCAAGGCGAGCCCGGGCTCCGTCAACGTACCCGTCGTCTGCGGCAGGCAGATCGTTCACCCCGGCGACGCGATCGTGGCCGACGACGACGGCGTGGTCGTCGTAGCGCGGGACCGGTGCGCCGAGGTACTCGAGGCCAGCCGGGCACGGGCCGCGAACGAGGACGCCAAGCGGACCAAGCTCGCGGCGGGGGAGCTCGGAGTCGACATGTACGGGCTACGCGAGAAGCTGGCGGAGCTCGGTGTGACCTATGTGGACGGTGAGGCGTGAGCCGTCGGGGCGGCATTCCCGTGATGGTGTTGCGCGGCGGCACCTCCAAGGGCGCGTACTTCCTTGCCGAGGACCTCCCCGACGCGCCGGCCGAGCGCGACGACGTACTGCTGCGGGTGATGGGCTCACCCGACCCCCGCCAGATCGACGGGATCGGCGGCGCGCACCCGTTGACCAGCAAAGTCGCCGTCATCCGGCGTTCGGAGGACCCCGACCTCGACGTCGACTACCTCTTCCTGCAGGTACAGGTCGACGCGCCGCGGGTGAGCGCCGAGCAGCCGTGCGGCAACATCCTCGCCGGCGTCGGGCCGTTCGCGATCGAGCGAGGCCTGGTCGCCACGGACGGTGCGGTGACGCCGGTGCGGATCCGGATGGTCAACACCGGTGCGGTCGCGGTCGTCCACGTTCCCACCCCGGACGGGGAGGTCGTATATGCCGGTACCACCGCGATCGACGGGGTACCGGGCACGGCCGCGCGGCTGGTCATCGACTTCCGCGACACGGCGGGATCGGTCGCGCCGGCGCTGCTGCCGACCGGCAACGTCGTCGACGCCATCGACGGCCTGAGCGCGACCCTCATCGACAACGGCATGCCCGTCGCCGTCGTCGCGGCGGAGGCGTTCGGCGTCACCGGGTACGAGACGCCGGCCGAACTGGAGTCGGACACCACGTTGGGCAAGCGGGTCGAGGCCTTCCGGCTCGAGGCCGGCGTGCTGATGGGACTCGGCGACGTCGCGGCTACCACGGTGCCGAAGATCTGTCTCGTCGCGCCCCCGGTCGCGGGCGGCAGCCTGGCTACCCGAATGTTCATCCCGCATCGCGTGCACACGTCGATCGGCGTACTGGCGGCCGTCACCGTGGCCACCGCGGCGGTGCTCGACGGCAGCGCCGCGGCCGGTCTGTACCGACCGATCGGCGATGTCGTACGGCTCGAGCACCCGACCGGATGGTTCGACGCGGTGGTCGACGTCACCGCCGGTCCGGACGGTATCCACATTGGACGGTCGGCGATCGTCAGCACCGCCCGGCTCCTGCTCGACGGGACTGTCCACCCCCGACCCGCGAAGGAGCCCGCATGACCGAGTGCTTGCGCGAGGTCCAGTCGGCAAGTCATGCCGGCTTCGAGCGAAGCGAGGAGACGGCATGACCCGAGACATCGCGCACGTCTCCGCGGTGGAGCTGTACACCGCCGTGCCCGACGAGACCGTGGCGTTCTTCCAGGACCTCATGGCGATGGAGGTGGTCGGCCGGCGGGGCGACAGCGTCTACCTACACGCCTGGGACGACTACGAGCGCTTCACCGTCAAGGTGACGGGACGCAGCACGTCCGGCATCGGGCGCACCTGGCTGCGGGCGAGCGGTCCCGAGGCGCTCGAGCGGCGGGTCAAGGTCATCGAGGCGGCCGGTCTCGGCGTCGGTTGGACCAGCGAAGAGCCCGACTACGGCGAGGTGTTCCATTTCACGGATCCCGACGGCCATCCCTTCGGCCTCTATTGGGACACGCACCGGTACATCCCGTCGCCGGAGATGCGACCGTCGCTGAAGAACCAGGCCGCCCGGTTCCCGGGACGCGGCGCCAACGTACGGCGCATCGACCACGTCAACTTCCTCGCCGCGCAGATGCCACCCGTGGACCCGTTCCTCGTCGACGTCATCGGTGCCCGCCGGAGCGAGCGGATCCAGCTCGACGACGGGTCGATCTCCGGAGCGTGGTACACGATCAGCGACAAGTCGTACGACCTCGTCTACGCCGCGGACTGGACCGGTACTCCCGGACGCCTGCACCATGTCGCCTTCGCCACCGATACCCGGGGCGACATCCTCCGGGCCGCCGACGTCTTTCTGGAGGCGGGAATCCACATCGAGACCGGGCCACACAAGCACGCGATCCAGCAGACGTTCTTCCTGTACGTGTGGGAGCCGGGCGGCAACCGCATCGAGCTGTGCAACGCCGGAGCGCGGCTACTGCTCGCTCCCGACCACGAGGTCGTCACCTGGACCCAAGCCGAACGGGCCAAGGGTCAGGCGTGGGGCTTGAAGACGATCGACACGTTCCACACCCACGGCACGCCCCCGGTCGTCACCGGTTCGTCGTAACCCAGGCGCCCTCTTCGACCTCGGCGCGCCGCAGCAGCGGCTCCCACCAGTCGCGGTTGGCCGCGTACCAGTCGATGGTGTCGGCGACCCCCTGGTCGAACGGGATCTTCGGAGCCCAGCCGAGTTCGGTGCACAGCAGCGTGGAGTCGAGGAGGTACCGGCGGTCGTGGCCCGGCCGGTCGGGGACGAACTCGATGAGGCCGCGCGGCCGGCCGAGGTGGTCCAGGATGCGGGTGGCCAGGTCGAGAACGCTCGCCTCCACCCCCGAGCCGACGTTGTAGGTGGCGCCGACCCGCCCGCCGACCAGTACCTGCTCGATCGCCGCGCAGTGGTCTTCGACGTGCAGCCACTCCCGGCGGTTGTCGCTGGACATGTACACCGGCAGTGACTTGTGGTCCAACGCCCGGGTGGTGAACAGGGGGATGACCTTCTCCGGGAACTGGTACGGCCCGTAGTTGTTGGCGCAGTTGGTGATGCTGACCGGCAACCCGAACGTCTCGTGGTACGCCCGGACGGCATGGTCGGCGCCCGCCTTGCTGGCGTTGTACGGGGTCCGTGGCCGGTACGGGGATGTCTCCGTGAACGAGCCGGGGTCGTCCAGCGCGAGGTCGCCGTACACCTCACAGGTGGAGACGTGGTGGAACCGGTGCAGTCCCGTCCTGCGGCACGCCTCCAGCAGGCGCTGGGTGCCGAGCACGTTGGTGCTGAAGAACCGCTCCGGGTCGAGGACAGCGAGGCTGTTGTGCGACTCGGCGGCGAAGTTGACCACGACGTCGATGCCGTGCCCGCGGAGCAACTCCTCGATCCGGTCCGAGTCGCCGATGTCGCCACAGTAGAACGTGGTCCGGTCCCGTACCGGCTCCAGGTTCGTACGGTTGCCCGCGTAGGTGAGCGCGTCCAGCGCGACGACGTGGTCGTCAGCGTGTTCGCGGGTCCAGTAGTGCACGAAGTTCGTACCGATGAAGCCGGCGGCTCCGGTGACCAGTAGTCGCACATTCGCAGCGTCACACGCATACCCGGCCGTACCACCTCCTGGAATGCCTTCTCGCAAATTGCTGACCTGGCCAGACACCCTTGTTCGCCCCGAACAGCCCAGTAACGTCGGGAGTTGTGAAAGCCCTGGTGCTCTCTGGCGGTGCCGGCACGCGACTGCGTCCGTTCAGTTATTCGCGGCCCAAACAGCTGATTCCGATCGCGAACAAACCGGTTCTCGAGTACGTGCTGGAGAACATCCGGGATATCGGCGTGACGGACATCGGGCTGATTGTGGGCGACGGCGCCGACGACATCGCCGAGGTGGTCGGCGACGGGGCTCGGCTCGGCGTCGAGCTCACCTACATCCACCAGGACGAGCCGCGCGGGCTGGCCCACTGCGTGGCGGTGGCCCACGACTTCCTGGGCAACGACGACTTCGTGATGTACCTGGGCGACAACATGCTGGCGGACGGGATCGTCTCGATCGCCGACGAGTTCCGCGCCCACCGGCCGGCCGCCCACGTGGTGGTGTACAAGGTGCCCGACCCGCAGGCCTTCGGCGTTGCCGAGCTGGCCGCCGACGGTACGGTTTCCCGGCTGGTGGAAAAGCCCCGGCAGCCACGCTCGGACCTCGCGTTGGTCGGGGTCTATTTCTTCACCGCCGCGGTACACGAGGCGGTGGGTGCGATCCGGCCCAGCGCGCGCGGCGAGCTGGAGATCACCGATGCGATCCAATGGCTGGTCGCCTCCGGTGCGCCGGTTCGAGCCAGCCGGTACACCGGCTACTGGCGGGACACCGGCCAGACCGACGATGTCCTCGAGTGCAACCGGCAGGTGCTGGACGGGCTGGAACGCGAGGTCGCCGGGCAGGTCGACGACGCCAGCGCGTTGGACGGGCGGGTGGTCATCGGGGCCGGCGCCAAGATTGTCCGCTCGCACATCGTCGGCCCGACGATCGTCGGCCCGAACACCGTGGTGGCGGACTGCGAGATCGGCCCGTACACGTCGATCGGCCGGGACTGCGCGCTGCGGGAGACCGCGCTCGACGACTCGATCGTCCTGGACGGCGCGACCATCGCCGACGTGCCGGCGATGTCCGGCTCGCTGATCGGCCGCTCGGCGCGCATCGCGTCCGATACCGCCGCCTCCACCCACCGACTCGTCGTCGGCGACGACACCCAGATCGAGCTGCCCGGCTGACGCCGGACAGTTACCCGCGCCAATCCGAGAAAGGAAAGTTGATGACCACAACCGCTGGCCCCACCGACGCCGACCGCGCCGCGGTCGGAAAAGTTCCCGAGCGTATTGTCGCCGCCTGGGCGCAGCACGACCCGGACGCGTTTGCCGCGGTCTTCACCGAGGACGGCAGCATGATTCTGCCGGGCCTCTACCGGAAGGGGCGCGACGATATCCGGTCGTTTATGGCCGAGGCATTCACCGGTCCGTACAAGGGCACGCAGGTGACCGGCACGCCGCTCGATCTGCGGTTCTTCGGCGGCGAAACGGCCGTCATCACCACTCAGGGCGGCGTACTGGCACCGGGGGAGACCGACGTCGCGCCCGACCGGTCCATCCGGGCGTCCTGGGTGGTGGTCAAGCAGGGCGAGAAGTGGCTGCTGGCGGCCTACCAGAACAGTCCGGAGAACGCCTGACAGTTGTCCACAGTGGAGTGTGATAGGCACAGTCTGGTCACCCGCCTGCACGTGCGTGGCGACGACACGACTGGCGTCGTCGTGGTGGACGCGATGTGCCGGCTCGTGGCGGACGCACTCGGTACCGACCGGCCACCGGTCCTGCGGACTCTTCGCTCGGTCAGGTTCCTCGCGCCCCTGCTCCCCGGGGACGTGCTGACCCTACGGCTGACCGCTGCCAAACGTGACCGTGGATGGTCGGTCCGGGCCGAGGGAACCGGTCCGGACGGTACGGTCGTGGCCCGGATCCACGCGGACTTCACCAGCGAGCCGCTCGAGCTCGATCCGGGTCGGTCCATCCGCGCGCTCGAGTCGTTCGGTCGGGCCGCCGCGCGACTCGGGCTGATGAGCCGGGTGCCGGGCCCGGGGGACGGTCGGATCTACCTGATGGCCGGCGCGCGGAACGTCAGCTTCGAGGCAACGGTCCGGCCCGGTGACGTCCTCCGGCACGAGATACGGCTGCACACCGTGGTCGCCGACACGGCGTTCGCATCCGGCGTGACCTGGATCGGCGACCGGCGGTTGGCCACGGTGGGCAATCTCGTCGCCACGCTGTACCCGATCCGGGTGTGCACGCTGCCGCCGCGGCCGGACCCGCTCGGCGGCCCTATCGAGCCCTGAACTCAGTGGGTCCCGCCGTTGGCGACCCGCCCGTTGCCGGACACCGGGATCGGCATCGACCGGCCGATCCAGCCCACCGTGGGCGCCCGCATGGGGTTCGCGCCGAGCGTGGGCGGAACCGGGCCGCCGCCACCGGCCGGCGCGGTGCGCCTCCGGCGCAGCAGCAGCGTTGCCGCGAGCCCGATCATCGTCAGGGCCGCGGCGGTCAGGAACGCGAAGCGGAAGCCCGCGGCCGGTACCAGGCCCGGCGGCGTCGTCTGGCCATGTACGAGCACCGTCGACACCGTCGCGAGACCGAGTGCCCCGCCGATGCTGAACGCCGTGTCGGCAAGACCGGACGTGGGAAGGGAGTCGGCCGGCGCGGCGCCGGACACGACGGCGATCTGTCCGGAAACGAACGCCGCGCCCAGCCCCGACCCGAGGACGAGCAAGCCGAGCAGTACGTAGCCGCCGGAGCCCTCGACGGCCGAGAGCACGATCAGCCCGGTCCCGGTCAGCGCCAAGCTGGTCGCGGCCACCACTGTCAGCCAGCCGCGCGCGGCCAGGGCCTGGCCCACGAAGGAGCCGACCACCGAGGACAGCGTCATGACCGTCATCACCAGACCGAACATCGTCGCCGAGTAGCCGCGTACGCCCTGCAGATCGAGGGTCAGCAGCAGCGATGCCCCGTCGACGGCCACGCCGGCGGAGAACAGGACGAGCAGTCCACCGCCCCGCTTGCGGACGCGGAGAAGGTACGTCGGCACCAGCGGGTTGGGGGCGCGTGCCTCGACGACGGCGAACGCCGCGAACGCGACCGCGGAGAGGGCCAGCAGCCCCACGGTCACCGCCCACTGCACCCGTCCGATCTCCGCGACCGCGGCGGTGACCAGTACCAGCGCGGCGGTCAGGGCTACCGCACCGGTGACGTCGACCTGTCGCATCGCGGCGCGGCTGTCACCCGCGCTGCGGCGCGCCGCCGGCAGCAGGATCGACGCCATGACGAGCAGCGCAATGCCCACCGGAACGTTGAGGAAGAAGATCGAGCGCCAGCCGGCGAGGTCGGTCAGTGGACCGCCGATGAGCAGGCCGGCGGTACCGGTCAACGCGCCGATGGCCGTCCAGACGCCCAGCGCGTAGCGGCGCCTCTGAACCTCGTCGAACGCCTGCGCGAGCAGGGGAAGCGTGGTCGGGGCGAAGAGGGCCGCGCCGATGGCCTGTACCGCCCGACCCGCCAGGAGCGCACCGGGCGACCAGGCCGCTCCGGACAGCGCCGAACCCGCGACGAACACGGCGGTACCGATACCGAACATGCGGCGCCAGCCGACCGCGGCGGCGACTCGGCCCCCGAAGATCAGCAACCCACCGAACAGCAGGAGGTAGATCGTCATGATCCAGTGCACGTCGCCGGCTGAGAAGCCCAGCTCGCGTTGGATTCGCGGCAGGGCTACGTAGACGATCGTGGCATCGAGCAACACCAGGAAAAAAGCCGTGCCGAGCACGCCGAGCGTCCACCACCGGACGGTCTGTCGCTGCGTGCTCCGGCCGGATTGTTCGACCATCTCAGGTACGCATCCTCGGACAAGGGGGTATCACAAGGTCCTGTGCGAACATTGACGCACATAAACCACCTAAGACGCGACAGCCTACTACTACTAAGTTCACAAACAAAACCGACTGGTCAGCGGGAAACTGTGACCACCTCGTCAGGCGGCAGTGGCCTGGCGCATGAGGCACAGACCAGGTACGACCGGACCTGACCTCCACAATCCGCGTGCAGGGCGACGCGTTGCGGCCCGTTCTCGTCGGCGCAGTACCGGTCGCCCCACTCCATCAGCGACACGATGATCGGTATCAGCTCGCGGCCCTTGGCGGTGAGGCGGTACTCGTGGCGGACCGGCCGGTCCTGGTACGGCACGCGCTCGAAGATGCCGTTCTGGACCAGCGTGTTCAGCCGGTCGGTGAGGACGTTGCGGGCAATCGCGAGCCCGCTCAAGAAAGAGTCGAAGCGGGCCTTACCGAGCAGCGCGTCCCGCACGATGAGGAACGTCCACCGTTCGCCCACCACCTCGAGTGCCCCGGCAACGGAGCAGTGCTGACCGCCGTAGGCCCGCCCCGGCATCTACTCATGGTAGCCATGAGTCTCGATTTGGTTACGCAGGTTTTCCGTTGAGGTACACCGGCAGCGTGTGGTTTCCGTTCATGATGAACGTGATCTGCGGCTCCAGGCGGTCCGGCGGTACGGCGAGCGCCATGTCGGGGAACCGGTCGAAGAGTGCCGGCAGCGCGATGCCGGCCTCGAGACGGGCCAGCGGCGCGCCGATGCAGAAGTGCGGCCCGTGGCCGAAGCTGAGGTGCTCCTTGTTGTCGCGGGTGAGATCGAATCGGCCCGCCGTCGGCCCGTGCAGTTCCGGGTCCCGGCCGACCCCGGCGAAGCCCACGAGAATCGGATCGCCCTTGGCGATCGTCACACCCGCCACCTCGATGTCATCGAGGGCGAAGCGCAGCGGAAGCTGGGCGATCGGGGACTGTACCCGCAGCGTCTCCTCGACGACGTCCCCCCACGTGACCTTGCCGGAGCGCACCAGCTCGAGCTGGTCCGGCTGCAGCAGCAGCTCCCGTACGGCCGACGTCAGCAGGTTCATCACCGTCTCGGATCCGGCGCTGAGCAACAGGAACAGCGTGCCGATCAGCTCGGAGTGGGTGAGTTGGGTGCCGTCGTCCTCGCCGCCGTGGATGAGATCGGTGGTCAGGTCGTCGCCCGGCGACCGGCGCTTGAGGTCGATGAGGCGTTCGAAGGTGGCGATCCAGTTGCGCACGTTGGCCTCGGCCTCTTCGGGCGTGACCGAGGTATCGACGGCGACCTCGCCGCCCCGCAGCGCGTCCGCCCGGTCGGCCTCGGGCACACCGAACAGGTCGCAGATCACCTCGGCGGGTACCTGGAACGAGAACCGTGCCTTGAGGTCGACCGCCTCGCCCGGCGGCATGGCCTCCAGCTTGTCGAGCAGGCCCGCGACCACCTTCTCCACCTGCGGTCGCATCGCATCGGTGCGCCGTGGACTGAACGCCCGCGCGATCGGTTTGCGCAGACGGGTGTGTTCGACCCCGTACCGGGTCGTCATGTTGTCCATCTCGATCCAGCTGATCAATGGCCAGTCCGCACCGATCTCGCCATCGATGTAGGCCGGCCAGTGCTTGCGCGGATCCTTGGAGATGCGCGGGTCCGCCAGCAGTTCCTTCGCGAGCTCGTAGTTGGTGATCGACCAGCCGAGGACGCCGTGCGGCATCTCGACCCGCGCCACCGGGCCGCGGGCTCGAAGGCGTTCGGACTCGGCGTGGATGTCCCGACCTGTGGGATCCAACGCAATGGCCTGGGCCTGGATGGGTTGCGTGGTTTGCATGGCAATCTCCCGCGTGGTCTGCCGAATGGATCGTGAACAGGGTCTGACCCCGGCTCATCCCGCGTCACCTTCGAACGTGCTGTCGATACGTCGGTCCAGCACCGTCGCACGCGCATCGCACGCTCGAAGATGTATCGCCGGCCACCGGGTGCCAGCCTCTCCGATTGAGGAGGGAGCCATGGACACCATCGAAGAAGCAGCCATGGACACCATCGACGCACCGGCGCATACCGAGCTGGCGAGACGCGTCCAGGATGTGGTACCGCTGCTGAAGAAGAACGCGCTGTGGGCGGAGGAGAACCGGCGCCTGCCGGAGGAGACGCTCACCGCACTCACCGACGCGGGCGTGCTGAAGATGCGCATACCGCTCCACTACGGCGGCTACGAGTCGGACATGAAGACCGTGGTCGATGTCATTTCCGAGCTGGGCCGCGGCGACGGCTCGACCTCCTGGACCGTGGCCGTGTGGTCGATCAGCAGCTGGTTGGTCGGCCTGTTCCCGGACGAGGTGCAGGACGAAGTCTTCGCTACCCCGGATGTACGGATCAGCGGCATCCTCAGCCCGACCGCGATGGCGGTACCGACCGACGGGGGTGTCGTGCTCAACGGCAGGTGGGCGTTCAACACCGGCGCGCAACAGAGCCAGTGGAACGCCAACTCGGCGGTGCGGGTCACCCCGGACGGCGTACCCGAGCCGATTCTCGTCTTGATCCCGATGTCGGGCCTGGAGATCGTCGACGACTGGCACACCGCGGGCCTGCGCGGTACCGGCAGCGTCTCGACCGTCGCGACGGACCTGTTCGTTCCCGAGGAGCGCGTCCTGCCGATGGGTCCGGTGCTGCAGGGACATCACCTGTCGGTACGCAACGCCGACTCGCCGACCTACCGCATCCCGTTCATGCCGATGGCATGCACGACCGCCACGGCCACCGCGCTGGGTCTGGCCAAGGCCGCCGTGGACGCGTTCTTCGAGCGGCTACCGGGCCGGAAGATCAGCTATACCGAGTACGCCGACCAGTGCCAAGCGCCGTTGACTCACCTGCAGGTCGCCGAGGCGACGGTCAAGGTCGCCGAGGCAGAGTTCCACGCGTACCGCGCCGCGGAGATGGTCGACACCAAGGGTCCAGAGTGGACGCTGGAGGAACGTGCCCGGGTCAGGCTCGACATGGGGGCGACCTGCCAGCGGGTCAAGGAGGCCGTGGACATCCTCAACACGGCGAGCGGCGGATCGTCCATCTACCACGATGTACCGATCCAGCGCATCGAGCGCGACGTGCAGGCGCTCAACCTGCACGGCATCATGCACCCGAACACGAACCTCGAGCTCTACGGCCGGATCCTGTGCGGCCTTGCTCCCAACACGCCCTACCTGTGATAGCGATGCGAGTAGAAGTCGACTACGACCAATGTGACAGCAACGGGCTGTGCACCATGGCGGCGCCCGACATCTTCGAGATCGGCGACGACGACGTGATGCGGGTACTCGTACCGGAGCCGCCCGAGGAGCAATGGCCCGCCGCCGGTGAGGCCGCTCGGGTATGCCCCAAGCTGGCCATCACCTTGGTCGACGAGAGCTGAACCGCGCCCCGATTGGACCGGGCTCAGAAGCCCTCCGGGAACTGCCCGGGGGTCCGACCCGGTCCAGCGGGGCCGCGGTACGCCTGAGCGATGTTCAACCACTCCTCGGCGTCCTTGCCGGTGGCGCGCAGCGCGAGGTCGTCGCGGTGCCGTCGCCTGGTCACCAGGAGGCAGAAGTCCACGGCCGGTCCGGTGATCCGTTGCGTCGCGTCCGGTGCGCCGAGCTCCCACGTCGCGCCGGAGGGTGCGGTCAGTGTGTAGCCGAACTCCACGTCCGGCGGGGTCAGCCCGCGTGCCTGGTAGCCGAAGTCCCAGGTCCGTACCGCGAACTCGCACAGGTAGCGCAGCCGGTCGGTGCGCTCGCGCTTGATGCCGAGCGCGTCGGCGATGTCCTGCCCGTGCCCGAACAGCTCCATCATGCCGGCGGCCGCGAGGACCGGTGCCGGCAGTGGACGTACGAGCCACGGCACCATCTGGCCGGACGGTACGGCGGCGAGCGCCTTCGCCGTGTTGGCCCGCTCGGTGCGCCACCGTCCGAGCAGCACCCGCGGGGGATCCGACAGGTACTGCGACAGCGCGGCCTGGACATTGGCGTTGAAGTCAGGGCCGAGCCGGGCGCCCAGCTCCTTGAAGGCTTCCGCGTCGGAGGCTGCCAAGCCGGCCATGTGGAAGACCGCTGTCAGGTGGGCGATCTGGTGCGCGATCGTCCAGCCGACGGCCGGAGTCTCTATCGTCCACTGTGGATCGCCGAGGTCGGCCACCATGCGATCGACATCGTCGCCGTCCGCGGCCAGGACCGCGTACACATCGAGGGTTGTTGTCACGGGTCTGCCTCCCGTTCGTCGGGCACGGGTGTCGACCCAGCATGCGTCTCGTCAGACGCGAGTGTCTTCTCCGCCGATGCGCTCTCGAGATGCCTATGATGTTGTCGCTAATCAGTCATTAAAAGCGGAAAGATCTCATATGCGCGGAATATCAGTGGCTCGTGCCGCAGCGGGCCTGTCCGTCCTCGCGTTGCTCGTTGCCGCAACGGTCGGTCCGCCGGCCGCGGTCGGGGCAGCCAGGGCCACCGGTGAACTGGACCCCACGTTCGGCGACAACGGGGTTGTCGTCACGACCTTCCCGGATCTACCGGCGGGTGCCAGCGGAATCGCGGTACAGGGTGGGCACTCCTTCGTCGCGGTGGGCGGCGGGCTCGCCGAGAACGCCCCCGACTTCCTCCTCGCCCGGTACCGCGGCGACGGCACCTTGGATCCGCATTTCGGCAGTGGCGGGCGGGTGGTCACCCCGTTGCCGGCTGCGACGGGGGCGGACGGCGCCGAGGCGGTCGCGATCCAACCGGACCGCCGCATCGTCGCGGTCGGTACCGCCGGCCTGGGCCACGGCGACGACATCGGCTTCGTCGTCGTCCGCTATCTTCCGGACGGCGCGCTGGACAAGTCCTTCGGCGTGAACGGCATCGCCATCACCCCGGTGGGACCGGCCGGTGTCGCCGGCGGCAGCGGCGTCGTCGTGCAGCCGGACGGCAAGATCGTCGTGGTCGGTGGAGCGAACGACGACAACCAAAACGCCTTGTTCGCCGCCGCCCGCTACCTGCCGAACGGCACGCTGGATGCGAGCTTCGGCAACGGCGGTACCGTACTCGTCCTGATCCCCGGCGGGGACGCCGCGGCCAACGCGGTGGCGCTGCAGTCCGACGGCCGGATCGTGCTGGCGGGTACCGCCATCGGCCCGGGATTCGTCGGCCAGCAGTTCGCGGTCGTCCGGCTCACCAGCGACGGCCAACCCGATTCGACCTTCGGCAACAACGGGATCGTGGTGGCGCAGAACGTATTCAGCCAGGGCAAGGGCGGGGCCGAGGATGTGGTCATCGGGCGCGATGGTCGGATCCTCGCCGCCGGGCTGGGGGAGACCGAGGCCGGGAAGGGTGCCTTCGGCCTGATGCGCTTCCTCAGCGACGGATCGCTCGACACGACCTTCGGCGCCGGCAACGGCATGGTGGTGACCGAGTTCGCCGGCGGCGAGTCGGGTGCCAGGAGTGTGCTGTTGCGCCCCGACGGGCGGATCGTCGCGGCGGGCGCGGCCGGCTTCCCGTCGACCTTCGCGCTCGCCGGCTACCTGGCCGACGGCGGTCTCGACACCACGTTCGGCGACTGCGGGCGTACCACGACGGCGATCGGCGACAACGCCGGCATCAGCAGTGCCGTGCTCCAGCCCAACGGGCGGGTCGTGGTGGCTGGTACGACGGCCAACTCGGACCTGACCGCCGGCAGCTTCGCCCTGGCCCGCTATCTCGGGAAGCACGACGGCTACGGGAATCCCCCCACCTGCCCCGTCACAGGTCCATGAGTTCGATCTCCACGGTCGCGACGTCACCAGCGACGAGTGCTTCGGCCTCGCGTACCCGGCGCTTGATCGGCAGCACATATGTGCCACGGGCGCTGTCCGGGAAGATGGAGGTCGTCCACGTACTGCCGCCGACGGTGACCCGCACGCGCAGTGAGCCGAATCCGCGACGTGTGCCGCCGGCCAGCTCGCGAATTTCCTCGGACGCGTCGGCCGGCAGGCTCACGAACGTCCAACTGTCGGCGCGTCGCGCATCCCAGATCCATAGCTCGGCCTCGAAGACAAGGACCACTCGTCCTCACCTTTCGCTGGCGTAGTACCGGTACAGGAAGTACGCGGCTACGGCGCACAGGACGTGCCACACCGCATGGCCCTGAAGAAGGGAGTGCGGATCGCACAGCCATGCCCTGGCGGCGTTCCAGATCGCGAAGGCGGTCAGGAGTGCCGCCAGGGCGGCGTACGCGTACCTGCGCTCGGCGCGGGCCTGCTCCCGACGCATCAGCGCCACTTCGAGCACCGTGGCGGTGACGAGCAGCAG